>JASHQT010000365.1 GCA_030039005.1 Bryobacteraceae bacterium
CGGAGTACCGTAAATCGGCGGCAGCCAAATCCGAGTAGTTCCGATTCTCCGCTTGCAGATTCCCTCAGCGCTTTACTAACCTTCACTTACCTCGGGAACCCCTCCAGTAACTCGATCTAAGTCGACGCGCGAAGCCTCGCGGCCTGCACCAGCAAAATCGGGTTGAGACAAGCGGCGTCCTTCCGCTACTTCCCTGGCATGCCGCCTAAACCCAAGCTGGTCCGTTCATCCGTCATTCGTGCGTCGTCCATCGAGCGGCGCATCTACTTTGTCCGCGGCCAAAAAGTCATGACCGACACGGATCTCGCCGCGCTCTACCGCGTGCCAACAGGCGCATTTAACCAGGCCGTCCGCCGCAATATCCAGCGTTTTCCCGCGGATTTCATGTTCCAACTCACAGCCGAAGAGACGGAAAACTTGAGATCACAATCTGTGATCTCAAGTTGGGGCGGGCGCCGATATCTGCCATTCGTCTTCACCGAGCAGGGCGTCGCCATGCTGTCCAGCGTGCTGAAAAGCGATCGTGCGATCCAGGTGAACATCGCGATCATGCGCGCCTTCGTGAAGCTGCGCGAGATCCTGGACACGCATCGCGATCTGGCGCAGCGCCTCGAAGAACTGGAATCGAAGTATCAACGCCACGACGGCCAGATTCGGGATGTCTTCAACGCTATCCGCGCCCTGCTCGCGGCTCAGCCCGCCAAGCGCCCCATCGGGTTCCGCGTCCAGCCCCCTCAGCCGAAGTGAGAGAAGTTTCCGGGAACGCGCACCTTTTATCGAACGAAGTTATGCCGTTTCGAATCGCAGCCGCGTACGCCGTCGCCGTGGTGTCCTTGCAGGCTCAGTCTTCGATTGCTCCATCCACCGATCCCGCCTACTCCGCGCTGGACCGTGCCTATCTCGCGCTGCACGACAAGAACTACGACACAGCGATCGCGGCCTTCGAGCAAGCCATCGCAGTGGCGCCGGATCGCGCGTCCGTGCGCAAGGATCTCGCGTACACGCTGCTCAAAGTGGGAGAGAACGAGGGGGCGCGGGAGCAATTCGGCGAAGCGATGCGGCTGGACCCGGCCGACCAGCACGTGGCTCTTGAATACGCGTTCTTGTGCTACGAGACCAAGCAGCAGGCATTGGCGCGGCGCATTTTCGACCACCTTCGCCAAACCGGCGACGCGGAGTCCCGCAAAACCGCCGCGCAGGCGTTTGAAAATATCGACCGGCCGCTCGCCGCGGGCATCGCGCGCTGGCAAAAGGCGCTCGAAGCCGATCCCGGCAACTTCGGCGCGCACCAGGAGCTCGCCACCTTGGCCGAACAACGCGATCAGCTCTCGCTCGCCGCTGAACATTACGAAGCGGCCTGGAAGCTGCGTCCGGCCGAGCGTTCGCTCATGCTCGACATCGGGCGCGTCTGGAAGCTCCAGGGACGCGACGAAGACGCATTTATTCTGCTGCTGGCGGCTTCGCGCGGCAAGCCTCCGCGAGTGGCCGAACAGGCGCGGGCCCTGCTTCCGGATCGCTATCCGTACGTCTATGAATTTGAGAAGGCCCTCGCACTCGACGCCAACAATTTCGACTTGCGCCGCGAATACGCTTATCTGTTGCTGGCGATGGGCAAGAGCAGTGATGCCGAACGCGAGTTTCGCGAGCTCCACAAGGTGGACCCGGGCGATCTGCTCACTTCCGCGCAGCTCGGATTCCTGCTGCTGAATCGTGGGGATTCCGCCGCCGCCAAACCGCTGCTCGACCAAGTGCTGAACGGAGATGACGAGGAGCTTGCCGACCGCGTGCGCGTGGCGCTCAAGCTTCCGCAGAAACTCAGCCGGCGCGAGAGTTCGGCGCAGCAAACTTCCGACGAGGCTAAGGCACTGGCCGACAAGAGTATGAAGGCCGGCTATATGAAGGACGCTCTGAAATACCTCACCATCGCGCAGGAAAACGACCCCATCGATTTTGCGACCATGTTGAAGCTGGGCTGGGTCTACAACGTCCTGCATGACGACCGCGACGCCGTCAAGTGGTTTCACATGGCCAGCCAGAGTTCGGATCCCGCCATTTCGAGCGAAGCCGGCAAGGCTTATCACAACCTCGCGCCACAGTTCCAGCGCTTCCTCACCACCATGTGGATCTTTCCCATGTTCTCCACCCGTTGGCATGACGTTTTCGGTTACGGCCAGATCAAAACCGAAATGAAGCTTGGACGCTTGCCGATTCGCCCCTATGTTTCCGTGCGCTTGGACGGCGATGTTCGCGGGACCATCGGGCCCGTGTACGGCAGTACGCTGCCGCAATACCTTTCCGAGAGCTCCTTCATCTTCGGCGTGGGCATGGCCATGCTTCCCTGGCGCGGCATTACGGGTTGGTTCGAAGCTGGAGAATCCGTCAATTATCTTCCCAGCCGCACCAACGAGGGCGCCATGATCCCGGATTATCGCGGCGGAGTTTCGTACGCCAAAGGATTCGGGCATCTGATGAACAGCTCGAAGGGGCTGTACTTGGAAACCAACGACGACGCGGTGTTCGTCAGCCGCTTTCAAGACGACATGATTTACTATTCGCAAAACAGGTCCGGCTATACGTTCGCCACTCGCGAAGGCTTCGGCGGACTTCAACCTCAAATCTATTGGAATGCCAACGTGAACGCGGACCGCTTGCATGAATATTGGGCCAACACGGTGGAAACCGGCCCCGGGTTGCGCTTTCGTTTTCGCGATTTCCCGCGCGCCCTGTTTTCCGTGAACTTCGTGCGCGGCGCCTACACGATCAATCTCGATAATCCTCGCCGCCCGAATTATTTTGACCTGCGAGTGGGGCTCTGGTATGCGTTTACACGTTAAATCGGCCTGTCTGATCGCCCTCTGCGCCGGGTGTTTTCCCGCGGTTGCATTCACCTCCCCAACGTTCCGCTACCATATCGCCGGTGACGATCCCGGTCCGTGGCCGCAAATTTTCTCTTCCATTGGAATCGAGCGCGCGGCCGGCGGTCCGGCAAATCTCTTTGTCGTCCGCAACGTCGCCCCAGGATCCATTCCGCAATGGCTCGAGCGCATCGAGCGAGGCGGCATCGTGGTGCTGGAGGGCGCGGGCGAACTCGCGCGGGCGCTCGGCATCACACCGGGGGACCGGCGCGTGGTGGTGCGCAGCATCGTGGACCAGCACGCGCCCCAGCTCGGAATCGTGTGGGAATCGCCACTCGAAATTCTCGTGTTCGACCTGCCGAAAGGCGCGACGGTCATGGCCACCGAGCGCTGGGAGCATGCTCCGGTCGTTGTGGCCCTGCATCGCGGCTCCGGCGCCGTGCTGTGGCTCGCGGCCCCGCCAGGCAAGCTGGGCTACGAGCGCTTTCCATACCTGCTTCAGGCGCTGCGGGATCTGGGCATGAAGCCACCGTTTCAAAGCGAGCGGCTGTGGACTTTCTTCGACGGCGCTTACCGCTTGCGCGTGGACCTGGATTATCTTGCCGACCGCTGGCGCAAAGCCGGCATTGCCGCCTTACAGGTCGCCGGCTGGCACTATTACGAATCCAATCCTGAATCGGACGAATATCTGCGCCGGCTGATCGAAGCCTGCCATCGCAAAGCCATTCTCGTGTACGTGTGGCTCGAATTGCCGCACGTGAGCGAAAGGTTCTGGGACGATCATCCGGAGTGGCGTGAGAAGACCGCCATCCTGCAGGACGCGCAGCTCGATTGGCGCAAGCTCATGAACCTGAACAATCCGGATTGCTACGCGGCGGTTTCCCAAGGGATCCAGCAGCTTATCTCGCGCTTCGATTGGGACGGCGTGAATCTGGCGGAGCTGTACTTTGAGTCGCTCCTGGGCGCCGCCGACCCGGCGCGCTTTACGCCCATGAATCCCGACGTGCGCAACGAGTTTCGCCGCCTGCATGGCTTCGATCCGTTGGAACTGTTTCAAACCCCCCAGCCCGACGCAGCGCGGCTGCAGACGTTTCTCGACTACCGCGCCGATCTGGCGCGCCGCCAGCAGGAAAAATGGATCGGCGCGATCGAATCCTTGCGCTCCTCGAAGCCCGATCTGGATTTGGTCCTTACGCACGTGGACGATCGCTTCGATACGCGCATGCACAATCTAATTGGCGCGGACGCCGCGCGCGTGCTCCCGCTGCTCGATCACCACGACTTCACGTTCCTCATCGAAGACCCGGCCACCATCTGGAATCTCGGCCCGCAGCGCTATCCGCAAATCGCCTCGCGCTATCAGCCGCTGACGCAGCACACCGATCGCCTGGCGATCGACATCAATATCGTAGAGCGCTACCAGGATGTCTATCCGACCAAGCAACAGACCGGCACGGAATTGTTCCAGCTTGTGCACTTGGCCGCGCAGTCCTTCCCGCGAGTGGCGCTGTACTTTGAGAACTCCATCCTCAAGCCCGATCTGCCGCTGCTGGCGTCGGCGGCCGCGAGCGTCGAAAAAGCGGATCAGAACGGATCGCGCCTGGTGATCGATTCGCGCCACGGCGTTGGCGTGCCCTGGCAAGGTCCGGCTTTGGTGAACGGACGCCCGTGGCCGGTTCGCAGCGACACCACGATTTGGCTTCCGGCGGGGCCAAACGTAGTGGAACCCGCGCCACAACTCGCCGCGGGATCGAAAGACACTCTTCGTATGCTCGATTTCAACGGCGAGCTGCGCTCGGCCAGCAGCGTTAGCGACGGCCTGCGCTTTACTTATGCGAGCAGTGCGCGGGCTCTGGCGCTGGTCAACAAACACCCGCGCAAATTCGAGCTCGACGGCGCGCCGGCAGATCCCAAGCTGGATGCCTCCGGTGTGGATTTTGTAATCACGCTTCCGCGCGGCCAGCACGTAGTGCAAATGACGCCGTAGCGGTTACCGGATGGTCGTTATCGAATGTTCATGGCATCGCGCCACTCCAATAGCGTGGAATCGGTCAACTCGCGCTCGCCCCAAAGCAGGTCCACTGTGCAAGGCACGGCCACCGGGATTCCATTCGCGCTCGCGGGCGTGAAGCGCCATTGACTCACTACTCCTGTGGCTTCCGTGCCCCACACCGGCTCCGAGGCGTTCGCAACTCGAAAATTCACCGGCATGCCGCGTTCATCGATGTCGAAGGTGAGCCGCGCCGTAGCCAACCGGCCGATGGCTACCAACACCCGGCCTTCTTCCATCGCCTCGGGGCCGATTCCGGCCCCAATGGGATAAAGCGCCTTTTGAAAGACCGGACGGGAGACGCCGGCCGGCGCTTGAAATCGCACCCCAATCAAATGCCAGAGTGATTGTTTGGAAGGCAGCCGGAAGTCGACGTGAATTTGCGTGACAGTTTTCATCCGCGGGTCCGGATTGACTGCCGGCCGGAATGACCACTGCTTGACGGCCTCGATGGCTTCCTCATCCAAGCCGAGCCCGACGGATTCGGCCACATGCAGGTCCTGCGCAAGCCCGGACTCATCGATTTCGGCAGCCAACACAACAGTGCCTTCCAGTTCCGCGATGCGCGCTTCATCGGTATATTCCGGTTCTGTTTTCTGGATTGGATCGCCGATGTCGCCCAGCAGCACATGCGGCGGCGGTGGAACGTAATTGCCTTGCAGGGTCTTTTGCAAATAGTTGTTGGCCTCGTCGAGCGCGCCGAAGGTGTTGTCACCGGTCTTCTGCGCCTGCTGGTATTCGGTCACCGCGCGATCCTGTTGACCGGTGGAATCGAAAATCCGACCAAGCTGGATGTGCGACCAAACTTCAGTCCACGGCGGCTGCAGATCGCCGTTTAATGCCTCGCGAAACTCGTTGGCGGCCGTTTGAAAATTGTTCTGCGACAGAGCGGTCTCTCCCTGCCGGTAGTGCGCGAGGGAGCCTCCGTATCTGGCTTCCGGACGGCGGTGCGCCGGACGCGGGGGATCGTCCTGGCTGACACCTGAAGTCAGGGGCACGCACAACAATCCCGCTGCACTCAGCGCTCTCATCCAGCCCGGCATAGTCCTCCGCCGATTTGGACACCGGGGCGCAAGCCCCGGTTCCCGCGCTAAACACTAAATCGACCGGCTCGCGGTCGCGCTCTTACGACGCTTTGCTGATCTTCTTCACCGTGATCGTGTCGCCGTCAATCGTGCCGGTCACTTTCACGTTGTCGCCCGCGTACTTCGCCAGGCCAGGATTGTCTTGGTTGGCGATACTGTACACTTTATCGCCTACCACAACGACATACTTCGCGCCCTTCTTCACGCAGCCCGTCGTGCACGCCTTGGCGGGCTTACTGCCATGGCTCGCGCCGCACATGCTGTCGCTGATCGTGCCGGTCCAGCTTTGATCGGCGCCCAGAAGACCTATGGCGCCAAATGCCAACGCTGCGGCCAAAGACAAGGTAAGTTTCATCGCGAACCTCCTTGTGTATTATCCTCCATCCCAAAGCGCCCCGGACAGGACTCATTGACATGCCGCCCACATTAGTCCTACACTGTTTGGGTAATGGGGTTTGAGTAATGGCAAAGCCCGAGTCGCTGGGACAATTCGAGCAGCTCGTTCTCACCGCCATTCTCGCACGCCGCGACGACGCCTACGGCGTATCCATCCATGCCAAGGTACAGGAACTCGCTCATCCCAAGGCGGTCTCGCTCGGCGCGGTCTATGTGACGCTCGACCGCTTGGAAGACAAGGGCCTGATTTCGTCCTGGCTTTCCGACCCCACGCCCGAGCGCGGCGGACGCGCCAAGCGTTGTTACCGTCTGGAAGCGGTGGGCGAACGTGCGCTGGCCGAATCCGCCGTAACAGCCAAACGCATGTGGGATGGCATCACGGAGGTGTGGGGCAAGGACTGGGTTAGGCAAGGGGGGAAACGATGGGCGACGGATTGAACGAACGGGGCCCGCTAGAGAAGCTCATCGCGCCGCTGATTCCCCGCGCCTGCCGCGAGGAGGTGCTGGGCGATCTCCACGAGTGCAGTGCGACACCGGGCAACTATGTTCTCCAAGCTCTCCGGACCGTGCCGCTGGTGATTGCCAGCCGAATCCGGCGGACCTGGGAGCCGATGTTATTTGCGATTCAGGCTGCTGTCTTATATTTTTCGTTCTACGCGGCGGCGTCGCGAACAATGCCCTGGTTTACCGAGGATCTTTTCGGTCTGCTCTCCCTGGCGATTCCCTGTGCAGCGGCGCTGGCGGCATTGGTCATCGAAGAAGCATACGCTGCGCCGAACCGGACGGCGGCGGAGCGATGGGGACTACCTGCCGCAGTCGCAATTGTCGCCGCGTTCGCATCGCAAGCAGCGCTGCTGGCGTTTCGATCCAGCTTCGCTTTGCCCCTCATAATCACCTTTCGTGGAGCGGCGGCCGGATTAACGTGGATGCTTCTGATTCGGGCGGTAATTCCGCCACCGTCCCGATCCCGCCGGGGGCAAGCCTGACGGATCAGGCAAGCTAGCTATCGTAGGTTTCGAATTCCAATTGATCGCCGGCGGCCGTCTTCGTCGCCTGGGCGGTCCCGCTCGGGAGTTCCAGAACCGAATGTGCCCACAAACATGCCGACATCCTCCAGCGCGGCATCGCGGCGCGGATCTTGACCACCTTACGCCGCTTATCCAGGAACAAAACGTCGATGGGAAATTTCATGCCCACCGTATGAACGCCTTCGCACGGCGTGATCCACAGGCCTTCGCCCGGTTCCAGCCGTTCATGCTTCAACAAGCCCGTTTTCCGCGTCTTGCTGGTATCGGCGATTAGGGCGCGATCCGCCAGTGTCGCCTCGCGGGATGGATTGTGTACGCGCAGCCGCCGCATGAGTGGTTCGGTCCCATCCAAATGATCGGCTAGCAGAGGCCGCGGCTTTATCCGTTACTTCGTCCCGCCGGTTTCCCACCCCGTTTTGGAGTTGTACGGCATGGTGAAGCCCATGGCCTCAATCTGGTGAATCTTGCCGTCATAGATCTTGAAAATGTGCGCGGCTGGCAGGTCGAACGGCTTGAAATTCATATCGATTTTCTCGAGGCCCGGCACGCCCACGATTTTGACGTACTTCTGCTCCATCGGCTGCCGGAATTGGGATAGCCCGAATGCCAGGCCCATTTCCCGATCGGCGATCCAGATGCGCCGCGGCTCGATGCGGGTAATGTAGTCGAACGTGTGGGTCTTGAGCTGCGCCTCGCAACCCATGGCGCCCGTGGTTCCGATCCCCGGGGTCTTCGACGGCGGATTGCCCGTGGTCTGCATGCCGTTCTCGTGTCGCAGGCAATCGCCGGCGAAAGGAGCGTTGTTGGCGTCGGCGGTCACCAGCGCGGTGTAATACGAATCGGCGATCTTCAACATTTGCGCGCGCGGCGTCCGGTCGGCCTTAGGCACCATTTCCAGGAACGCCGGCCGGGGTGTTTCCAGGTTCGCGAGCGACCGGGGCATGAACCCGCGTGCCACCAGATGCTCGGCCTCCACGATCTTGCCGTCTTTCAGCTTCAGGCGCAGGCCCAACTGGATCGGTTTGTCGCCTTCCTTCAACATCCCCATGAATCCCACCTGCTCGGCGACAGGATCGGGAACATAGATCTTGAACGTGGTCGGGCCTTCCGTCACTGTCTTCCACAGCCCCTCGCCCGGCTTCATCGGGACCGTGTTCTCGACGAACTTCACGTCGGCCGCGAAAGCTACGCGCGAGGGATCGTGCGCCACCATCGCGGCAATGTAGTCATCCACGGTTTTATCGAGACAGGCGCGGTCGCACTTGGCCGCGCTTGCGGCGCTGGTCATTGCCAACATGCTGACGCACAGAATGGTCATGCTTTTGAGAAATGTTTTCATTTGGAGAGTGATCCCTAAATCGTAGCCAGTATATCCCTCCGGTCTCCCTTTCGGGACAATCTCGAGGCGGTTGGCGTCTAAACTCAACAGGACGCTCGAACTGTGCGAATACTACGGATCATCGGTTGGCTTATCGTCCTGGA
>JASHQT010000366.1 GCA_030039005.1 Bryobacteraceae bacterium
TGGACGGATCAGCGTCTGGAAGTGATCATCAGCGTGTTGCTCAGAACGGGCGTCATCGTCGCGGCCGTGGTGGTGCTGCTGGGCGGTGTCTGTTTTCTCGCCAAGCATGGCGGCGAACAGCCCGCCTATCACGTTTTCCACGCCACCCAGGCGTCCTACCGCAGCGCCGGTGGCATTATCCATGCCGTGAACCCGTCCGAATGCCAGGCCGTGATTCAGTTCGGACTGCTGTTACTGATCCTTACACCAATGGCCCGCGTGGCGTTTTCGCTGGCGGGGTTCGCGCTCGAGCGGGATGGGACTTACGTCGTCCTTACGTTCGTCGTCCTGGCAATCCTGTTGTACAGCCTGCTCGGGCCGCACTAGCAGGACTACACCCGCCAATCCGGGCGCAGTTTCGAACATAATAGGAGAGGCGCCCACGACAGCCCCGCCCCGTGCTACTCTTATTCAGGTGAAGTGCCACTTAACTTGAATAAGCATCCCGTGCCCGCCTTATACCTACTCCAGACTTGAATATGGCTTTCCGTCAAACCTCGACGCGCGCCGGACGCTACGTCAAGCAACTGGCCGGATACCAGTCCTTCGTTCCGGCGGCGCTGCCGCCCATGCCCGCGATCCAGTTCGATAATGTTTTGCTCGATCTGCTGTCCCGCGCCGACCGCGCCGTAGGCCGCCTGGATGGATGCGCGGAAACCTTGCCCAACTCGGAACTGTTCGTATTCATGTATATCCGCAAGGAAGCGGTCCTCTCCAGCCAGATCGAGGGTACGGAAGCGTCCCTGATGGACGTGCTGGAGTTCGAAGCCGCCTCTCGCGAACCCAAGTCGCACGATGTGGGCGAGGTGTTCAACTATGTCTCGGCCATGAAACACGGGCTCGGACGGTTGAGAACTCTTCCGCTCTCGCTGCGCCTGATCCGCGAGATTCACTCCAAGCTGCTCTCGGGAGTTCGCGGCGCCGCCTACGCCGGGGAATTCAGGGACCGGCAGAACTGGATCGGGCCGCCTGGATCGCTGCTGAAGGACGCGCTCTTCATTCCGCCCGCCCCCCACGACATGCACACGGCCCTCGGCAACCTGGAAAAATTTCTACATGACGACACGCCCTTGCCGTACCTGGTGCGAGCCGGGATCGCGCACGCACAATTCGAAACCATTCACCCATTTGTCGACGGCAACGGACGTCTCGGACGGCTCCTGATCACGTTCATGCTGTGCGAACACAAGATCCTGCGCAAGCCTCTTTTGTATCTCTCCTATTTCTTCAAAAAGAATCGCGCTGAATACTATGACCGGCTGCAAGCAGTCCGTGAAGCCGGCCAATGGGAGAAGTGGCTGAAATTCTTTCTTCGGGGTGTGGCCGACGTGGCCGAGGACGCCACTGCCACGGCTCGTAAAGTCGTCCAACTCCGGGAGCAGCATCGGAAACTGGTGACGGAGCGCCTGGGAAGGTCCACGGGCCGTGCCTTGAACCTCCTGGAAAATCTCTATCGCCAGCCGGTGGTTTCCATGGCCGGCATTCGCGAAATCAGCGGGCTTACGTTTCAAGGCGCGAGCGATATGGCCAGGCACTTCTCTGCGCTCGGCATTCTTAAGGAAACCACCGGTCAAAGACGCCATCGTCTATTCGCGTACGCGCGCTATCTCGCGCTGGTGGGCGAACCGCTCCGGCCGAGGAACCGGGCCACTCTTCGTAAGACCGGTTAAAAGAACTTCCCGATGGAGCGCTGCAGCTCGCGGAAAATCTGTTCTGGCGTCTTGGTGGCGTCGACGATGGTGAAGTTGTAGCGCTTGGCCATGCGGTCGAGCGCGTGAATCACACGGGTCTGATACTTGACGAAACTGTCGTGCATATCCGTGCCGAAGCGCATGTCCATGCCACTTTCCCAATGGTCGAAGGAGCCGCGCCCCAGCACCACGCGCGGCACCAGGTCGCGGACTTCAGCGCGCAAATAGTAAATGGCGTGGGGAACCAGCGCGAAACTTGCCACCCGTTCGATCCAGGCCCGGTCCTCGCCGCGGGCGATGGCGCGCGCCATCAGCGAGAAGATGTAGCGGTCCGTCAGCACCACGAACCCGGCGCGCAAAGCCGGGATCATCTCGTTCTCCAGCCGATCGGCAAAATCGGTGGCATAGAACAAGGTCATGGTGATGGGCCCCAGCGTGTTCCCTTCCTTGGCTTGCTGGATGCCCTTCCCCGCCAGCGCGCCGCGCGCCAAGCCAGTATCGAGCACAGCGTGACCCTGGTGCTCCAGCCAGGTTCGCAACCGTGCCACCTGTGTGGACCGGCCTACCGAGTCCGGGCCTTCGATCACGATGAGCTTGCCTTGCAGCTCCTCGCGGTCCACGCCGGCCAGAGGCTCGCTATAAAATTCGAGCGGCTGCTTGAGCAGCATCCACGTCTCCCGGCGCGGCGCGCATGATGCCGTTGTGCAGGCTCGCGCCCAGTTCCCGCATCACGATGTCGCGCATCTGCTGTTGCTGTTCTTCGATCGAGCCGGTGGCGTCGATCACGTGAAAGCCCACTTCCTGGATCATGGCTTCATATTCGTCCAGGATGCGGCCCTGAAAAATGCGGAAGCTTTCCTCCACGTTGCGGCTGAGCCCCAGGTCCATGCCGGCTTCGTAGAACTTGATGGCGTTGCGGCCGCCCAAAATACGGCCGATCGCCACTTCGAGCGGCACCCGGAAGTAGAACGCCAGGTTGGGGCGCAGCGCGAAGCGATACAGGTTGCGCACCCAGCGCCGGCTGACGCCGCGCACCACGTCGCGAGCGAAAGCGGTGTAGGCGTAACGGTCGGCGCAAACCACCGCGCCCGATTTCACCAGCGGCACGATGTAGCGCTCCAGCCGGTCGGCAAAGTCGGTGGCGTGGATCAGGCTGAACGTCACCGGCGTGAACATATTTTTCTTCTTGCCGCGCTTGGTGGTCTCCCTCACCAGCGGCGAGGAGTTCCACTCGCTGAATGCCACCGCGATGCACTGCGAGCGCAGCCATTGGCTTAGCAGTGCAAGCTGGGTGGACTTGCCGGAGCCGTCGATCCCCTCCACCACGATCAGCTTGCCGCGGTGACGATTGGGGACGAGGGAGGCCATAGGGGCGAAGCTTCAATTATAACGATTCGATGAATTCCGTTGCAGCGCGATTGTAATATTTCCGTGTTTCCGATCGTGAGACGATTACGGGTGGGCAGCCATTTCCCTATGCACCGACTGTTCTTGGCCGTGCTGACCGCGCCCGCCCTGTGGGGACAGACGCCCGTGCCCGCGCTGGTTCCCAATACCACGCGGCACGCTCGTTACCTGTTCAACCGCTTTTGGACCTACGATGGGCAGGATTACACCGGGTTGCCGTGGCTGCTCTACTACGTGAACGTCGGCGAAAGCCCTCCACCGGGCACCCTCCGCACGCAATGCACTCTCCAGGCGGTGAACGGCGCCCCGTACGATCACGCGACGTTTGGCTGGTTTCGATTTCCCGCGCCGAATGGTCCCGACATTTGGCCGCCTGCCGACGGAACGGAGCCGCTGGCGGCAACGGGGGAATATTTGGAGACCTCGCAAATCGGTCCGGTGGGCGCCACAAGTCCCATCGGATTCGTTTTCAATGGCGAATTCGGCGGCGAAGCCAATCCGGCGTCAAAGCCGGATCCGCCTTACACGCACTACTTTCTCGAAACTGTATATTTCACCGATCGTGAGTGCAGTGACGGCGGCATGGAGTATGGGTTTTATCGCACAGTGGCGGACTCCGATGTGGGAGACACGCCGGCGAATGCGTTTGCTTTCTACTACTCTACTTTCAACAATTGCAATCTCGACTATGGTTGCTGGGACGTGCTCGGCCACCAGGTGCATGGTTCGTTTACGACAACGAGCATTAGAAATGTTGCCGCGAACACGAGCGGCACTTATCAATACAAGTTTCAAGTGACGCGCAGCGGAGCCACTTTCAACGTCGCCATACTCGATCCAGGCTCCGGCCACCCGGTCACCTGCCAGTGGGCATTTCCCACCGAGACCGGCACCGGCGGCGGCAACGGGCCGTGCCGATTCGCAGTCCCGATTGTCGGTTTCTATGCTTCGCCCGAGCAGCTCACGAACGGATATATCGTGGTCGCCACGCAGTCGAGTCACCTGTATCCGGAGTCTTACGACTACAGTTCGTTCAAACTCGGCGGAGCTCCGCCTACCAACATTGTCCCCACCCACGAGCCGAACGGAAGTCCATCGTGCGTCACAAACGGTTCTGGCTTCGCCTGTTTGAAAGCCATTAGTCTCGACGTGTTGTTCCCATAAGTTGCGCCGTGATTTTTCACGGAAATTGAAAACGGCCACGCTACTATGAGGTATGCCGCGTTACGCCGCCGTCGACATTGGCAGCAATTCCATACGCATGCAGGCCGCCGAAACCGGCCCCGGGATCGCCACCAAGATCCTGGCCGCCGAACGGCAGGTGACGCGCCTGGGCGCGGGCGTCTTCCGCGACGGACGCATCACGGCCGACGCCATCGCGTTCGTATGCGCCAACCTGGAGCGGATGGCGCAAATTTATCAGAAGCTGGACGTCATCGGAGTGCGTGCCGTGGCTACCAGCGCGGTCCGCGACGCAAGCAACCAGGAGGAGTTTCTGGAGCGCGCCGCGCGCGCTCTGGGGACGCCGGTGGAGATCATCTCGGGGCAGGAAGAAGCCCGGCTGATTCACCTGGGTGTGCTGGCGCGCTGGCCGCAGGCCGGCAAGCGCGTTTTGATGGCCGACGTGGGGGGCGGCAGCGCTGAAGTGATCCTCTCCGAGCACGCCGTGCTAGTGGACGCGTTCTCCAAGCCCCTGGGCGCTGTCCGGCTCAGCGAGGTGTTCCTCAGGACCGATCCGCCGGCGCCGATCGATCTGCGCCGCATGACCGAATACATCGATGAAAAGCTGGCCGCCCCGGTGCGCAAGATCGGCACCGGCCCGTTCGACCGCGCCATCTCGACTTCGGCCACCGCGGCGGCCATCGTTTGCGCGGTGAACCGCGTGCCGCGCGCGCGCCGCGAGGACGCCGACCGGCTGAAAGCTTCGGCCGCGCAGATTCGAAAGTTTTATCGCGAGGTGGTGACCATGGATCTCGGCACGCGCCGCAAAATTCAAGGGATTGGTCCCAATCGCGCCGAGTTGATCGTGGCCGGTACGGCGGTATTCTTGCGATTGTTGGAGCTGTTCCAGCAGCCCGCCATGCATTATTCCGCGGCCGGCGTGCGGGACGGCATCATTGCCGACCTGGCCGCCCGCGGCGTGGGGCGCGAGCTCAGCATGCTCAATCGCGATCAGCGGCACGCGGTGGAGCAGATGGCGCGGCGTTACGGGGTCCAACTCGCGCACGCCCGCAAAGTGGCGGAACTAGCGCATCGGCTGTTCGAGTCCCTCCAACCGCTCCACCGGCTCCCGCCGGCGTTGGGCAAGCTTCTGGAAGCGGCCGCTTATTTGCACGATGTCGGGCATTTCGTCAGCGACACCAGCCACCACAAGCACTCCTACTACTTGGTGGTGAATTCCGACCTTCCCGGCTTCACCGACGCCGAGCGCCAGATGGTCGCCCTGCTGTGCCGCTATCATAGAAAAGCTATGCCCACCCCCAGGCATTCCCCCTTTCAGACCATCGACCCGGAGTCGCGCCGCGCCATCACCCTCCTGGTTCCGCTGTTGCGCATCGCCGACAGTCTGGACCGCAGCCACGAGCAACGAGTGGCCGATCTCCAGATACAGCTTCGCAACGGATCGGTGACGCTGGCGCTCGAAGCCAAGCCCGATCCCGACCTGGAGATTTGGGCCGCCGAGCGCGTGGCCGATTCGTTTCGCGATACATACCAGACGCAGCTCCAATTGATGCGGGCGAAAGCCTGAAGGGTGAGACATGAGGGCGCTCAGCATGCATGACTATGCGATCGAGCAGATGAACCGTCTGCTGACGGCGCTAGCATTCCAAGTGCATCGAGCTGCCCGGAAGCCCGGGCCGGATGAGATCCATGACCTGCGCGTGAGCGTCCGGCGGTTCTCGCAGGGCCTGGATCTGTTCGCCGATTTCTTTCCGAAATCGGAAATCAAGAAAATCAGGCGCATGTTGAAGCGCATGATGCGGCTCACCTCCTCGATCCGCGACCGCGACATCGCGCTGGAGTTCCTTACCCAAGCGCACCATGCCGTGCACCGGCCGCGGCTCACCCGGGAACGCAGCGGCTACCAGAGACAATTCGCTGAAATGGTGCGCCGTTGGAGCGCGCGCGATTTTTCCGCCAAATGGCGCAATGGTTTGTCGCTGCGGGGCATATGAAACTGGAACCCTCTCAGACCGCCGCCGAGAACGCCCGTACCCTGCTGCCCAAGATGGCGCGCCGCTATTTCGAAGCCGGACGCAAGGCGATCGACAATAAGACTCCGCCCGAGAAACTCCATGCGTTTCGTCTGGAGACCAAGCGGTTTCGTTACAGCCTCGAACTGTTCCGCCCGGTGTACGGGCCGGCCCTGGAACGGTATTTGAACCAGCTGCGCGAGTTGCAAGGCGCACTCGGCAAAGTCAGCGATTGCCAGGCTATCCAGCGCGTGCTCGCCGGCGATCGCAAGCTGAAGAGCGAGATGGAACACGCGCTCCAGGGAAAACTGAAGAGTTTGCGCCAGAGTTGGCGAGCGTTTGATTCCGAGGGTCAACTGAAGCGCTGGAGAACATACTTAAGCCGCGAGCCTTCCAGCCCTCGCGCGAGAAGGCACGCCAAAACCCCCGCGCGGAAGATGCGGTCCCCTCCGCGCGCTAGCGGCCGGAAGTCCGCTTAGCGCGCTCCTCAAGTGGCCAAAGTACGGCCCGATGCTAGAATGGTTTCGACAGCCCTGCTGGGAGGTCGTCTAATGGTAAGACTGCAGACTCTGGATCTGCGTATCGGGGTTCGAGTCCCTGCCTCCCAGCCAACCAAAGCTGATATTCTTGAAAGAGTTTTGATCCAACCCGGAATATGAGGACGCTCGGCCTAACAACACTTCTGCTTGCCTCTGTTTTGGCCGCTTTGGCCCAGAATCCTGAACAATCCTCCGAAAAGGCGCCCGCGGAAGTGGATGCGGCGTTGCGCGCGCGAGTGACTCAGTTTTACGGCGATTTTGTAGCGGGCAAGTTCAAAGACGCATATTTACTGGTGGCCGACGATTCTCAGGATACGTTCTTCCAAATGGGCAAACAACAGTACAAAAGCTGCGAGCTCGACGTAGTCCACTATTCCGGCCACGTCACCAAAGCCGAGGTGGTCACTAAGTGCAAGGGCGATTGGATCGTCCAGGGTCGCTCGCTTCCAGTGACGTTTCCAATCCGGAGTGACTGGGCGCTGATCGACGGCCAGTGGTATTGGCGTTATGTGAAGCCCACCATGGTGCAGAGCCCATTCTCGGCGACCGGTTGGGTGCCGGTGCCTCCCCAGGGCAAGGATGGCAGCGCTCCCATCCTGCCTAAGGATTTCGCGGGAGCGGCGCAAGGAATTCTATCCAAAGTCTCCGTGGATAAGACATCCGTGCGTTTCAGTTCCAGCCAACCGTCTCAGGAAGTGGTGCACGTTCATAACGACATGCCGGGAGAAGTATCGCTCAACTTCCAAGACCCCGCCATTCCGGGCCTGAAAGTCAGGGCGGGAGCGACAAAATTGCAGGCGCACCAACAAACCGACGTGGTGTTCGAATGGCAGCCGGGCGATGCCGCGAAGACGCTGCCCAATATCACCGTAGCTTTGCGCATAGCGCCCACCAACCAGGTGTTTCCGATTGCCGTAATTTTCAACCGCGGCGCTGAAAGCGGCAGTCCATCCGCCCCCCAAGCCGCTCAAAAATAGCGGCCCTCGCCGTGCAGTATTAATCCCGGAGGACAATCGAGAATGATTGATCGGGCGCAAAGCGGGAGCAGTGTAAGTGTGGCAGCAACGATACTACCCAGGGGCGGTACGCGACAGCCGCCACAGACTCAAACATTTGCATCAGCATTGTCCGGGGAACTGAACGGCCAGGATCGCGCTGCCAACCTGACCCCAGGTCCCTCTAGTAACCTGCGCGTGAGCGAAGAGAGTGTCACGCGCCAAGACTCTGGCACATCTACTACAGCATCCTCGTCCGCGCAGAATCCCTTTGAAGCCTTGCTATCTGCTTACGATAGCGGAATCTCCTCGGCTGGAACCGCTGCAGGTTCAGCAGGTTCAGCAGGTTCAGCAGGTTCGGCGGGTTCGACACCTGCTCCTGCTGCAGGAGCCACCCAATCGGCGGAATCGTTCGATGAGGCTTACTGGGCAAGCCAACCGGCCGCTGTTCAGCAGTTGCAATACGTCAATCCGGAGGATCGACTCGAGCTTGCGACCCAGCTCGCGAACGAGGGCTACAGCATTGACGTTCCCATCATGGTCTGGGGTTGGGACCCGGCTACCACCATGGCGACACGCCAGGCCGACGGCTACACCTGGGTTCCATCCGCGCTGCAACAAAATGTGGAGGTCGCCCCCGGCCTGACATTCAACGGACAATCGTACAATCCCAACAATCCTCCCGCAGGTTCCATCACGGTCACGTAAGCCCGTTACTGGATCGGAATGTATGTCGGTTCGGCGTAATGTTTGTTCTTCGCTGCATCTTCCACGAAGAGGCCGATCGGTTGGTAGGGCCCGGTCTGGGTGTTCGTGGGAACGTTCATCGTAATCACGTACACGCCGATCAAGCCGGGTGCATACACGGCGGAAAGCAGAGGCACGCCAGCGTTGTTCAGCCCGACAATGACCAAAGTGACGACTGGCTGATCGGAAACGCCGGCGGTATTGGTTGCAATCGTGGGGATCGCCTGGCCCAGGCCGGTCACATACAGTTGAATATCCTCGCCCCTCTGCGCCGGATTGGTTGGACTAACGTAGCTGCCGTCCGGACGCACCGCCACGGCATAAGGCTGGCCGGCGTAAACGGAAGTGAAAACTCCCGGAGCAACCTGTAGCACGGGGACCATCACGGTTGCGCTGGTTTCGTTGGCGACGCTCACTTGCATCGCAATGGGAGTTCCGGATCCGGGTTGCGCCTGCACTTCCACGGGGACTTGTATCGCGACTTGATCGACGCCGTTCGTGCTGGCGACGTAATAAATGGGCGCAGGCGTGCCGGCAAACGTGATGGTCACGCCGGAAAACGTCGTGGGGTATTGGCCATTGGTGAGTGGTGCGGATACGACACCGGTCACACCGTTCAAGATTCCCGTACCGCTGACGAGCGCGATGCCGCCGGGTGAGATGCCACTGTTCGGATTGAAGCTCGCGCCGTTGACGATGGTGATATTGGCAGGACCGGGCGGTATGACGGTCAGGCTGAAAGTGACAGTGAAGGAAGCCGTTACCGCGGTGACGGTGAGCTGGCCTGGCGTCGCGCCGGCGGAAACCGTAGTCGAGGCCTGGCCGGCGGCGTTCGTGATGGCTGACGAGGGATTCAAGGTACCCGCACCGGCGGTGACCTGAAAATTCACCTGCGCTCCGGCGACGGGATTGCCGCTGGAGTCCACCACCTCCACCGTCAGAGGCGTCCCAAACACGGTGTCAGTAGTGGCCGTCTGCAGGTCGCCGGCGACTTTTTGAATGCCTGCGCTGGGAATGCTGACGGTCAAGTTGAAGGTTGCGGTGGCGCTGCCGGAAGTGGCGGTCACTTGCGCCACGCCGGCCACGGAGCCCAGTGTCGCCAAGGCAGAAGCGTTACCGTTGCTGTCCGTTATTCCGATCACGTTGCTGAGCGTGACGGTGCCCGCCGTGACGACTTTCCATGCGACGGTAGCGCCCGTTACGGTGTTGCCTCCGGAATCGGTGACGTGAACCACCAAAGCGAGAGGCAGTGTTTGGCCCGGATACCCGGTCTGGTTGTTGCCCTGGGTGATTTGAACGGTACTGGGCGGTCCGGGTATCACGTTGAACGAGATCGGAACCGAGACATGCGTCGCGCCGATCACCGCCACAAAACCTCCCGTACCGAGCCGCGGCCCAAACGTCAAACCGCAACTGGCCAACCCGTTGGAGTTGCTGAGAGCCACCCCTCCCGGAGCATTGCACGAAACGCTCGGTACGAGGGCCGGATTTACGTTGTCATTGAGCGTGAGCGAGATATTCGGTATTCCGACACCGGACGCGGAGATGATTTGCGCCTCCAAGCCATTGGCCAGCGTACTGTCCGCGGCTTCCGTCAGGGTGGCGCCCGGGGATGGACTCAGCAGTTCCACGGTGGTGGTGTCGTTAGGGTTGTTCGGAACGGCGGTAATGTAGAACGTCACCGAGTTGGTAGTGGCTGCGCTGGCGGTGACCGTGGTCTGGAAGTAAGACTCGCCAGGCGGGACACTGGTGCTGGCAAAGTCCACGGAGGCGATTCCAGAAGCGTCGGTATCCACGATTTGCGAGGATGCGCCGCTGCCGCTCACTTGGATTGTTCCACCGCCGGACGGCACCGAAAACGTCACCGGAAGGTTCGCGATAGGGTTGCCATCGACATCCGTGGCCAAAACCTGAAGCGGAGCTCCATATTGCGCGCCCAATTCGCTGCTGGTGCCTTCCACCATGAGCTGGCCCTGTCCGCCTACGATACTGAGCGTGGGACCCGGGGTCTGGACGGAGGTCGAAATATTTAAGGAGAAGACGGTGCTTAGCGTCCCCGCTGTGGCTGTCACGGTCGCGAGGCCCGAGGTGTCGGAAGCCGTGAGATACACCATCGCATAGCCGTTTGAGCCGGTGACTGCTGAGGCGGCGGAGAGCGTAGCGGCGGCGCCGCTCGCTTGGAACCCGACGGTGACCCCGCTAATCGGGACATTGTTCGTGCCCAGGACCTGCACCACCAAGGGTTCCGACCGGGCATCCGGAAGAACCCCTTGGTTATTACCAAATGTCAGCAGCGAAACGGGTTGTGACTGCGCCGTCGTCACGGCCGGAACCAAATACGATATCGTCGCAGCCGATACGCCGGAGGTGACAGCGTACTGACCGGTGACGCTTTGCGTGGAGGGATTGTACTGGTAGATTGTGCCGCTGGAGAGCAAATACGCCGACTGAACGGCGCTGTGAACTCCCACTGGCACCTCGTTGGTAACTGCACCGGACAGCACGCCGCCGGTGAGATTGGGCACGTCGGCGAGCCCGGCGCTGAGCGGGGAGAGAGTGATTACATAAACGCCCTGGCTGGACAGGCCGAGCAAAGTGTCCGTGCCGGTAAGCAGTAGTGACGTGAGCGGCGGCAGGCCCAGGGATGGTGTGGTGGCGGTGAGGGTCGCCAAAGAAAGGATAATGACGCTGCTGCTGAACGCGGATTGGTTTGCCGAGGCTGCGTATTGCCCGTCCGGCGTAAACACCAATGGGCCAGGCGTGCCGTCCACCGATATTGTCCCGTTGTAAGTAGGTTGAAGAGTGATGGGATCCAGTTGGAGAATCTGGCCCGGCAGGCTTACATAGACCAAGCCATTCGGACCGACGCTCACAGCCGTCGCCACCTGGGGGAGATTGGCCGTGGCTGTAACTGCGTAGGAAGAGGTGCTGATGGAATTGAGTTGGCTCGCAGAGCCGGTGGTTCCCAAAGCGAAAATCGCGCTGGAATCGAGACTGGACGCGATGGCGTAGGTCTTCACCCCGGCTCCCTGACTGACTCCACCCGCGACCAGCGCGTTGCCGGACGCCGTAGAGAACAGATACGTAGTTCCGGCCGCGACCGCAAGCACTTGGCCGTTCGGAGTCACGACCGCTTGCGTGGCCGCCACAGGCAAATTCGCAACCAAGGTGTCGTTGAGCAGGCTGGTACCCGTGGAGACCACGCTATTTTCGGAAGAACTGGCGACTATAAAGAACGTTGAAGCCGCTAAATTGGGGAGAATCGCAAAGGCACCCTGGCCCGCGCTGAAGGTTCGATAAGTGGTCAGCGGATTAGTGACAAACGCTTGCCCTTCCGCGCTGGAGGATAGC
Source organism: Bryobacteraceae bacterium (assembly GCA_030039005.1). The sequence goes on from JASHQT010000366.1 coordinate 11,964, forward strand.
GCCCCCGGCAAGACAAACAGATCTTGAGCCTCCAGCGAGGCGGTGGAGAACGCAATCCCGAGCGCACAGAGCGCGGACACTCTTTTGAGCATGCCTGACTAGGACCTCGTATGGAATTGAGGACGCGGGAAAAACAGTAACAGCGTACCACAGATGTTGTGGAAATTAGAGGGGGAAAATCGCACCCAATCGAAATGTTGGGCACGGAAATAGAAAAGGGAGGAGCCGAAGCTCCTCCCTTTTAGGTCGACTACGTGCTAGAGCTAATTGCCTCTGCTTTCGCCCTCGCTGATGGGTGGTAGGCCACGCACCACGCCGGCGTTTGGTCCTGCCGGGTTGAGCACAATGGCCAGATAGCCTTCCGTGAACTGCCCTGGGGGCGCCAGACCCAAATTGCTGATGAAGGCGTACCCGTGACAGTATTGGAAGTTGGCTTGAGCGATGATGTACCCGGTGAACCCTGGCGTCGCTGCAATGCCGGCGCCACCGCTGTACAAGTCAAAGATCAACTCTTGACCCGCTGAGATTACTCCGGAAGTGGCCGCAGGAGGCGCAGCGCCGCCATTGGCCGTGCTCCCGTAGTAGTTGAGCGTGATCGTCCCGGATTGGTTGGCCGTACCGAACGGATCGGCTGTGGTGTTCGCGATGGCGATACCGGTATCGAATCCGTCTGCGCTACTCACGAATGGGAACAGCAGATCGCAAGCGCAGGACGAGATCGAGTACAGGTTGACCGGAGAGCCGCTCGGGCCGAAGCGCGGAATCGGCGTGGTCGTAGTAGCGGCCGGGAACACAGTGGTGTTTTGTGGCGAGAAGCTGACGGTGACGGTAGCAGGAGCAGTGGTAGCTGCCGGAATACCCGTCGCCGTATTGGCGGTGTATGAAACAGCAATCGGCACCGTCAAGCTTTCTTGCACGCTTGGATTCGAGTAGTAGATTTCGTAGGTCAGCAAGGCCGACGTACCAGTGGTTGCGATAGCAACCGGACTGGCCGCGGTCGGCACCCCTCCGGCACCCGTCGCCAGGGTGGTTTGCGCAGTGGCCGTCGTGTATACCTGGAAGAGGCCATTGGAGTAGCCTATCGGTATATTGTTGGAGACAGGGAACGCACCGCCAGAGGAGCCGGTGCCGACTAGCACAGCAACTCCGACTGGTATCCCTGGGCCGTAAGCGCCGCTAAGGAACATGAAGCTGGGAGCGTACAGAGTGACGCCGGCGCCTACGCCGGCAACAGCGAATTGGAGCCGCGTCCCCCTGTCAGCCAAACCGACCTCCTCTGCCGAGGTTGGCTCAACCACACCGGAGTCAAACGGTGTCAGACCGGACTCGGTATCATAGTTGACGCCGGGCTCGTTCTGATACGGGAAGGCTGTTAGATCGGGCGCGTAATAGTCGCCGAGGGACAAGCCGTTCTCAACATAATAAAGTTGGTAGAAGCTTTGGGGTCGCCAGGCGTACGCAAAGCCCTCAGTAACCGTAACGCCAATCCCGTTATCGGTAACAAAGGAACCCGGCGGTGCGAAGGGCGACACCGTGCCCCACTCGCTCGCGGTGGTAAGGTAGGTGTTCACGCTGTTACAAACCTGGTATGACCCGGGTATCGCCGTTGCGCCAGGAGGCGTCAGGATGCCAGGCTCGACGGTAGCGACCGTGCCGGTGACATTAACTGAACCGAGGGTGGTGTTTCCGTTCACTGCCACGAGCATCGTGATCTGAGTCGGAACCAGCGTCGACGCCACACCGAGCGCGTTAGCATCGCCGCGAATGTTGGTGATGCGGATCACGCGGGTGTACGTGGTGCCCGGAGCATCGATGGGCACACCGGTCCAGGTGATACCGTTGGAAAGGGCTTGGACGCCCTGGAATATGTTGTAAAAACCGGCGCCGCCCTTATATGGACCCGCCGCGCCGAAGCCATTTCCCGGACTGGTGATCGCACAGTTGGTGCTATTGTCCGCCAGGCACGCGGTCTGGGTGGCTGAGTGGCCGGTCGGAATTGCCGTCAAAGGCGGAAACGTGTCGGCAAGCGGAGGATACGGATCGTCGATGAGCATCAGCGCTTCCGAGACGTTGCCTAGCGAGACAATCCGGCTCGTAACGGTGGTGTTGATCGTGATTTGAACGTTCGATTCCGGAATCGCACTGCCAGCGGCCGTGGGAGTGCCGCCGGTGCAGTTCAGGACCATGTCACCCACGAGCTCGGCAATTCCCTCCGCACGAACAATGTTGTTAGTGGGGCTGGGCAAGCAAGAGAACGCGGGATTATTGGATTGCGCGTTGGCTGTGGAGCTACCGATGCCGAGTAGCAGGCCGACGGCCGCAAGCGCTAAAAGCCATTTGCGAAAATCTACCATTTCCTTCTCCTTGTGAAAATCTGAAATTGAATTGATGGAAGTTATCTCTTTCAACCTGAGCCTTCGAGTAGGATCTCGTCATGAAGATTCTGAATCTCAGCCGACCAAACGGGGCGCGAAGGTGCGCTTGACGCCTGCCGCTGCCTTGCTTGCCCGGTCTCGGTTCATAGTCTCCATTCAGCTCAACTTGCTTTGGAACTTCTCGTATCTTTTTGTGCTCGCGGGATTCATGCGCCAAAGAATGAATGCCGCCAAACCTGTTCGGACGCAATCAATCATTCATAACACTACCTGCCGGAACAAGTCAAGCGTAAATTGTTGATGCGACGACCCGCTGGTCCTTCTACCTCAATCGGCAGCAGCGGTCCATTACATCACAGGCATTCTTACCTAGTCAAAGCTTTACAGCCAACGGTCAATTCTGGGGCTTGAAATGGCAGTACTAGGGGTCGACCAGCGCTGAATCTGAACATTCGTTGGGAAGACACTTATTCCTTAATGTCTTTACGCAGAGTTTTCATCTGTTCCTTCAGTTCGTCGGAGGCGTCGAGAAGTTGATCGCTGTCGAAAATCACGTGCGGCGTCAGGAACATGATCAATTCGGTGCGTTCTTTGCTGTAGGAGCGGGAACCAAACAAGGCGCCCACTACGGGGATGCGGTCCAGCACTGGAATACCCCCAATGCTCACCGAATTGCTCTCCTGGATCATACCCCCGATGGCAATCGTATCGCCATCTTGCACCGTCACCTGGGTCGTGATGTTCTTTGTGGCGAAGGAGGGGGAATCAATATCGCTGCCGGGACCGGATGAGATCGGGTTGGCTGTGGGATCGCTTACATTTTGATTGATGATCATGGTGACGATCCCGCTGGGAGTCACGCGGGCGGTGATGGAGAGCCCGATGCCCGTGCTGGCGCTGCCGACCGAGTTAGTAACCGCGCCTCCGATGGCGCTCGTAATCGAGCCTTGCAACGTGGGGACGGTGGTTCCCACATTGATGCTAGCGGGAATACTGTCGGTGGCGATGATGGAGGGTGAGGACAGGATCTTCGCGTTGGTCTCGCTTTCCATCAATTGGACCACCCCCTCCAGTGCGCGGCTCCTACCGACCAGCGCCGCGCCACTCACTGTCGTGGTGCTACCGGCCAGGGACGCCAACAGAGAAGCTGCCGTGCTGGAGACGGATGAGAGTCCGCTGGCCCCCAGGTTGCCTCCCGCTGAACTCCCTGAGAGAGCTTGCAAGGCGGCCGTGACATCGCTCGAAAAGGCATGCGACAGATCCACGGAATAGATTTTGGCTTCGATGAGAACCTGGCGCGGCGGAACGTCCAACTGCCGGATGAGATCCTGGATGCCTTCGTACTGCTGCGGCGTGGCCTGAATCAGCAAGGTATTGTTTACGGGGTTGGCGATGACACGTGGACCGCGAATAGCACTGAAGCCGGGGGGTGCGTTGCCCAGATACTGACCGGTCAAATCGTTGCCGGCGGCTCCGCCTGCAGCCGATGCAGGCGCCCCGCTGGGAGCGGCCCCAGTGAACGGCGTTGCACCGGCCGCCGGTGCGGCATTTCCGTATCCCGAACCATAGCCGTAGGGACTGCTTCCATAGGCTGGTGAGCCATAAAATCCGGGATTAGCGCCATAGCCTCCTGCGCCAAATCCATTGCCAAAAGCACCAGCACCAGCGCCAGCGCCGCCGCCAAAGCCACCTGTCCCCAATCCGCCTGCGCCGGCTCCAAAACCCGTGTTGAAGCCATTACCGGTGCTTCCGAAACCAGAACTGCCCATGCAGGCCGTGATGGAGTTCTGCCCGCCTGGATAGCCGTAAGCGCTGCCATATCCGGCGAGTTGGCCGTAGAGAGCCTGGATGGAGCAGGCCATGGAAACCGCATCGCCATAACGGACGCGATAGACGTAATCCTTGATCCCGCCGGCGGCGGGCTTGATGGGAACGTCGAGCTTGGCGAGCCACTCTTCCACTTCCTTGAACGCCCCGGGATTCGACGCCACGGCAATGATGGTGTTGATGCGGTCAATGGGCAGAAATTTGATGGGCGAACTCTTTTCGGAAAACGCCATGGCCTTAGAGATGTCCTCCAGTTCCTTGGCGATGTCGCTGGGCCGGCCGTTCCTGACGGTCAGCACGCGCACACGCTGGTTGGCGAGCTGATCGCTATCGAACATCGTCACCAGTTCCATCGTGCGGCGCATGCTGCGCTGGCTGTCGAGCAATAAGAGAAGATTGGCGGGAGCGTAGACGTACACGCGGGCGTTCTCGCCGATGAACGGTTCCAGAACCTTGGCCAGCTCATCGGCCGTGATGTACTTCAAGAACACCAGATTGAGCATGGTCTGGTCGCCTTCGGGGATCTCGGCCGGATCGGTGATCGTTTGCGGCGGCAACGGCAGATGGGAGATGTCCGTGAGGGGCACGATGCGATACAGGTCGCCCTGTTTCACCATGCCGAAGCCGTTGATCCGTAGGATGGTCTCCAGCAACGAGCGCGTGTCAATGTCCTTGGTTTCGCCGTAGGTATTGAGGATGACGCCGCCTTTCACGCGCGGGTCGAGGATGTAGTTGATCTTGAGTTTCTGCGCCAGCAGATCGATGACTTCGGTGAGCGACGCGTTGTTTAAAGCAAGGCCACCGTAAACCGTGGGCGGCGTAGCGGGCCGTGCCGGGGTTTGGGCTTGCGCCGCGGGCTGCGCCGCTTGACCGGGCGCTGGGGCGGCCGCCGCGGGCGTCGTACCATTCGCCGCGGGCGGATTTACGGGAGTTGGCTGGGGATTCCCAGCGCCAGGCGCTGGCCGTGGGGGCGCTAAATTCGGCCGGGGCATGAGGCCGGGGAAAACCGGGCCGGTGTAGGGAACCGCCTGTGGTGGCTGAGGCGGTTGCTGTTGCTGAGCCAGAACCGGTACAAGACAAGCCAGAGCCACCGCCGGAATACCAACCCGCAGAATGTTCACTGATTCGTTCCCCGCTCGAGATGCCTCGTCATGTTCGTTCTTCCTTTATCGGGACGGCTCCCAAAAGCACACGCTTCCCATAGGCGTGCGGTTCACGACCTTCTTCATGCCGTCGACGATGGTGCCGGCCGGCGAGGTATCGTCGGCATAACAGGTCCTGTTTCCGGCACCGCTATCTTCGCCGGGCCCGGAATGGGAGGACGAGGAGTTGGAAAGGGTCTGGGCCGCGGACTTGGGTGGTGGCGCCGCCGCCGCGGGAGCGGAGGATATTTCGATCGGGGTTCGATCGATCAGCTCGTCCAGCCGCTTCTTGAAGTCCTTGCCGTCCCACTCGAAGTCGGCGTAACTGTTGTCGACAGATACAATCTTCCACGGGCCGATGGTGTCGCCGGGATGATAGCCTTTCTGCGGCCCGCCTGCTTTTTCGCTGAGCACGATGGTGGGAGGAACGCCGTCCCACAACATCACGCCGTGAGCCACCGGAAACGGAGGCTGGGGTTTCTCCGGCGGTGGGGGCGGAGGATCGACAATGACGTTCGGATTGCGATCGGGCGCGAACAGATCCTTGGTGGCGACGTCGGCAAATTCGGCGGCGGTCGCCGGGTCCACCTTCATCAGCGGCGCAAGGCCGGGCACGCGGGAGGCGGCCAGCGCACTGTGGAGCAAAGCCAGGTCCCGGGCGTGCGAAGCGATCCGCTCACGGCGCAATTGCCAGCACAGAAGCCCGACGGCCACGAGCAACGCCAGATCCAGAATGCGCAGCTTCGCGATCACAGATCCGGCAAACCTTTCTCTTTAGGCACCAGGCGCTTGGCCACCAGGCCCGAGATCGTCAGCCGAATGGGCATGGTCTTTTGCTTGGGCTGTGATGCGCCGAAGCGAATCTCCTCGGTCGCTACCAGCTCCGGTTGAGCGCTCAAGGCGGCCAGAAAATTAACCAAGTCCTCGATGCGGCACGTAGTGGTGATCGATACGCTCACCTGACCGTAGGCCGCGCCGAAGGTACGCGGACGGCCGAGTTCCACCTGCCCGACTTCGAGCGCTGGGCTCTGTTGCTGGGCCACGCGCTTGACGATCTGGAGCAGTTGGGCCTGCGCCTGTTCGGCGGTGTCGCCGGGAACCAAATTTTTCTCGCGCTCGGCGAGTTCACCGGAAACCTGCTTCCACACGGCCTGTTTGCCGGGAAGCGTCGCGGCCTGCTGGCGAAGGGCGGCCAAACGTTTCTCGGTGCGATCGATGCTTTCCACCGGAACGCCGGCCTTCGTGCCCGCGGCGCTCGAGGAGGACGTGGAATTGGAGAACCAGTAATAGATTCCACCCAGCACCATAGCGGCGGCCCACACAACCAGCAAGCGGCGCTCGCGATCCGATATCGTCATGGATTCGCCGCCCTCCGCGAGGAGCGGATACTGAAGATTTCACCGCCCGAGCTCTTCTGCAGCGGCAGCGAGAACGCAGAGCCCTGGAATTGGCGCGAACCATCCAGCAGCTTGATCAGTTCGGCGGCCTGGTTCGTCTCGCCGGTGATACTCACCGAGGTTCGCGTAAGCTGCAGCGAAGTCACCCAGGCGGGAGGCGCCAGCAGATGCGTGAGCGCGTTGAGGGCGTCGAGGTCCTGGCGGGTCTGCCGCTTGAAGTTGTCGAGCGTTTGGGCGCGGTTGCGGTCGTTGACGGTCTCGCGATCGGCGTCCACCGCTTTCCTCGCCAACGGCGCGAAGATGCGAATCTGCGCTTCGAGCAGCCCGGCATAGCGGCGATCGGAGTAGCTGGGATAGGCGAGCGCCGCCACGGCCAGCAGCAACGTCACCGACGCCAGGGCGGCTGTGGGAATGTAGCGCAAGCGCGAGGCCGAACGGCGCTGCTCGCGCGGCAGCAGGTTCACACCCAGCGGACGAATCAGCCCGGCGGAGGACAAAGCGGCCGCGTAGGACAAAGAGGCGCGCGAAGGCTCATAGGTCTCCGGAGCTGCCAGAGGCCGCGGAAGGCAATCGTGCAGCACAGAAGTTTCGGTCTCGGGCGGCAGACGAAGTTCGGAAACGGCCAGCGTCCGCGCGCGATCGGCCGGCTGTTCGAGCCGAGCCGAAAAAATCGGACGCGTCGGACTCTCGCCATACAATTCGAAGCCTTCCGCGGCCGGCTCCATCGCCAGGAACCCATCGCGCGGTGGGATCGCGAGCAGGCGCAGCGCGGAATAGATGGCGGGCGCCGAGAAGGTGAAGGACGCGGTTTTTATCCCGGCCTGCGAAAAAAGGGTGGTGTAGCGTTCGATCACCGAGCGCAGGACGATGGCGATCAGAACCGAAGACGTCTTGCCGATGCGCGCCCAATCGTACGTCACTTCTTCTTCGGAGTAGGGATTGAGCGAATCGATCTCGAAACGAACGGCCGAAGCGAGGTCCTTGTCGGCGACGCCCGGCAAAGCGATCTGGCGAACCGTCACCTCGTCGCGCGGCAACAGGACGGTGGCGGCCAGGTGTCCGGCGCCCAGCTTTTCGAGGAAGGCGGCATAGGCGGCGCCCCATTCCGCGGCAGCCTGTTCTCGAAACTGGGGGATGGTGAGCTCGCCCAATACTCGCGGCCCGCGAGGACGCAGACGGACGACGGTCACGGTAAGATCCTGCGATCCGATTTCAATCCCGATGCCGGTCCCAATGGCGAGCCACTTCTTGAAATCGAGAGAGGTCATTGGAAATCGAGAGATGTTCATGGCACGATGCTCGGGTTGTCGTACCAGCGCAGGATGTGAAACGGCGGGTCCCAGCCGGGCTTCAAGAACTTCACCACTGCCGAAACGGTCCGGCGCACGTCGGAAAGCTGGCCGTTGGGAAGGCGAAGGCGCGCCGTGGCCCGGATTGTACCGATCGGACCGTTGACGATCCCGAGACTCCCCGCGCCCCCGCCGCTGGTGAAGGCCGCCAACTGGCTCATGTCGCGAATCAACGTGGTTTTTCGGAAGGCCACAATCGCGGCGGCCGTTTCCGGAGGAACGCCCACGGCGACCATGGCCTCAGGCGCCGCTGTGTTCACGTCCAATGCGCCAGTAGAGCCGTAGACCGACAGGCAATCACGGAGGCCGTCGTGCGGGATCAGCCTGCCATCCGCTGCCTGGGTGTAGCCGCCATAGAACAAATCCGGAGTCACTCCGCGCACCAGCAATAATTCCTCAATCTCTCCAAGAGACGCATGCCGGGCCTGAAAAGACGGCGTGAGGGACATGTAATATTGGTCGAACTGCGAAAACGATCCCCCGGGGGTGCCGCTGCGCCAGTCGACGATTCCGGCCGTGATCGCGAAAGCGCGCTCGGGATCCACGCCTAGGGCTTCTAGGAGCCGGTTGAGCTCGATGGGCGGCGCGAAGTTTACATTCAGCTTCGAGTTCTCGGGGATGTAATCGACTGTAGCGACGCCGGTCGGGAAGTTAAGATGCAGCTCCCGCGTGACGTCAATCTGGAATATGGGCTTGCCATCGGGACCCATAAACTGGGGGCCTGACTCGATATAGACCAACGTGCGGTCAATGGCCCCCGCGGCCAGATAGTACGCTTTCAACCCATCGGCATCGGTGGAGCTACGCTCGATTTCGCCGCGCACGCTGTTGGCAAGAGTGAAGGCGATCGCCGCAAGCGCCGCGGCGAGCCATAGGACCGCCAGCAGAGCCGCGCCGCGCCGGCCGGAAGAACCCCTAGTTGTTGTCATACGGGTCAGTTATTGTCATAAGGCTCGAGCGGCAGCCGCGTCACGTGTACCGGGACGGTCAGCGTGACGGGGACCAAGCGCCCGGCATCGGGGGTGAGCGGCGCCATCTCGATGCGGATGGCGTTGGGCAGCACGGGTTTAATCCAATGCGGCACCCAAACCGGCGGCTGGGGCGGTATGCGCGGATCGCGATAGCTGAAGCGGCAATAGGCGAGCTTATCGGCAAGGACGAAGGAGCCCGGGCCGATGCTGATGGGCGCGAACACCGGTCCCGAAGCACCGGTTGGATCCGTGCTCATGCCGATACAATAGATCCCTGCACCGCGCGGACCGGTGTACCAATGCTCGTTGACCACCAGCCGCACGCCTTGGCCATCTTCGCCCGGGATCACCTGGTATTCGAGGATCATCGGCAGCCCGCGCTGGCCCTGTTGCAGCGAGTATGTGGAAGCCAGACGCATGGATTGCGGTTCGCCCTGAAAGAACATGAGCGCCGGGCCGAGAACGCCCGGCTGTGGCTGGCACTGCGCGGTCACCGGCAGGATGCCTTCGATCTCCTGATCGAGAATGCGCTCGATGCTCGTGACGCGGCGGTTGGCCATCAGCTTGGAGTCCGATTTGTTCATCCCATTCAGAGCGACGCGCAGCGTCATCACGATCCCGAAAGACAAAAAGCTGAACAGCAGAACGGCGATCAGCAATTCGATCAACGTGACGCCCGCCGAACGGGCCGCGCGTTTGTGTGGAACTCTCATTGCGGCAGCATCGTTCATTGCGGCAGCATTGTTCATTGCAAACCCGGCGTCTGGGCCAGCGCCTGCGATGACGCCGCGGCCAGATCGGCCGGAGTAAGAATCGCGCGATGGTAGCCCTCCAGCCGGAACGAACGGCGCTGGGTTCCGCTCATCCACCAAATCTCCAGTTCTACGCGCTCGACGAATGGGGTTCCGATGGCGCGACTCTGGGGGATCTCGAAAGGTGTGAGGCGGGCGATCCAGCCCATGTCCGTGCCGCCAGTTACCTCCGGCCCCCACGTTCCTTGGAAGGCCACGCCTTTTTCGAGACCGGTGGCGATCATCAGCTCGTCCATTTTTTGGTGGCCCAACAAAACCGCGCGGTCATGATCGGTGAGGCGCGCGGCATTGCGCAAGGACGTGGAGATGGCGCCCATGAGACCGGCGACGGCGATGGCCATGACGAGGGTTGCCACCAGGACTTCGAGCAACGTAAAACCACGCTCGCGATGCATCGCCCTCTTATAACTCATGCGACTACTGTTGCTCAGGCGGCGCCTCCACGTGCGGCACGCCCGTGATGGGGTCCACGCGCACTACGCGCTGGACATTTCTTCGATTGATCAATTGCAAGCCGATCGGCGGCACGGTACCGCCGGGATAGAGCAGAAAATCGCGCTTGCGGCCCGGATCGGCGTCTTCTTCGGGCAAGGCCGGGAGCACCTGCACGATGGAGACGCCCTCCGGCAGTCGCAGCTTGCGGTAAAAGCCGGGTTCGGTGGAGCGCATTTCGAGAGAATTGTCGGCCTTGGAGATGGTGATCTCCACCGTCTGCTGGCGGCGCTCGGCGCGGCTCAAACCGTAATCGAGGAAGCTGACTACGCCGTTGGTGGCGGCATTCAAACGCAAGGATTCGATCCCGGAGGTAATCGCCGGATAGCTGACCGCGGCCATCAACGAGATCAGCCCCACCACCACCATCATTTCGATGAGCGTGACGCCGGCGGAACTGGACACGGAGCGTTCACACGAGTGTGAACGCCACTGCGAGTCTGAACGCCACAGCCTAGTTCTTCCAACTGACGATGTCGGCATCGTATCCGTCTCCGCCGGGCTGGCCGTCCCGGCCGTAGCTGATGATGTCGGGCTCATCGCCGTGATCGCCGGGGTAGTGATAGGCGTAGGCATGGTTCCAGGGGTCGGTGCCGATGTCTTTCTGTAAGTAAGGACCCTGCCAGTTCTCGACGCCCTCCGGTTGCACGCGCAGCGCCTGCAAGCCCTGTTCGGTGGTGGGGAAGACGCCGGTATCGAGCTTGTAAGATCCGAGCGCGGTCTCAAACCCGTTGATGTCGGCCTTCGCCTTGGTGACCTTGGCGCGGTCGGCCTGATTCATCATCTTCGGCAGCACCAGCGCGGCAAACAGCGCGATGATGGTGACCACTACCATCATTTCGATCAGCGTCACACCGGCCTGGCCTCTTTTTCGCTTGTCCATGAGTTTGTTGTCCATGGCTTCACCTCCTTACATCGCGACGTCGTTCATGCCGACGATCGCCAGCAGCATGCTCAAAATCAGACTGCCTACCACAATGCCCATTAACAGAATAACGATTGGCTCGAACAGCGATGTAAAGCGCCGGATGGAGGCGCGCGTGTCGGCATCGTAGATGTCGGCCATGCGGTGAAACATCGAATCCAGGCGTCCGGTCTCCTCACCCACGCTCAACAAGTGGGCCGCCAGGGGCGGGAATTGACCGGCGCGCCGCAAAGGTCCGGCCAGGCCCTCGCCGCGCTTCACTCCCAGGGATACGGCCTCGAGCGATCGCGCGATGCGGCGGTTGTTCAATGTCGCGCCGGCGATCGCGAGCGATTGCACCAGCGGAACGGTATTGGAAACCAAAGTTCCCATGGCGCGTGCGAACCGGGCGGTTTCGGCTTTGCGCAGCGCCCCGCCCAGAACCGGAATCTTGAGCCGCAGCGAATCCCACCACAGCCGTCCCGCCGGCGTGCGGACATAGGTGTATGTTCCGATGACGAGAAGCGCCAGCAGGGCCAGACCGATGCCGCCATACGCCTGCAGGAAATTGCTTC
>JASHQT010000367.1 GCA_030039005.1 Bryobacteraceae bacterium
ATGGCCGAAAAAGAAATCGCCGCCCGAAAAAGGATAACATTAGGAATGCCTGCCCCCGTAGGAACGCCGGACGCCGCAGCCGCGCCTATATTTCATACGTCCGGCCTCATCCGGCTCACGCGCCGGCAAACCTATGCCACCATGACGGGGCTCCTGCTGGCAGTGCTGCTAGCCTCCCTTGATCAGACCATCGTCGGCACCGCCGAACCGCGCATCATCGCACAGCTTTCCGGGTTCGATCGCTATCCGTGGGTCTCCACCATGTACCTGCTCTGCTCCACGCTGGCTGTTCCCATCTTCGCCAAGCTATCGGACATGTACGGCCGGAAATGGTTTTTCCTCGGCGGGTCCGTGGGCTTCGTCGTTAGCTCCGCCCTGTGCGGCGCCGCCGGGACGATGACCTTTCTCCCCATCGACGGCATGAATCAGCTCATTGTCTTCCGCGGGCTGCAAGGCATCGGCGGGGGCGTGATGATGGGCCTGGCGTTCACGATCATCGGCGATATATTTTCTCCGGCCGAGCGCGGCAAGTACACGAGTTTTTTCGCGGCCACCTGGGGGCTGGCGTCCATCTTCGGCCCCACCCTCGGCGGCTGGCTCACCGATCAGGTTTCCTGGCGCTCCGTATTCTACGTCAATCTGCCGGTGGGCGCCATTGCGATCGCCATCATCTACTTTCAATTTCCGGAGCTGCATCCGGAAGGCGTGATACGAAAGCTGGATTATGCGGGCATCGCCTCCTTGATCCTGTGCATCGTCCCCCTGCTCCTCGCTCTGAATTTTGCCACCGATTTCGGATGGACCTCCACGCGCATCGAATCGCTGCTGGTGTTCTCCGCCGCGATGCTGGTCGCGTTCCTGTGGGCGGAGAGCAAAGCCATTGAGCCGCTGATCCCGCTCACTTTGTTCCGCGAGCCGGTGGTGAGCCTTTGCTCGGTCGCCGTGTTTTTGCTCGGGATGGGCATGTTCGGTGTCATCATTTATCTGCCGCTGTTCATGCAGGGCGTGCTCGGCGTCTCCGCCACGCAATCCGGCAATCTGCTCACGCCTCTCATGATGGGCGCCGTTGCCGGCAGCGTAGTCACCGGCCAGCTCACGCTGCGCTTGCAGAGCTATAAACTTGCCGCCGTCGTGGGATCCATTCTCGTAGCGGCGGGCATGATCCTGTTCGCGCGCATGAACGGCGCGACGCACCGCATGGATGTCGTAATTGCCATGGTCATCGGCGGGATCGGCATGGGCCTGCTGCAGCCGGTCTATACGGTCGCGGTACAAAACGTCGCGCCGCGAAAATACATGGGCGCGGCCACGGCCTCCACGGCGTTCTTCCGCTCCATCGGAAGCACGATGGGCGTGGCGATCTTCGGCAGCGTCCTGCTCACCAGCTATCATGACGACCTTGCCGCCGGAGTGCCGGCGGGCGTTTCCACGGACACACTGAAGCTGTTTTCAAATCCCCTCCGGTTAGGGCAAATGCACGACAAACTAGACGCCGCATTCGGCCATTCCGCCGCCGGCATGCATCTGCTGCGGACTCTCATGGCCAACGTGCGACTCGGCTTGCTGCACGGCCTGCAGCGCGTGTTCGTCGCCAGCGCCGTCATCATGACGCTCGCGATCGTCCTGCACGTCTTGTTGCGCGACGTTCCCCTGCGCCGCCATCACATGCCGGAGCCGGAGATCCCGGTGGGCTAGCATCGCGGGACTGCGTCTTTATATCAGTGTCGCCGCGCGGCGTCGATGCGCCCGGTGGCTCCGTTCCAGATGAATTCGTTTGCGCCGGGCGGCGCCGGAAATTCGTCCGTCTGAATTCGCGCCGACGGAACACCTGAATTCATCTCCACGCATTGCGGAAAGCCGTTATACAGGAACACCGTGCCGAGACGGCCCGCTGGCAGGCCGCGCACCACGATCGGTCCTGGCGTTTGCGCCGCCACACGCCCGAAATCCGTACAAATCGTGCGAACCATTTGCGACGTTTCCCGCCAGACTGTCAAATTATGCTCCAGCATCGCGACCCCGATCGCGAGCACCAGCCCAGCCACAATCGCACCGCCGCGCTGCGGCATCCCGTCGAGTGCAACCGCCCACAGCAGCGCCCATCCCACGGTAGCTAAATACAACTCGCGCGAGCCGCCCAGCGCCGGACCAAGCAGCAGCAGATGCTGCACCGGCAGCGCCGCGGCGATCACGAATGCAACGCACCCAGCCAGCGCGCCGCGCCGCGGTCTGGCGATCCACGCACACGCGGCCAGCACCAATGGAATCGCGGCCAACACGGCATACATAGGCCTGGACGCGGGTGCGGACCAGTTAAAGGGAAAAAGCAGAATCGCCCATTGGCGTAGCAACAGCGCCTCCACCGTGCGAACCGCATGGAAGTGTGCGCCATACCCTCCGATTCCATGCAACGCCCAGAATCGATAGGCGATCAGCAAGGCTGCGACGATCGCCGCCAGTCCCGCAGCCTTCCAAATCCGGTGTCGCTCATCCCGGAAGAATGAGAGGCACGCAATCAGCAGGGGCAGGCAGAACGCCGATTCCTTGCACAACATGCCTGCCATGTCAATCGCCAATCCGACAATCAGCCAGAGCCGCTCCCCCTTTGCCGCAAAACGGCAAACGCACAGCAGGCTCATGAGCACCAGCGCCGTCGCCATCAAATCGAACCGCGCGTCGATCCACGCCACGGTTTCCGCCGCCGCGCCCGTCCATGCAAACGCGAGTGCGCCCGCCAGGCTCGCAAAGCGCGCAACACCCAACTCACGGCACAGCGCATAGAGAAGGCAACTGCATAACACGTGCAGCGCGATGCTGCTGGCGTGCCACCACACTGGATTCGCCCGCGCCCCAAGATAATTCAACCAATAAAGAAAGAAGCCCACGGGACGAAAAAATAGTCCGCGCCCGGCCACCGGCGCAAACTGATGCGCGACGGAGCCCCAAGTGAAATGCGCCGCGTCCATGATGTGCGTGTAATCGTCGTAAAGAAACGGGCTCCGCAGAATGGGTGCGAACGCCAGCGTTGCCGGCGCCGCGATCATCACCGCCGCAAACAACAATTCCTGGCCGCCAATCGAGGCAGTCTGCACCTTGCCGCGTCGGCTCCGCGCGAACAGCGCCACCACGAACGCCAGCGCGATCGAGCCCTCCACATTGAACACGGCGTGTTCGGGAACCCACACGAATGCCAGTGTACGAGACCGGCGAGGTTAATATGGAAGGTATGCAGAAAGTGGCCTTAGGTTCGCTCGGCTTAACGGTTTCACGGATGGGCTTGGGATGCATGGGTATGTCCGAGTTCTACGGCGCCACCGACGACGCCGAATCCGTCGCGACCATTCATCTGGCGCTCGACCGCGGCATCGACTTTCTGGACACCGCCGACATGTACGGTCCATTCAAGAATGAAGTGCTGGTCGGCAAGGCCATCCACGGCCGCCGCGACGAAGTCGTTTTGGCCACCAAGTTCGGCAACCAGCGCACGCCCGACGGAAACTTCCTCGGCGTGAACGGCCGCCCCGAATACGTCCGCGCGTGCTGCGAGGCTTCGCTCCAGCGCCTGAACGTGGAGGTCATCGATCTGTATTACCAGCATCGCGTGGATGCCAAAACGCCCATCGAGGAGACCGTCGGCGCCATGGCGGAATTGGTGAAGCAGGGCAAGGTCCGCTATCTCGGCCTTTCCGAAGCCGCGCCCGCGACAATTCGCCGCGCGCATCGCGTGCACCCCATCTCCGCGCTGCAGACCGAATATTCGCTGTGGACGCGCGATTGTGAGGACGAGATCCTCGCTACCGTTCGCGAACTCGGCATCGGCTTCGTGGCTTATAGCCCACTCGGGCGCGGCTTCCTGACGGGCGAGTACAAGCGCCCCGAGGATATTCCCGAGAACGATTTTCGGCGCTACAATCCACGCTTCCAAGGCGATCATTTCTACAAGAATCTGGGTCTGGTGCGGCACATCGAAGGTATCGCCAAATCGAAAGGCGCGACGCCGGCTCAGATCGCGCTGGCCTGGGTAATGGCGCAAGGCGACAAAGTTGTTCCGATCTTCGGCGCCAAGAAGCGCTCGCGCATTGAGGAGAATCTCAAGGCTCTCGATATCGTGTTTTCGCCGGCCGAGATCGACGAAATCGATCGCCTGATTCCAAAGGGCAGCACCGCCGGGTTGCGCTATGCTGAGCAGCACATGGCCGCTGTGAACATCTGAGCGGACCTCCATGGCAACCATTCGACGAGTCGCCGTGTTAGGCGCGGGCACCATGGGATCGCGTATCGCCGCGCATTTCGCCAACGCGGGAATCTCCGCGCTGTTGCTCGATGTCCCGGGCGATTCGAATCGCAACGCACCAGCACTCCAGGGCATTCAGAACGCGCTGAAGATGAAGCCCGCCGGATTTTTCGTCGATGAACGCGCCGCGTTGGTCGAGGCCGGCAATTTCGAGGACGATCTCGGAAGAATCTCCGCCTGCGACTGGGTGCTCGAGGCCATTGTCGAAAATCTCGACGCCAAGCGCACGCTGTGGCGCAAGGTGGAAGCCGCGCGCAGGCCCGATGCGATTCTTTCCACGAACACCAGCGGCATTCCCCTCGCGAAAATCGCGGAAGGGTTCTCGCCGGAATTCCGCCGCCACTTCCTCGGCACGCATTTTTTCAATCCGCCGCGCTACCTGCACCTGATGGAACTGATTCCGGGTCCGGAAACGGACCCTCGCATCCTGGCTGAGGTGGAACATTTCGCCGACCGCCGACTCGGCAAAGGGGCGGTGCGCACCAAGGACACTCCCAACTTCATCGCCAACCGCATCGGCGCGTTTCTCGGCGGGACCATCGGCAAAACGATGGTCGAACAGGATTTCACCGTCGAAGAAGTGGATGCCCTCACGGGTTCGTTGATCGGCGTGCCCAACAGCGCGAGCTTTCGCCTGCTCGACTTGGTCGGGCTGGATGTGTGGGGGTTCGTTGGAACAAATCTGTACGAACTTGTTCCCCATGATCGCTGGCGCGAACGCTTCTTGCCGCTGGATTTCGAAAAGAAGATGATCGAGTGCAAGTGGCTGGGCGACAAGACCGGCCAGGGCTTCTACAAGCGCGTGGGGAAAGAGCGTGAGATCCTGGCGCTCAACTGGAAGACGCTGGAGTACGAGCCGCTCCGCAAGCCGCACTTTGCTTCCGTCGAAGCGGCGCGCAACATCGAGGACCTTGGCGAGCGCATCCGCACTCTGATTCGCTCCGACGACCGCGCCGGACGCTTCCTGTGGGCCGTGCTGAGCGACTACTTCCTGTATTGCGCCCGGATGATTCCCGAAATCTCGGACCGCATCATCGAAATCGATCGGGCGATGCGCTGGGGATACGGCCACAAGTTGGGGCCGTTCGAGCTGTGGGACGCCATCGGTTTCGTCCAGGTGATCACGGGCCTGGAACTCGAGCGGCGCGCCTTGCCCTCGAGCGTCTCCGAGGCGCTTGCCCACGGCATCATTGCACTCTACCGGCCGCCAGAGCCGCGCCGCCCGGTGACGGAATATTTCGACTTCTGCTCGCAAAATTACCATTCCATCGAGCCGCGACCCGGCATCCTGATTCTGCGGGATCGCAAGCGAACCCATGGCGTGGTGAAGGAAAACCCCGGTGCCTCGCTCGTCGACCTCGGCGACGGCGTGCTGTGCATCGAATTTCACAGCAAGCTGAACACGATCGGCGAAGACAACATCGCGATGGTCCATGCGGGTCTCGAAGAAGCCGAGCGCAATTTCGAGGCGTTGATCATCGCCAACGAAGGCGAAGCGTTCAGCGCGGGCGCCAACCTGATGCTGGTTCTGCTGGCGGCGCAGGAAGGCGAATGGGACGAGTTGAACCTGGCCGTCCAGCGCTTCCAACAGATGAACATGGCGTTGAAGTACGCGGCCAAACCCGTGGTGGCCGCGCCTTTCGGCCGCACGCTGGGCGGCGGCTGCGAGATGGTGCTGCATGCCACGCGCGCGCAAGCTTCGGCTGAAACCTACATCGGATTGGTGGAGGTGGGCGTGGGCTTGGTTCCGGCGGGCGGTGGATGCAAGGAGCTCCTCGCGCGGCTGAAAGATCCGCTTCGCATATTCGAATTGATCGGATACGCGAAGGTATCCACGAGCGCCGAAGAGGCGCAGAAACTCGGCCTGCTGCATCGTTCGGACGCGATTTCGATGAATCCCGAGCGCTTGATTTTCGACGCCAAGGCTCTGGCGCTTTCTCTCGCGCCGAACTACGCGGCGGGCAGCCCGCGCAACGATATCCAGGTGGCGGGCGATGCGGCCTACGCGCTGATGAAGCTCGGGGCCTGGTCCGCGCGCCAGGGAAATTTCATCAGCGATTACGATCTTCTGATCGGTGAAATGCTGGCGCACGTGCTGAGCGGGGGGCGCCTTGCGGGTGAACAGATGGTATCGGAGCAGTATTTGCTCGACCTGGAGCGCGAAGCGTTCTTGAGCCTGTGCGGCAATCCCAAAACGCAAGAACGGATGCAGTATATGCTGAAGACGGGGAAACCGCTCAGAAATTAACATATAATGGCGAGTTGGTCTAGTGGAGAGGATGGAATGACTACTGGCATTGCCCGCTCGCTGCTTCTTGGTTTGATTGCGATGGCCGCGCTGCCTGCGCTCTGCTCGGCGGATGCATTGATTGTTCCGGCATATTTTTATCCGGGCACGGGCGGTCCCGGCGGCGTGGGAAACGGATGGGCGGCGCTGACGACGGCGGCAGCGGAAGTTCCGCTGACCGCGATTTTCAATCCTAATAGCGGGCCTCTTCCCGGGCCGGCCGATCCGAATTACGTCTCCGCGATGACCAACCTGGAGAACGCTGGAGGCAGCGTCGTCGCGTATGTTTACACCGACGACGGAAATGCATCGCTCGCGAGCGTGGAAGCGCAGATCAACACATACATTTCCCAATACGGAAGCCTGATTAATGGCTTTTATATCGACGGGATGCTGATTACGCCAAGCACTTTGTCGTATTACCAAAGCCTGGACAGCTACATCCAGGGGTTGTCGTCGTCGTACGAAGTGATCGGCAATCCCGGACAACCGTTTCTGAATGGGGTTACGCCTTCCCAATACCTGTCCACGGCGAATATCTTCGATATCTTCGAGGGGCCGAACACCGCGCCGAGTCCCGGCGCTCCTGGATTCAACGCCTATCCATACGGGCTGAATTGGTTTGAGAGCGACCCCAGCAACCTGTTCGACAACACGATCTACGACACGCCCGAATCTTCCCTGCTTGCGGATCTTGAACAGGCGGCCGCATTGAATGCCGGTGAGGTCTACGTAACCGATCAGGGCGCGGCGAATCCATATGGCGAGTTGCCGTCTTATTGGAATCAGGAAGTGGCCGATATCGAAGCGCTGAATGCGGTGCCGGAACCTTCTGCTACGAGCCTGATCCTTTTGCTGGGACTTGTCACGGCGCCGGTAGCAGTAGTCATGCACCGGCGGCAGCGCAAGAGTTAACGCGGGCGTTCGATGCAGGCCGAAGCGGTCATTTTGGATTGTCTCCGGACTCCCGTCGGCAAAGCGCCGCGCGGGAGCCTGCGCAACACGCGCCCCGACGATCTGGCCGCGCTTGTCATCCGGCGATTCCTCGCAAAGTATCCGGCCATCGCGCCGGATGACGTCGACGACGTGATCCTGGGCTGCGCGCTGCCGGAGTCGGAATCCGGAATGAATATGGGCCGCGTGGCCGCGCTGCGCGCCGGTCTTCCGGACTCGGTGCCGGGCATGACCATCAATCGCTTTTGTTCCTCGGGACTGCAGGCCATCGCCATGGCCGCCGACCGCATCCGCTCCGGCGAGGCCCAGACGATCATTGCGGGCGGGGCCGAATCGCTCAGCATGCTTCCGATGACCGGCAACAAATTCGCGCCGAATCCGTGGTTGGTGGACCATCATCCGCAGGTCTACATGGGCATGGGATTGACCGCCGAGCAGGTGCAAAGAAAATACGGCGTCACGCGTGAGGACGCGGACCAGTTCGCCTATCGCAGCCACCACAACGCGCTGCGCGCGCAGGCGGAAGGCAAGTTCGATGACGAAATCGTTCCGGTGCCGCTCGAATCCACTGTGCTTGAAAACGGCGCGCCGCGGCATGCGAGCGCGATGTTCACCGAGGACGAAGGCCCGCGCAGCGACACGTCGGTCGAAGCGCTGGCGAAGCTGAAGCCCGTGTTTCAATCCGACGGGACGGTGACGGCGGGCAATTCGTCGCAAACCAGTGACGGTGCGGCGGCGGCGATCGTGATGTCCGCGGACAAAGCTGAAGAGCTCGGCTTGAAACCGATGGCGCGCTTCGTGAGCTTTGCCGTGGCGGGCGTACCGCCGGAAATCATGGGTATCGGACCGGTGGTCGCGATTCCCAAGGCGCTGGCGCAGGCGGGATTGAAAAAGGAAGATATTGGCGTCATCGAGTTGAACGAAGCGTTCGCCGTGCAGGCTCTGGCGGTGATCCGCAAAGCGGGCCTGGAACTCGATCGCGTCAATCCCAACGGGGGCGCGATCGCGCTGGGCCATCCGCTCGGCTGCACGGGCGCGAAGCTCACGGCTACCTTGCTGCGCGAAATGCAGCGCAAGGGCTCGCAATACGGCATGGTCACCATGTGCGTCGGCGGAGGGCAAGGCGCCGCCGGCATCTTTGAAAATCTGATCAGGAATCATTCCGATGGCATCCTCGACAATCTCGCGCACCAGGCATAAAGGCGGCTCGTTTCTGATCGAGCAGTCCGCGCCTGAAGACGTTTTTTCGCCGGAGGACTTTACCGACGAGCATCGCGCCATCGCGCGCACCACCGAGGAATTCTGGATCAAGGAGATCGCGCCACATGTCGAAGCGATCCAGCATCAGGACCCGGGCGTCGCCGTCAGGGTGCTGCGCAAGGCGGGCGAACTCGGCCTTACTTCGGTTCATATTCCTGAAATGTACGGCGGCATGGAGATGGATCTCACCTCGGCCATGCTGGTGGCGGAGGGAATCGCCAAAGACGGCTCGTACGCGGCCTGGCATGGCGGGCAAAGCGGGATCGGCGCGCTGCCGTTGTTGCTGTTCGGCACCGAAGAGCAGAAGCAGCGCTATCTTCGGCGCGTGGCCAGCGCTGAGCTCGTCGCCGCTTACGCGCTGAGCGAACCGCAGGCCGGATCGGACGCCTTGGGCATCCGCACGCGCGCGGACTTGAGCCCGGACGGCAAGCATTACATTTTGAACGGGCAAAAAATGTGGATCACGAACGGGGGCGCGGCCGATCTGTTCACCATCTTCGCCAAAGTGGATGGCGAAAAGTTTACAGCGTTTCTGGTGGAGCGCAAGTTTCCGGGTCTTTCTTCCGGCGCCGAGGAAAAGAAGATGGGCATCAAGGGCAGCTCGACGACGGCCATCTATCTGGATAATGTTCCGGTGCCGGTGGAAAATGTTTTGGGCGAAACCGGCCGCGGCCACATCATCGCGTTCAACATTTTGAATATCGGCCGACTGAAGCTGGGTGCCTTCGCCTGCGGGGGCGCGAAGGAAGTGCTGCGCGTTTCGCTGAAGTACGCGCGGGAGCGCATCGCGTTCGGCAAGCCGATCGCCGAATTCGGCATGATCCAGCACAAACTGGCCGAAATGGCCATCCGGATCTTCGCCACCGAGTCGGCCACGTATCGCGTGGTCGGCCTGATCGACGGTGAGCTCGCGGAGCAGGGCGAATTGAAAGCCGTGGAAGAGTTCGCCGCGGAGTGCTCGTACATCAAGATCTTCGCCTCGGAGATGCTCGATTATGTGACCGATGAAGGAGTCCAGATCCACGGCGGCTATGGTTTCCATCAGGACTATATCGTGGAGCGGGCGTATCGCGACTCGCGCATCAATCGTATTTTCGAGGGAACAAACGAAATCAATCGTCTGCTGGCGACGGGAATGCTGCTGAAGCGTGCGCAGCGCGGACAACTGCCGCTGGTGGAAGCCGTCAAGAAGTTGCAGGCCGAGATTCTGAGCGGGCCAACGTTGACTACCGGTTCGAATGAAAATGTGCGGCTGGTGGAAAACGCGAAGAAAACCGCGCTGTTCGTGATCGGAGTCGCGTACCAGAAGTTCGGCGCCGCGCTTGAAGAGCTGCAGGAAGTGCTGGCTTCAATTACCGATATCGCGATGAATGCGTTCGCGATGGAATCGGTGTATTTGCGGGCGCAGAAAATGCCGGCGGCGGATATTTGCGACGTGTTTCTGTGCGAAGCCATGGAGACGATCGAGAGCGCGGCGCGGAACGTGTTGGCCGCTGCATCGGAAGGCGACACTCTACGGACGAATCTCGCGGTGCTGAAGCGCTTCACTAAGTTTGAGCCGGTGAATGCGATCGCGGCACGGCGGCGTATCGCGAAACGTCTGATCGAATCCGGCCGCTATATGGTGTAGTGACATCTCTCGGTGCGACTCATTATCACGGTTGGGTTGCCGGGATCGGGCAAATCGACCTACCTTGCGCGGCTGGGCGTGAACGCGATTTCTTCCGACGAAGTGCGGCGCCTGATCGCCGACAATCCGCACGATCAGACGATGAACGCGCGGATTTTCCGGGTGATTCGTTACTTGGTCCGGCAGCGCATCGCCGCCGGGCGTCTGGTTACTTATGTGGACGCGACGCACTTGCAACCCTGGGAACGCGCGCCATACATCCTGCTAGCGCAACGCTACGGCTGCCGCTTGGATGCTCTGTTTTTCGACGTGCCAGTCGAAATTTGCATCGCCCGCAATGGAGCGCGGGACCGCATAGTTCCGGAAGAAGCCATCCGGAAAATGGCCGGGCAGATGATCGCGCCATCCCTTGACGAGGGATTCGGCGAGATCACCGTGATCTGCTAGAGCCGTTATCCCCGTGGCGGCGCGGTCCCGAACGCGGGAGGATGCAGCGCGGCCAGTGCGACGCGCTCGGCGCCGTGAGGATCGTCCATCACCTTGCACTCGTTGTTGAAGATCATGGTGGCGCGCTTATCGGTCTTGAACGCGGGCCAGTTCGGAAGCCCTTTGTGATTGGGATTGCCACTGCGCGCGAAGGCGGCCCAGGCGCCGCTCATTTTGTCCTGGAGCGGATAGCGGTCGGCGCCCGAGCCGGTCATCGACGTGGCTTCATCGACGTTGTGGAGCACGAACGGAATTTCAAGCGTGTGAAAGGCTTTCAGCTTGCCGTCGTGCACGGGCGTTTTCCAGGTGAAGTAGTACATGTAGACGGGCGCGGGCTGCTCGGACTTGCGCTCGCCTTCCAAGACGACGCGCGCGCGGAAGGCGTCGGAGGCGATGATCTGCGATAGGTCGATGTCGGTAGCCTTGGGCCGCCCCTTGCGATAAAGCTCGATCAGCTTGTCCACTTCGGCGTCGTCGGCGCGCGTGGTGCGCTTCACGGCATCGTGGAGCTCGGCGTCGTCGATGGGATCGAGCTTGGTGTTGGGGAAGAAATTCACCTCGAATTCGGTGCTGCCGATGAGCAACGGGATATCGGCCGAGATGGCAGGCGCGGTGGGATCGAAAGGATCGCCGGGTAGCGTCTTTCCGTCCACCACGGGCGCGAGCGGCAGACCGCGCGTGGAGAGCGTGGCGGCGATCAGTTGCTCCATGGGAACCTGCTGGAGGTCGGCGACGGTTTTGGCGTTGAGCTTGTCCATGAGCGTGCGCGCGGCTTTAGTGGCCGCAGCCGCGGGGACGCCGTTCACATTTGCGCCACTCTGGATGATGGCGCGATGGAACAGGCCCTTGGCGGGCGGCATGGCGAGCAGCGTGCTGACTTTGCCGCCGCCGCCGGATTGGCCGAAGATGGTCACGTTGTTCGGATCGCCGCCGAAGTTGGCGATGTTGTCGCGCACCCATTCGAGAGCGGCGACGATATCGAGCATGCCGGCGTTGCTCGCATTGGCGTATTGCGCTCCACCGATTTCGGCGAGATACAAAAAGCCGAACGAATTGAGGCGGTGATTCACGGTGACCGTGACCACGTCGTGCCTGTGGGCCATGTTGCCGCCGTCGTACATGCTGTAGCTGCCGTTGCCGCTGGTGAAGCCGCCGCCGTGTAGCCAAACCATGACGGGGCGCTTGCGGGCGTCGCCTTGTGCACCCAGCGCGTTGGTCCAGACGTTGAGATGGAGGCAGTCCTCACTCATGCCCGTTTTGGGGATGGTGGCGGCCACTTCGGGGATCTCGGTGTGCGGGCCTTGCGGCGCTTCGGGGCCCCACTCGATGGTTTCCTTGATGCCGGTCCAGGATTCGGGTTTTTGCGGCGGCATGAAGCGATTGGCGCCGCCGGTAGGCGCGCCGTAGGGAATGCCGCGGAAGGCGAGGACCTTGTTCGATCGCAGGGCGCCGCGAATCTTGCCCGAGGTGGTGTTGGCGACGGGGCCGGGAGCGGAAGTGTCTTTGTCTTTTGCTCCGGCTGGGGCGGCGATGGCTTTGCTGAAGGCTCCGCCGAGGAGGCTGGACGCGCCGAGTGCGGCGCCGGTGACGAAGGAGCGACGATTCACTTTAGTGGTCATGGTGGGTGCCGGGGACCATTTTACCTCTGGAGGGAGTGCCTTCGGCTGTTGGCCATTGGCTCTTGGCTCTCGGCAGGGGGAAGGGGTGGGAGGGGATGCATGAGGTGCGGTGATTTTTATCGTGGTTTTGGGCGAAAGTTGAGCGAAAACGGCGATGAATGGAATTGAGGCAATCGCTTTTAGGAATATTACGACGTAGATTGGTTGCCGTGGTCGCGCGGTCGGAAGCGGCTGGGGGAAGGGGGAATATAATTAGCGCCGGAGGGTCACCAATGTCAAGACGGCGAGCGCGTGGGCGATGCTTCTCCCGTTGGATTGTTCATCACCGCGCTATTTTGCGATCAGATGCGGCGCGTCCTTTTCGTTTTCCTGGCAAACGAACTCGATTAAATCGGTGTCGACCATAATGTGCTGGTGCACCGCGACCGTGAATGGCTTGGTGTAGGCTTTCGGATCGTTGATGGTGACTTCGATCGCCAAGTGGCCGAAATCGGGGCGGCGATAGCGTTCGGTGATGTGGGCTTGGTCGCTCAGCGGGCTGCCTTCCACGTCCAGCCATCCCATATCGCGGAACCCCGCAGTTTCCACCACCAAAGTGTCGCCTTCCCAATGTCCGATCGAATAGCCGTACCACCAGGGATCGGCATCTTTCGAAGGCAGGGGACGCCCGTCGGTATAGATCTGTCGCTGGCCGGCGTTGGCTTCATACAAAATCACGATCTCTTGCGGAGTCTGGATCATCTTGCGCGGTTCGCCGTGATTGTGAAACTGCATGATGCCCATGGGAAGGCAGTGCGCATCGGGATTATCAATGCTGTTGGACGTCATGCGTTCGTCGTGAATCTTCTTGCCCCAAGGCGTGAACGGGAGGCCGTCGGGGAACTGTGAGCCGAGGTTCCAGAACGGACTGCGACGCGCGAAGGTCAGCAGCGCGTCGTTCGATTGGGGCGGGTTGGCGCTGGAGCGCGCAGCCACGGTCCCGCCCACCGTGCGGTCGTTCTGCCAGATGCCGGTGAGATCCGGCTTGCCGTCCGCGGTGCGAGGCGTAGGCGCGGTCATGTTCGGTTTCCCATCTGTGGTCCTGGGCACGCCGGGAGTGGGGTAGGACTCCCACTGAGCGAGAAGCACCGATGGAGCTAAAAGGAGGATTGCGGCGAAGCAAGTGCGAGGCATGGCGCCTCCCAAAATACGCCGTGGCGGGAGGCCGGGTCAAATGCCGCGCCGCCGGGATGCTGGAAGGTCCGACTAAGTAAAGGCGATCGACACCGGGCAGGATTTTAATACAAGATTCTGGCGTTACGGCAGCAGCTCGAGGGTAGCCTTACCGGCGGCGCCGCTATAGTCCAACTCCAGCCCGCGAATATTCTCGGCCTTACCGCCGTAGCGGAAAAACAGGAGGCCGGCTTGGGGCAGAGGACGGTCTCCCTGCTCCATCATCGATGTCTTTACCGTCAGTTCCATCGCGCGTTTCAGCGGAAACGGCATTTTCGGAGGCAGCGGCGGAGGGGCCGGGTTGGTGATATTGTCGTTGCCGGTCCCGCCCGTGGTCAGGCCGTTCTTGGATTTGGAGTCGTCGTCGGTTTTCGGCGGTTGCCATTCCGGATCTTTCAGCGAATGCATTACCACCTCGAAAGGCTCGCTCGGAAGCGGCGTCTTTCTGCCCGTGATGCGCAGCGTAAAATCGTCGCGCGAAAGCATCAAGTGTGCGCCGGCCGGTCCGAAGAATCCCGCTTCGACGACGATGTAATCCTCCGACGAATAGATGTGATCGGCGGTAGGAATGGAGTGCGCATCGAACTCCGCGCCGATCATGATGTCCCCCGCCTGCGCGTGCGCCTGGTACTCGGTGGCGGCCACTCGCGATGGCAACCCCTTGACGGGCGAATCGTGAAGCTGAGGTTCGCCGGCGCTGGGGCCCTGACTATTCTGGTCGTGATTAGTTTGTTCTTGGGCCGGCAGGCCCTGCGCCTGTAAACAAAGACAGGCGGACATCAGGAGGCCGGCGATGCCCAGGCCGGTTGCCAGGGTAAAGGTAAAACGCATTTCCTATACACCCTATCACAGCGGCATGCAAGCCGATTCGCCACGTGATAGCATGCGTAACGGCATGCGAATAATTTTACCAAGCACGATTCTCGCCGGGTGCGCGTTGCTGGTATGCTCCGCGGCGGGGGTGAGCGCGGCCGACAACAAAACGGGGCCGGTGAAGCCGGCCGCGACGGACTGGCCTTCCTACGACCACGACCCGGCCAGCACCCGCTATTCGCCCCTCACGCAGATCAACGCGAACAACGTGGCGAATCTCCAGGCGGCCTGGACCTATTCGTTGCGCAGCGGCACGCCGGCGCCGCCCCGATTCGGCGGCGGAGGGTCGGAAGAGACGCCGCTTGTGGTGAACGGCCTGATGTACATTACCGCGTCGGAGCGCGTTGTGGCGCTGGATTCGTCGACCGGCAAGGAGGTGTGGAGCTACACGGTCAGCGGCGCGCGGCCATCCACGCGCGGCGTGGCCTATTGGCCCGGCGACAAGGAGAACCCGCCCCGCATTCTGTTTACCGCCGGACGCAACTTGATCGCGCTGAACGCCAACACCGGCAAGCTTGATCCGGGATTCGGCAAAGAAGGCATGGTCGATATGGTGATCGGCTATAACGGCGTGCCCACGGTGTTTCGCAACGTGGTTACCGTCGGTGCGGCGGTTCTCGAGGTTCCCGTCGGCCCGCCTGGCGATACGCGTGCTTATGATGTTCGCACCGGGGCGAAGCTGTGGACCTTTCACACCGTGCCGGGACCGGGCGAAGTGGGCCATGAGACCTGGCTGAATGACGGCTGGAAGGACCGTTCCGGAACCAACGTCTGGGCCTGGCCTATGACGGCCGACGCGCAGCGCGGCATCCTTTATATGACCATCGACGGGCCAGCTTCCAACTACTACGGGGGCGACCGGCCAGGCGCGAATCTTTTCGGCAACAGCCTGGTCGCGGTGGATGCCGAGACCGGAAAGATGAAGTGGTATTTCCAGACGGTCCACCACGATTTGTGGGATTACGATAATCCACCCGCGGCCGTGCTTTTAGACATCAATGTTAACGGCAAGAAGATCCCCGCGATCGCCGACATCGGCAAAACGGGATGGATGTTCATCTTGAATCGCGAGACTGGAAAACCGGTGTTCGGCGTGGAAGAACGCAAAGTTGCGGCGGGTGATGTGCCGGGCGAATGGTATTCGCCCACGCAGCCGTTCCCCGTGAAGCCGCCGCCGCTGGCGCGCATGGACTACAAACCTGAGGATCTGGTGACGGCCGCGGACACCACGCCCGAACACGCCGCCGCTTGCAAGGAGCTGGTGGAGAGAAGCGGCGGATTTTACAACGCGGGTCCGTTCACGCCGTTTTTGTATCACGAAGAAGGCAAGCCGCCGAAGTCGAGCATCATTTTCCCGGGCGCCACCGGCGGCACCAATTGGGGCGGCATGGCCGTGGATCCGAAAGACGGGTACATTTTCGTTTACACGCAGGACCAAGGGCAGGTGGGCTGGACGGAGAAGAAACGTCCGGGTGTCGAATATTCTTTCGACGAGCAGGGCTCGAAGCTGGAATATACGCGGTCGGCCGTGGACAATCCGCCGGGGCCGTTTCATACTTTCAGCGCGCCGGTTAAGCCGGGCGATCGCGCCGCCGGCACTTGGCCTTGCCAGAAACCACCGTGGGGTCATATGACCGCAGTGAATGCCAATACCGGCGAGTTCGCTTGGCGGATTCCGTTCGGAGTTACCGAGGCGTTGGGGCCCGAGCGGCAGAACACGGGGAGGGCCGGAGGATTCGCGGGACCGACGGCGACCGCGGGCGGCCTGGTATTCGCGGGCATCGTGAACGACGATTATTTCCGCGCGCTCGATTCCAAGACCGGCAAGGAGCTGTGGCGAGCGAAGCTGGATTCCAGCGGGAACGCCGATCCGATGACCTACGAAGGCAAGAACGGCAAGCAGTACGTGGCCATTGTTGCGGGCATGACGCTGCACGTCTTCACGCTGCCATAGACCCGGCGTTCGACAACCGGCGCGCTAGTAGTGCGTCGGAGGCGGGGGAAATGTCGCCACCGGGATTCCATTGCTGAGATAACGGCGGACATTGCCGTCCTGAAACAGCGCGTAACCGTAACGCGTTTCCAGATACAGCGCCTCACCCTGGCGCTGGATCTTCGTGATCGCGAATTCCAAGGGATAAAAGCGCGCGGCATGCGTGTTTCGATCCCAGCGAACCAGGCCGCCGGGTTCCGTCGAGATATCTTCAATGAAGCGGTCGAGGCCCAGCCAGACGGAGTCCGGTTCCACGAAAATCGCGCTTACTTCCCAGGGCGCGACCTCGGGCGGCGAGAACAGCGTGTATTGGCGCGTGGAAGTATCGAAATAGCCGAACGCGCCGACGCCGGTATCGCCTTCGCCATCGTAGTAGTTGTTGCCGAACCAGATCCTGTCTCCTTCGATCTGGTGCGGGCCGATCACTTCCTGGCGCGAGTAGGTAGCGGCCGCGATCGAATTGGTTCGCTGCTCGTTGGGCCGCAAGCGCTTATATTGGTCGTAGGTGCTTTGGGGCAGCGGATAAAGCTTTGTGCCGCCGGAGGGGAGCATTTCTTCGATGCCGTGCGAGCGCATTCCGAAATCGTCCTTGCTCTGCTCGAGTTGAAACCGGCCAGCTTGCCCGAAGGCTAGCAGAGGAACCGCGGCTAGAAGCGATAGGGAGACGTGGTTCAAATTCCAGCTTGACACCGGCGAAGGTTGCGCGCATACTCCTATCAAGCGTCTCTGCTATCAAGCGTCTATGGGAACGAAGAAGCCCGAACAGGGTGAATTGGTCCAGGGCACCCTGGACATGCTGATCCTGAAAACGCTCACGCGCGGTCCGCAGCACGGCTACGGGATCGCGCAAAGCATCCGGCAGGCGTCGGAGGAGGTGCTGCGGGTGGAGGAAGGTTCGCTTTATCCGGCGCTGCATCGTCTGGAATTGGACGGTTGGATCGATGCCGAGTGGGGCATATCGGCGAACAACCGCCGCGCCAAGTTTTATCGGCTGACGGCGCGGGGCCGGAAGGAACTGGTCAAGGAAGCGGACAATTGGGGACGGCTGGCGCGGGCCATCGCGCAAGTAATGGAGACGGCATGAGGAGTTTTCTGAAACGCTGGCGCGCCCTTTGGCGCCGCCGGCAACTGGATCGCGATCTCGAAGACGAACTGCGATTCCATCGCGAGATGCAGGCCGAGGAGATCAAGGCTGAGGGAGAATCGCCGCGTCCGTTCGGCAATGCCACCGCGCTGAAGGAAGCCTGCCGCGAGCTGTGGGCCTTCACTTGGATCGAGGCGCTTTGGCGCGATATTCGCTATGGCGCTCGCACGCTGGTCGCGAATCCCGGGTTCACGGCAACCGCCGTCACCGCGCTCGCGCTGGGCATCGGCGCTAACACAACGATCTATACCATCGTCAGCAGCGCATACAATTTCGACTTTGGGGCGCAGCATCTCGACCGCATGGTAGTGGTGACCGCCACCGACGCATCGCGCCGCAATCCCTTCGGCCATTCGTTTTCCGTTTTTCTGGACCTGCGCTCGGAAATCAAGTCCGTTTCATCGCTAGCCGCTTACCGCATGATGTCCGTCAACGTGAGCGATTCGACGGGGTTGCCCGAACGCTTTAGAAATGTCGAGATGTCGGCGAACGGTTTCGAGATTGCGGGCACCGGGCCCGTGCTCGGCCGCGCGTTCACCCCCGATGACGAGCGCCCGGGCGCGACGCCCGTCGTGATGCTGGCGTATCACGTATGGCAGGACCGTTATGGCCGGGATCCTTTGATCCTCGGACGCGTGATTCGCGTAGACGAAGTGCCGCGCTCGGTGATCGGTGTCATGCCCGCCAAGATGCGGTTTCCCGAGGATACAGATCTTTGGACGCCGCTCGTGCCCGATCTACGAAGCGGCCATGCCACTCCCAACCTGATGCTATTCGGGCGGCTCGCCGATGGCGTAAAACTTCAGACCGCTCGCGCCGAAATGGACACCGTGGCGCGCCGCTTGGAAACCAAAGCACCGGATTCCTACCAGGGACTGCTGGTCGACCTAAGGCCGTTCCTCGAGATCATCGGACTTTATGGTGGCCGCCACATCGTGCTCATCATACTGTGTGCTGTCGGATTCGTTTTGTTGATCGCCTGCGCGGACGTGGCGAATTTGCTGCTGGCGCGGGCGGCGGCACGGGCGCGGGAGATTTCCGTGCGCATCGCCATCGGAGCCGGACGCGCGCGCATCGTGCGGCAGCTTTTGATCGAGAGCGTTCTGTTAGCAAGCGTGGCCGGAATTTTCGGATGGCTGGTGGCGCTGGCAACCTTGCGCTGGTTCGACACCGCGACGTACTCATCGGACCGGGCCTCCTGGGTCGATTTCTCGATGAATGTGCACGCCTTTGTCTACCTGGCGGCGATTTCGATCGGCTCCGGTATCCTGTTCGGCCTGGCGCCGGCGCTGCGTCTCTCCAAAGTGGATGTGAACAGCGCGGTCAAGGACGGAGGCCACGGAGCGGCCGGTGGCAAGCACGCCCAACGCCTGGCGAGCGCGCTAGTAATCTTCGAAATGGTCCTATGCCTCGTGCTGTTGAGCGGCGCGGGGCTCATGATCCGCAGCGCAATCAATACGTATAACGTGCCCGTCGGCGTCAACTTCGCGAATGTACTCACCATGCAGATCAACCTTCCGGAAACCAAGTACCCGATGCCGGAAGACGAGATTTCCTTCCATCGCCGGCTGAAAGCAAAGCTGGAGTCCTTGCCGGGAGTGGAGAGCGTATCGCTCGCCTCCGCCATGCCGAGCCAATTCACCGGCTATTTTTCGTACGAACTCGATGGCCGCCCAGCGGCCGATCCGCGCGAGCAGCCGCTAACGGGAAGTGTCGTGGCGGGGGCCGATTACTTCCGTGTGATGCAGGTGCGCGCGCGGCGCGGCCGGGTGTTTACGGAGTCCGATGGAATCGGCGGCGCGCCTGCGGTCATTGTGAATGAAACGTTCGCGGCCAAGGCTTGGCCGGGCGAGGATCCCATTGGCAAACGTCTTCGATTGATGCGCGGCGCGACGCCGCAGGCGCTGCTGACCGTGGTGGGGCTCGTTCCAGATATCAAACAGAATCCGAATCAGCCGTTGGAATCGACTCCGCTCATTTATCTTCCCTATGCTATGGATCCGCCGCGGGGGATGTATCTGGTGGCGCGCACTACGGTGCCGCCCCTGTCACTCGCCGAAGGGTTCCGGCGTGAGGTGCAGAGCCTGGATCGGGATCTGGCGGTGTATGACGCGGCGACTTTGGAGCATCGCGTCAACGTGAATCGGCTCAACGCGGGTGCTCTCGCGCTTCTGCTCACCATTTTTGCCGGCATCGCGCTGGTGATGGCTTGCGTGGGGCTCTACGCGGTAGTGGCGAGTTCGGTGAGCCAACGGACCCGCGAGATTGGCGTCCGGATGGCGGTGGGCGGAACGACGCGCGACATCGTTCGATTGGTTTTCGCGCAAGGCTTCCGGCGCCTGGCGATCGGGCTTGCGATCGGCCTTCCACTGGGGGCGGCGCTGACGTTTGTGCTGCGGGCGGCACTGGTGGGCGTGGCGCCGGGCGATCCGTTGAGTTTGGCTGGTGCCGCGCTGGCGCTCATTCTGGCGGGATTATTGGGCTGTGCGATTCCGGCGCGGCGCGCGGTTCGAGTGGATCCGATCATCGCGTTGCGCTGCGATTGATCCTGAAAAAGTGACCCTAAAAACAGCAAAACGGCCGGTCCTCTGCGACGCGGCCGTTTTTCAGGTGGTTGCGCTTCTATGGAGCGCTCGTTTTAGGCGAGGCTGACTTGTTCGGCCTGCAGGCCTTTGGGGCCCCGCTTCACGACGAACTGCACGCGCGCGCCTTCGTCGAGTGTGCGATACCCGCTTGCCTCGATGGCGCTAAAATGCACGAAGACATCTTCGCCGTTCTCGCGCTGGATAAATCCAAAGCCTTTTCCGGCGTTAAACCACTTCACTGTACCTGTTTCTTTCACATATTCTCCTTGTTGCTTTGTTGTTGCCGATCATTCAGGCCTAAGAGCCCGGAATGATCTGTTGACGCGCCGCTCTCCTCTGATAGCGCCGCATCCTCCGAACGATAGCCGGCCGGCTCTTGGCGCGGATCAGCTATCGAGAGATCGTTTGATTCGCCGCTAACTGTTACCAGCGGCGTTCGCGACGCTCGCCCCCGCCCCCGCGCGGACGGAAATCCGTTTTGGGCCGGGCTTCGTTGACGTTGATGGCGCGTCCGCCAAGATTGGTGCCGTTCAGACCGGCGATGGCTTGATCGGCTTCCTGCGAATCGCTCATTTCAACGAAGGCAAAACCTCGCGAGCGGCCCGTGTCCCGGTCCGTGATTAAACTGACGCGCTCGACGGCGCCGTATTGCTCGAATGCGCTGCGAATGGCTTCTTCGGTAGCGCCGAAATCCAAATTCCCTACAAACACTTTCTTCATGAACACTTTCCTTCACAACTGACAAATAGATTTGACGGCGGGCTTTGCAAGGGGCAAAATACGTTGCGGTCCAGGCGTGGGCGAGACGATCAAACTGCAAATCAGTATAGCACGGCCGGGGCAAGGCCTCGTGGCTGAAGTTTCCTCTACTTCCGGCCGGCTATGCGCGTTCCAGGTAAACGCCTTCGGCGGTGCTGATGCGGACCTTTTCGCCTTCGTTGATGAACGGTGGTACCTGCACGACCAGCCCGGTTTCGAGCTTCGCCGGCTTGGTGACGTCGGAGACCGAGGCGCCCTTGAGTCCCGGTTCGGTTTCGACGACGGTGAGATCGACGGTGGGCGGCAGCTCGACGCTCATCGGCTTGCCTTCGTAAAATTCGATGTTGACTTTGAGCTGCGGGATCAGATACTCGATGGCGTCGCCCAAAATGTCGCGAGTCAGGTGCATCTGCTCGAAATTCTCGGTGTTCATGAAGTAGTAGTATTCGCCGTCGTCGTATAGATACTCCATTTCGTGTTCTTCGAGCGCGGCTTTGTCGACACGGTCTTCCGAAGAGAAGCGGTGCTCGGTGGTGGAGCCGCTGCGCAAGCTGCGCATCTTGACCTGGACAAAGCCGCGAAGGTTACCGGGGGTGCGGTGCATCGTTTTGGAGATGGAATAGAGTTCGTTGTTGAACTTGATCACCATACCGGGACGCAGCTGTGTTGCGTAAATCATGGGGTCGTTTACCTTCCCTTGAATTCGGACGCGTTCGGCGAGCGGGCCGCGCGAATCTCCAGTGTAACAGGGTCGAAGGGAACGGCGGTGGAGAGGTATAATAGATCAGTTTGAACGTGGCGCTATCGTCTAACGGTTAGGACGGAGCCCTCTCAAGGCTTAAATACGGGTTCGATTCCCGTTAGCGCTACCAATTCCTCTATAACTTACAGACTTTGCGCTGCCACGCGCTGCCACCACGGACGCTCCACAGAAATTCATTGAACAACTCCGGTGTCGGCGACGGGTGTGTTCTGCTTTTGGAACTGCTCCCACTTCAACGCGGCCTCGTCGTCCCGGCCGCGGATCGCGTGCGCGTAAATGTCCTGGGTCACGCGAGGCGAGGAGTGCCCTAACCGTGCCGACACAGCAGTGATCTCCATGCCGGCCGCGATCAGGTGGGATCCGTGCGTGTGGCGCAAGGTGTGGAGACTGACTCCCTTCGGCAACTTAAGCCGCCGGCAAAGTGCAGACACCGACGCGGAGACGGAATCAGGCTTGACGGGCGATCCTTCGGGGCTCGCAAAGATCAGATCAACGGGGGCGTAATCTGCACCGAACTGGTGACGGAATTTGTCCTGGCGGCGGCGATGTACTTCGAGTGCCTGGATAGCCGACCGTGGAAGAGTAACGGGTCGCAGGCTGTCCTCGGTCTTGGTGTGTTTAAACTGCACGCCTACCCTGGTCTGCGTCAGGGAGCGCGTGATCAGGACGCGCCCTTCGCTGATGTCCGACCAACGTAGTGCCAATATCTCGCCGCGCCGGGCCCCGGTCGCAGCACACAACTCCAGGAGCGCTCCCAAGAACCACGGCTCCGTTGCCGCAGCGATTAAGGCCTGTTGCTGCGCTGGTGTAAGCGCCATTCCTCGCCGCTTCTTTGGCACAGGCGGCTCGCTCGCCGCCACCGGGTTAGCGTCTACCGAACCCCACTTGATCGCCTGCTTGAACGCGCTGGAGATCACTCCGGCGATGTTC
>JASHQT010000368.1 GCA_030039005.1 Bryobacteraceae bacterium
CAGCGCCTCCGGCCGTTCAGCTGCCTTGGCTACGTCGAGATGGGCGATGAAAAAATCGGGATTCGCCGACTGGAACACTACGACTTTCACGGACAGGTCCGTCTCCAGGCCGCTCAACAGCGCTCCCAATTCGACGATCGTTGTGGGGACGAACATGTTGATCGGTGGGTTGCTGAAGGTGATTGTCCAGACGCCCGGACAGGTGCGGTCGATCTTGAACTGATCGATGTTGAACTGCGAATGCTCAGGCATGGCGCATCACCTACGTCGGGCGGAACCCTACCGCAGCGATCGGAACCCGGCGCGAATCTCGTCTGTAAACAGCCGCGGCTGTTCCCAAGCCGCGAAGTGTCCGCCTTTGTTGAGCTTGTTGTAATGGATCAGTTTGGGATACGCCCGCTCTGCCCAGCTCCGTGGTGCAAGATAGAGTTCGTCTGGAAAGACGCTCACGGCCGTCGGGACCACGACGCCTTTGACCGCGAAGAACGACGCCCCCTTGTTCTCCCAATACAGACGCGCGCCGGAAAGCGCCGTGTTCGTCAGCCAAGTGAGCGTGATGTTATCGAGGACGTCGTCTCGTGTGAGGCCTTCGCTCGCTCCGGCGAAGACACGCGCGATCAGCTCGTAGCTGCGTGCGTCGTGATCGAGGAAATAGGCCGCCAAGCCGATGGGCGAGTCCGCTATTCCGTACAATGTCTGCGGTCTCAACCCCATCTGGAAGCCATAGCCGATGCCCTTCGCATAGACGAAGCTCAGCCGCTCGTAGGCCAGCTTCTCGTCGGCCGTGAGATTCGCAGGCGCGGGCGCGCCGGAGAAGGCCAGCTTGTCGATGTCGAGTGGAATCACGTTCGCCATGTTGGTGTGAATGCCCAGCAACTCCGGAGGCGCCTGGACGCCCATTAGCTCGGTGATGATGGCACCCCAATCCCCACCCTGCGCCACGAATTTCGTGTATCCGAGGCGCTTCATCAGCACGGTCCAGGCACGTGCAATGTGCGCGGGGTCCCATCCGGTCGTGGCGGGTCTGCCGGAAAAACCGTAGCCGGGCAGGGACGGAATGACGATATCGAACGCGTCGGATGCATTTCCGCCGTGTGCGGTGGGATCGGTCAGCGGATCGAGGATCTTCATCTGTTCAGTGATCGAGCCGGGCCATCCGTGCGTCACGATCAGCGGCAATGCATTTTCGTGGTTGGAACGGACGTGAATGAAATGAATGTCCAGGCCATCAATCTCGGTGATGAATTGCGGCAGGGCGTTCAGTTTGGCCTCGATCTTGCGCCAATCATAATCTGTCGCCCAGTAGCGCGCCAGCGCCTGAATCGTCGCGAGCTGCACGCCTTGCGAGGCGTCCTTAACCGTTTCTCGTTCAGGCCACTTTGTCGCGCTGATGCGCCTGCGCAATTCGATCAGGTCCGCTTCGGGAACCGTCACATGAAACTGACGAACGGCAGCCTGGTTGGCCGCCTGTTCGCCTCCCCGCTGTGTCGCGGTTTGAGCCATGTTTCTCACCCCTATTCTGGTCGTCTGGTCTTTCTGCGGTTTGGAGTGGGTGCACGGAGTGAGCCAGCCCCTCCTATGGGTATGCGGTTGAATTGAAGGGCGTTTGTTCGCTTCGTGTCCCGCGTCGCGCTGTCGAGACTGTCGAAGTGTGGGCTCAGAGTCGAAGGGCGGTCTCTGATTCAAGCGGGACGCTGGCGGTTGCGGAAGACAATCACAATAACCGCCGCGACGACGCCGGCCAGGCACCACAACACAATCACTCCAAGCCCCAACAAGCCCGGTTCGGATAACGATATTCCGCAAAGACGCAGCGGCACCCAATAGAGCAGGATCGCGAGCAACGCGGGTATCACCAATCCAAGCGCCCACCGGCTCCGTTGGGACATGCGCGACGCCAGGAGCAGGATGAGCAGGGCGGAAGCGAACGCGGAGAGCGCGGCGCCTGGCGCGAGCGAAAGCGGAAGCCAATCGAACGCAACCCAAACATCCGATTTTCCGGCGATTCTCTCCCGGATGAAGCGAGCCGGAAACGCCCAGTTGGATGCGCGCCAATTTGCCATTTCGGCCAGTGCATCGGCGGCCTGAGATTGAATCCGCGCTAGCACTCCCGGATCCCGCGACTTCGTGAGAAACAAAAGCAGCATGCTCGCTTTGTTGCGGTCCGTCCAGACTCCGGAATGAAGCATGTCGATGAAGTTGTCTGGCGGAATGCGGGCTGCCGTTGCCGGATCGGCTGTGGAGATTTCGAACAAAGCACGCGTCGCATTGTTGCGAACTTCGGCGTCCGGATCGCGAACGGCGTGTGCCAGGGCCGCGATTTGACGCGGCGTGCGTTGGCCAAAACCCAGTGCGTCGATGGCATTAGCCCGCAGGTGGGCATCAGAGCTGGTCGCCAGGTTCAGGATTTCTTCTTCGTGGCCGAGCGCGTAGGCGCGCAGAGCAAGCGTTGCTGCTCGGGCGGCGGGGTCTTTGAGCAAACGAAAGCCCGCACCTAGTTGTTCGTCTGTCCGGGAACTCTCGATCGCCTGCTCCATGGCCCGTTCCTCTGCCTGGTAAAGACGCGTGAATTCAGGCGCCGGAGTGACGATGCCCGTCGGGGCAGGGTCGAAGATCAATGGATGGGTCGAAGCGCCAGGCAGACCGATGAAGACGACCATGCCCCGGTTGGCGGCGCAGCAGATTGTGGCCACGTCGGTGGCGTCCTTGCCGATGACGCGACTCACGGCGGATCGGGCCTGTTCTTGGATAGCGGGCCGGAAAGCGTCGCCTTCCCGGAACGGCAAGGTATGGCGCACCGCGCGTACGTCGATGCCTTGGTATCCGAAAAACTCGATATAGGCGATCCGGTCCGTGGCGGGAAGCAACCATGGGATCACCAGAAGGATGAGCAATCCGCGCCAGGGCGTAGGCAGGTACTCTATCATGCATAAACGGCGCCTAGAAGGGAAGGGTCCGCCGCGCGAGCCTCTCTAGTTCACAATTAGACCACTAGGTCTGGTAATGTACTAGTATGTCTCCGGTCGATACTGTCATCCCGCTTTCGCGGGCCATGTTCCACATTCTGCTTTCGCTCGGCGAAGGCGAACGGCATGGCTATGCCTTAAAACGCGAAATCGCGAAACGTACGGACGGCAAACTCAAGCTTGGGCCGGGCGTGCTGTATGGATCGATCAGAAAGATGCTGGAGCTCGGATGGATCGAGGAAGCCGACGAGCGGCCCGATCCGCATCTGGACGACGAGCGGCGCCGCTATTACCGGATCACGGCTCTCGGCCGAAAAGTCGCGCGGGCCGAAGCGGCGCGTATGCGGGAACTCGCCGACATGGCTGCGGCCACTTTCGGGAGGGCGAAACATGCTTAAGGTGTATCGTCTCCTGTTGCATCTCTACCCGGCGGCGTTCCGGGAGGAATACGCGAAAGCGATGGAGCAGGAGTTTCGCGATGAACTGGCTGACTCGCGGAGCGGTTTTGCGGTTGCCCGGCTTTGGTTGCGTTTACTCTACGACCTGGCGGTTTCTGTCCCTGCTCAGCTAGCGATCGAGATCGGCCAGGACAGCCGGCATGCTCTGCGGCTTTGGCGCAAACGTCTCTGGCATACCGGATTTGCAGTGGGCATGCTTGCGGTCGCCATCGGCGCGAACACCGGGGTCTTCAGCGTCGTGGACGCATTGCTGCTGCGATCTTTGCCTTTCCGCGATACCGGCCAGCTTGCCGTGTTGAATTTCTTCTTTCCGCCGCATGATAGCGCGGCGCAGTTCGATTCCTGGCGCCTGCATTCGAACTATCTCGAAGACGCGGCGCTGTTTGAAGATGGGGATTCGAACATCGGTAGCCCGCAACATGTCTTGCGGGAGCATATCGCCATGACGTCGCATAATTTCTTTTCCTTGTTGGGATCGCTGCCCGAAATCGGGAGAACGTTTGCACCCGAAGATCATGCGGCCGCCGTAATCAGCTATGCGCTGTGGCAGGAGTTGTTCGCGGGCAGCGACCAGGTGCTTGGCAAGACCATCCACATCTACGGATTTCATGGATTTCAACTTCCGGATGAATCGGTGACGATTATTGGTGTGATGCCGCCGGACTTCGACTATCCGGCCAGCACGGTCCTGTGGAGATCGCCCGAGTACTCGCATGGGAACAACGGATGGGCGACCATTGGACGCCTGAAAACGGGCCTCAGTTTGGCACAAGCACGGACGGCTTTTCAGGCTGACCAACACCTGGAGGCGCGTCGCAAATTGCGGCCCGAGTACCTTCCCAGGATGATCGTTCCTCTGCAGGATGAACTGGCAGGGCGCGTCAAATTTGCCTCGCTGCTTCTGATGGGCGCTGTGATGACGATCTTTCTGATCGCGTGCGCGAATCTGGCCAATCTTATGCTGGCGCGGACAGCTGACCGGCGGCACGAACTTTCGATTCGTTCGGCGGTGGGCGCCAGCCGGGCGCGTCTGATCCAGCAGGTGCTTACGGAATGCCTGCTGCTGGCGGCGGTCTCGGCCGCGCTGGGTGTGATCGTCGCCATCTGGGCGACGTCACTGGCGAACAAGGTGCAACCGGCCGCGCTGCCGTCTCAGACATACACGATTCTCGACGCACGAGTGCTCGGATTTATGGCTGGGCTCTCCGTGCTCAGTGCGGTGCTGTTCGGACTGTGGCCTGCGCTGAGCATGGGCCGCACGCACTTGTTTGCGGATCGAGGTTCCACCGAGTTGCGCAACTCGCGCATCGTGCGCGACGTGCTGGTTGGGGCGCAGGTAGCGCTAACGATTGTTTTGCTGGCAGCGTCGATTTCGATCATTCGGGTGCTCGCGTACGAGCTACGCATGGATCGCGGATTTAAAGCCGATGGCGTGATCACCGCAAGCGTCTCGCTGGATGGCACGATTCGCGACCAGCCTGGCCAGCGGCTGGAATATTTCGAAGAGGTGGTGGAGCGTCTGGGGAATCTCCCGGGAGTGCGCAGTGCGAGCGCCACGGAATTCCTGCCTTTGTTGTCCGGCAAGTTCCTGGGCGGGCCATACGCCTTCGATGGACATTCCTCCCTGCCGGGCATTGGTACGGATGTGCTTCCGATTATGGCTGGCTACTTTGCAACCACCGGCGGAAAGGTTCTCTATGGGCGCGAGTTCACCGATGCCGAGGTCCGCTCGGACGCCAACGTGATCCTTGTGAACCAATCCTTCGCCGCGCGTTGGCTGCAGCCGTCCGACGCCGTGGGACACCTGGTTACGGGGCCGGGCAGAACCGTGCGAAAGATCGTCGGCGTGGTCCGCAATCTCGATTTCATGGGACAGTACCTCTTCGACACTTACGACGTGGATCCTCCGGAGACTTTCATTCCGGCGCACGATCCGGGAGGGTTTGACTCGACGTTCGTCGTTAAGGTCTCAGGACGTGCCGAAGATCATCTGGCCTCGATTCGCGACGCCGTGCAATCGGTTGATCGCGGCGTTCCGGTGTACGGCGTCCAAACCATGCAGCAGCGGATGGATCGGGCTTTTGCCCGTCCAAAGTTCTACCGAACGGCGCTGATTTTCTTTACCAGCTTTGCTCTGCTACTGGCTCTCCTTGGCGTCTACGCCGTCGTTTCGTACGCAGTCTGGCAGCGCACGCACGAGATGGGCGTTAGGCTGGCGCTCGGGACAACGCCCGCTCGCTTGCGCGCCAAGCTTGTCCAACAAGGATTGGCTACGGTGGTCTGCGGGACTCTCGTTGGGATCGCGTGCGCCGCAGTTACCGGAAAACTGCTGGGAAGTTTGATCGAAGGAGCAAAAGCGCTTGACCCTGGGAGCTATGTTCTGGCGACCGTTCCGATCTGTCTGGTCGCGGCGGCCAGCATCTGGGTGGCGACACGGCGAATCGCCCGCATCGACGTCGTGACGATTCTACGGGCAGAGTAGCGCGGGGCTCAACCCTCCCAGTAGGCTATTAGCCGGCCCATGGTAAACATGCCGGTCCAGAGCACCAGCGAGAGAATCGCGGCGACTTTCACGCGGGTCGGAATGACGGGGGATTTATCCAGCGCCTCGGTATTGTTGTAGACCGTCGGGCGGAAGATCAGCGCGTGCACGCCAATGAGGCCGAGAATGATCATCTTGGTCCAGAAGTAGGGATTCGGCGCGTATTTCGTCGCCTCGGAGGTTGCCAGGAGCAGCCCCGTGCCGATCTGGACGGTCCCTCCCAGACGTTTCCACCATCGCAGGCTGGTCACCATCTGGGTGATCGACACCTTGTTGAAGGTCAGTCCGAGCAGGCGCAGGTTGGTCATGAGGATCATACCGCCGAACACGGCGATGTCGGTGAGATGAATCGACAAAACCATCGGATAAACCAAGACCGAATCGGCGAAGTCGGTGAGAAAGCCGATATTTTCGAGAGATTGAGCGATGGACAACACGCCGGTCACCCTTATTCCAGGAACCCGGTGAAGATCCCGCCAAACACCACGGCAACCCATAGCAGCAGCGATACGGCCGCCACGGACTTGCTCAGGGCGGGGGATGGATTGTCCATGGCCGCCACTTTGCGATGGATGGTGAAATTGTAGATCAGCGCCGCGGCCAGTACGTACATCTTAAGCGGAAAGATCTGGTTGATCAGGTAAATGTGGACCTGCGAAAAAAACAGGATCAGGCCTGAGAAGATCACGAATATGAGACCGACGATCGTCCACAGCTCGGTGTACCGTAGAATCTGCGCGGTGCGCTCCTTGCGCAGCGCGAGGTTGAGCATCCGAAAATCCACGAGTGCGATCGAGCCCACCCCGATCGCAAGACCGCCGATGTGAATACATTCCGCCAAAGGGAATGCCCACTCGGTATCGTTGAGCGCATCCACGAATGCGTTCTGCAAAAACATCCTACGCTGATCCTTCCCGCCGCTCCAACGGCCGCGCGCATCGCCCGCCGATCCAAACCATTTTCCGATTTGTCTGCTTTGAGAGACGGCCCACCTATTCTATCGGGTTTCGTTTCGATCGCCGCGTGCTCTTCCACAGGCACAGGTGATATAGTGTTCGAGCGGCATCCCCGCATTCATATCGAATCGCCATGGACTTAGCACACATCCATCTTTTGCTGAATCATTTTCCGACCATCGGGTTTCTCATTGGCGGCGGTTTATTCGTGCTCTCGCTTTTCTTGAAAGGCCACGACTTGAAGATTGCCAGTCTGGTGGTCCTGCTGGGAATCGCGCTCATCTCCATTCCCACGTATATGAGCGGCAACGGCGCGCAGGAGGTCATCCAATCCCTGCCCGGCGTATCAAAATCTCTGATAGAGGCCCACGAGGGAGCGGCCCTGGTGGGCATGGCGTTCATGCTCGCGACGGGAGCGCTGGCCTGGCTGGCATTGTGGCAATTCCGCCGCCTGGGCCAGGTGCCGAAATGGAACCAGGGCGTGATCCTGGCCCTGATCGTCGTGACTTTCACGTTGATGACCCGTGCGTCGAACTTGGGCGGCGAAATTCGCCACGAAGAGATCCGGTCCACCCCGGCGAAGGCAACCGTCGCGGCCGCGCCTGCCGCCGCGGACAGTGACCAGCCGCAAGGCCTGGCGCGCCAAGTGGGCTTCTTCGTCACTGACCGGCCCTGGATGTGGCCCACCTGCGAGACCTTGCATTTCGTCGGCCTGAGCCTTTTGCTGGGCGTGGTGTTGATCGTGGATCTGCGGATGCTGGGCATCATACGGGGCGTGTCGTTCCAATCGCTGCATCGTCTGCTGCCCTGGGCTGCATTGGGATTCGGCGTGAACATCGGGACCGGCATGCTGTTCTTCGTAGGAATCCCCGGCCAGTACACGAAGAATCCGGCCTTTTATTGGAAAATTGGCCTCGCCATGCTCGCGGGGTTAAACGCCGTGTACTTTACGATTCTTGACGAACCATGGTCTCTGGGGCCTAAGGAAGACGCTCCGCTGACGGCCAAAATCGCCGCCGGGTCGGCCATGCTCCTGTGGCTCGGCGTGCTGTATTTTGGGAGCATGTTGCCGTTTATCGGCAACTCGTTCTAACCGGGCATTTCTCAATACGAAAGGAAAGCTATGCCACTGGCTCTCGTTGGCATTCTCTTGATGGCCGTCATAACAATCTTGATCGGCCTGGCCGGCCACAAAACCGCGCGACTGGTGGACGGTACCATCGTCTGGGTGGTCCTCATCACGATCTTGGTCGGGATCGCCGGCTATTTACTGGATAGACGTACGGCGCGCCAGGAGCGCCGGGACCAATCACGCTAAGGAATCAGCCATGCACGCCTTTCTTGAGTTCCTCGAAAACCTAGCGTTCAGCCAGTGGGTGCAAAACGCCCCCACCATTTGGGCCTTCCCCACGATCCTCGTCCTGCACACCATCGGGATGGGAATCGTGGCCGGGGGCAGCTCCATGCTGAGCTTTATGATCCTGGGCTTTTGGCCCGCCGCGGTGCCGATGAAGCCCTTCGTCCGGGTGTTCCCGTATATGTGGGCCGCGTTCTGGCTGAATGCTGTCACCGGGACCATGATGCTAATGGCCGACGCCACTACGAAGCTCACGATGCCGGACTTCTACGTCAAGATGACGTGCGTATTTGTCGGAATATACCTTCTCATACGTATGCGCCACCAAGTCTTCGATGATCCGGAGCTCGATCGCGCCCCGGTGTCGAGCAATGCCAAGATGCTGGCCTGGGCGTCGCTGGCCTGCTGGTGGGGCGCGATTCTCGCGGGACGGTTGATGGCCTACGTCAAGTAGACGGCACACCGGATGGCGTCCGCGGTTAGTCAGGATTTGCTCGAAGCCTCGCTGGAATCTTCACTGCTCGCTGCCGGATGTCTTCCGTAAACACCAGGATGATCTGTCCCCGGTAGATGACTTTGACCTGGCCGTTTCGTTCCTCGCCTCGAATTGTGAAGGCGTTTCCAGGCTCCAGTGTCACAAACTGAAATGACTCGTCCTTGGCTCGGCGAACGCCGACAAACGCCCGGTTCACGCGGTACTTCATTGACGTAAAGAACTCTGTTGTAGGGCTCGAATCCGTACCCGTCAAGAGGATTACGCACTAGTATCGTGAGGGCGAATCTCACGTGACAAGTTGCTCGCCGATCTGTGGTTTTCAATCGGAGGCATGCCTTGACTGCCAACGTCATGAGGAGAGATCGAGCGTCGCGTCCATCGACCGATGCCGGCCTCGATGCACGCGACCAATTCGCCGGACTCGCGCCACAGGCCCGTCTCCGCGGCATCCGCCTAGCCGGTAACCAAGGCCGCCCACCGCGCGCCCTTACGGTGATATACTCACCTGCGATACCTACGGTAACTGCGTGGGTGCCGGCCACTATGTCGAGGAGGTTTTAAGTGATTAAGCGAACTCTAGGAAGTCTCGCCTTGCTCGGGTGCCTGATTGCCGCCAGCGGCACGTTGCAAGCTCATCATTCCCTGGCGGGTGTCTATGACATGAAGCATGACAAGGAGCTGTCGGGGACGGTCGCAGCCATCAAATTCTCCAATCCCCATGGCTCGCTCACGGTCTCGGTCAAGAATCCTGATGGAACGAGCACGGATTGGGTGCTGACGCTCGGGTCCGCCACCGCCCTCGCCCAGCGCGGCATCGGCAGAACCGGCCCCAACGCGCTCCATCCCGGCGACAACATCAAAGTGAAGTTCCTGCCCGCCAAGGACGGCAGCCCGCTGGGCTTTTTGAAGACGGTGTGGATGCCGGACGGGCGCGAGGTCCAGATCGCAGCCGGCCAGGGCAACGAGTAGACCGGTAGAGGGAGGGGTCCGACTAATAATGGCTTCTCGGTTGGAGAGCGTTTGGAAGAATCTCGCGATCGGGGTTGTTCTCGCCACCAGCGCGCTGACCGTGAGTGCGCAGCCGCCATTTGAGTTCCGCGACCCC
Source organism: Bryobacteraceae bacterium (assembly GCA_030039005.1). The sequence continues at coordinate 9,881 of JASHQT010000368.1, forward strand.
CCTCCTCCCTACCGGCCGGCGAAAGACGCCAAGGATCTGCGGTCGGTGCTTTTCAACTGGACTTGGTATATGGGCATGCTGCGCGGCGTGGATGAGCACGAGCTGATCACGTCGCTCGAATATCAGGGCAAGGGCACCATCCAGGTGGACGGCCAGCCGTGCACGCTCACCAAGTATCGCGTCAGCACCAATTACCAGTACCCGGGACAGCGCGTTCAGTACACCTGCACCCGGCCCAATGGCCAGACGGTTTCCAACGTCGAAGTGGTCAACGGACACTTCGCCTGGGACGAAGACATTCCTGGCGCGGAGCTTATCGCGGGCAAAGGGAAGGCCACTCCGATGCCGAACGCGGTGGACGAGCGGCTCATCCGCTTGTGGTCCAATCCACAGGGCGCGCCCAAGGCCGCGATCAAAGGCGCAGATCCGGGAGTGGGGCTGGGCGCCAATCCGGGCACGCTAGTCAAGGATGGTGTCATGAAGGCGGGCGCAACGTCGCTCTCGTGGGAAAACGGGAAAGCCGTCGTGACGTACCCGATCCCCGGTGTTCCCGGCGCCATCGCCACCGCGACGCTGAATGACAAGTACATGGCGGAGCGCGTAGTAGTGAAGCACGCAGGCAAGATCGACGTGTTCACCTACGGCGACTACAAGGACTGGAACAATCCGCTGAACAAGGTGGACGCGTTCTACGCGGGCAAGATCACCGAGAGCCGCGACGGCGCCGACGTTGCCGACCTCTCCACGGTGCAGACGGAAACGGGCAGCGTCTACGTGGTGATGCCCGTGCCGGCTAGCGTCAAGGCTGCCATTTACGTGGCACCCGATCCCCTACCTGCTCCGGTGACCCCGGATGCTTTGACCTCCACCGCCGAAACGCCGCGCAGGCCGGATGGGCACCCGGACCTGACAGGCAACTGGAACTCCGCCGCCATGAACTGGCGCTACGGCAATCGCCGCTGCGATCCGACGCAGCAGGAGGGTTGCTCGCGGGCGCTGAATCAGACCATGGACTTCGAGTTTGAAGCCCCTTCGCGCTTCGGGCCGAGCCGCCCCATGTACAAACCCGAATACTGGGACAAAATCCAGGAGCTTGACGAGTGGACAAACAAGGATGATCCCGTTATGACGTGCCAGCCGCTGGGCAACCCGCGGCAGGGTCCGCCCCGGCGCATCGTCCAAGACGCGAATGACATCATCTTTTTCTACACCCAGTACGCCGATGGCGGCGGCGGAAACAACGAATTCCGCATCATCCCGACTGACGGCCGCCCCCACGACCCGAAGAAAGCGATTCTGGCCACCTACTACGGATACACGGTGGGCAAATGGGAAGGCGACACCCTGGTGTTGGACTCCATTTCGTTTGTCGATACCACGTGGCTCATGCGCGGCGGTTTCTTCCATTCCGACGACATGCACATCATCGAGAAACTCACGCGTAAGGGGGACCAGATCCTGTATGAAGTCACTGTGGATGATCCCGACGTGATGATCGAGCCGTGGGTGATGACGCCGCGAGTCCTGACGCAGGCCAACTATCCCGACGCGGGCCTGATTCCGGAGCGAGCGGACTGCGAAGTGTACGAGACCCACGACATCAGCACGCAGATTCGCCACTAGAACATTCCAATGACCAGAACAGTCCTGGCGCTACTCCTTTGTAGCGCCATGTCCACGTCTATCTTGGAACGCGCCCAGGCGCAATCGCCCGCTGCCCCGCCACAGGCGCCGGCTAATCTCGCCCAACTGATGCGGGGGACTCTGTACCCGGAGTCGAACGTGGTTTTCGCCGCGCAAGATACCAATCCGGCGGACGTGCCGCACGCCAAGGATCCGAGCATGTCCACCGACCTGCTGACCAGCCAGTATGGAAAATGGGACGCCGTGGAAAATAGCGCTCTCGCGCTGGCCGAGGTTTCGAATCTCCTCATGCTGCCCGGCCGCAAGTGCGCCAACGGCCTGGATGTCCCCGTGAACAACGCGGATTGGCCCAAGTTCGTCCAGCAACTTCGTGACGCGGGAATGGCGGCTTACACGGCGGCCCAAACCAAGAATCAGGACAAAATGACGGAAGTCTCCGACGTTCTCACCACCGCTTGCAAGAACTGCCACGACCGCTACCGCGACCGGCGTCGTCCCGCGGAGCGGTGTAAGTAGGGCCTGTTGTTCCTGCGTCTTCGCGGGTGAGCCTACTCCTCCTGGTCTCAATCCTCTGCGGCAAATTCCTCAGGCGTAAGGCGCGCGAAAGCCCCAGCGAGTCGCAGATCTAAGCTCAATATCCGTTAAACCAGCAACTTAGCGGCCCAGTATCCGGGGGCCAGCAAATTGCACCGCCCTGGAATCGAAGTACGAGTGGTGATAATGCACACCGCTGACATCAACTCCAAAAAGGAAAGGATCTGACCATGAAGTTATCCGATGCCGAGTTCAAAAAACTGGCTCAGTCCCATCTCACGGGTGAGGACCATCTTAAGCTGGCGGAGCATTTCACTGCACACGCCGCTGAGCACGAGAGCGATTCCAAGACACACGAAGAGTTGGGCGCATTCTATGAAAAGAAGGAACCCCGGCTGGCGGGAGAAGCCCGGCACTACGCCGCGCACTCGCGCGAGGCCGCGGAGGCCATGCGAAGCCTCGCGAAAATCCATCAGGAACTTGCGGCCGAGCATAAGATTCACGCGCACGCGTAGCGCCACTCGCGGAGCCGGCGGGTCCATGATGTGAATCAGGGAGGGTATGTGATGCCAAGCGCGCATGCAGGAATCGTAGAAAACCAATCCGCCGGCGAACACGTCAGCATGCTGCCGGGTTCCGATCAACCCGGCGGCGCGGCCCATCACGAGGAGTCTGACGAGCACGCGAATCAGGGCCACGAATGGCTGCGGGTCGCGTTCGTAGCACTCGTGATCGCGCTGGTCTGGTCGCGCATCGTTCCCCGCTATCACGGAGTGGACTTTCTGGCGCTCGCGGGAATCCTGATCGGAGGATTCCCGATTTTCCAAGAAGCGTTCGCCGATTTGTTCAAAGGGCGCATGACCATGGAGCTGTCCATGACCATCGCTCTGGTGGCTGCTTCGGCGATCGGCGAGTTCTTCACCGCGCTGCTTATCACGATATTCGTATTGATCGCCGAAATCATCGAGGGGATGACGGTGGGGCGCGGCCGCGGGGCCATCAAGCAACTGCTGGACCTGCTGCCGCAAAACGTCGAGGTTCGCGCGGACGGCCAGGTCGCGCCGCGGCATCTCTCCGAGGTGCGCTCAGGCGACGTGGTGCTAGTCCGGCCGGGCGGACACATTCCCGTGGACGGCGTCGTTGCGAGCGGCCACTCTTTTGTCAATCAGGCCAATATCACCGGCGAATCCATGCCCGTGGAAAAGGTTCCCGGCGCGCGCGTCTTTGCCGGAACCATCAATCAATCCGGAGTTCTCGAAATCCGCACCGATAAGATCGGCCCCGACACGGCCTTCGGCAGAATTATCGAACTTGTCGAGCGCGCCGAGAGGTCCCGCGCTCCCATCGAGAAAATTGCCGACCGGCTGGCCGGTTATCTGGTGTATTTCGCTCTGGCCTGCGCGGCCGTCACATTCTTCATCACGCGCGACGCGCGCTCCACAATTTCCGTGATCGTGGTTGCGGGCGCCTGCGGCATCGCCGCCGGAACACCGCTAGCGATCCTCGGGGCCATCGGCCGGGCTGCGCAGAAGGGCTTGATCATCAAAGGCGGGCGCTATCTCGAAGGCCTCAGCAACGTCGATATCGTCGTGCTCGATAAAACGGGCACTCTGACGCTCGGCACGCCAGAAGTGATGGACGTGCAAGCTGCTCCGGGTGCAAGGCCTCAGGAGGTGATACGCGTCGCCGCTTCCGCCGAGCGTTTCTCCGAACATCCTTTGGGCAAAGCCATCATGAAGAAGGCCGGCCAGTGGTCTCTCCCGGTCGGCGAGCCTGGCGAGTTCCAATATTTTCCCGGCAAAGGCATCGTCTGCCAAGTGGACGGCATGCGGACCGCCGTCGGTACCCGCGCCCTGATGGAGGCCGAGGGGATCTCCGTTCCGCCGAGCGATGCCAGAACGCAAGAATCGTCCGAAGTGCTAGTGGCGGCTGGCGGCCAATTTCTCGGTTCCATCTATATCGCCGATGTGGTCCGCCAGGAAGCCGCCGCGGCCATGCGCGAGCTCAGTGCGATGCATTGCCGCACGGTCCTGCTCACCGGCGACGGTAAGGAGATCGGCGAGGCTATCGCCCGCGATTTGGGCGTGGATGAAGTCCGCTCCCAACTCCTGCCCGAAGAGAAAGTGGAGTGGGTCCGCGACCTCCGGCTCCAGGGCAAGTACGTCGTTATGCTGGGCGACGGCATCAACGACGCTCCGGCGCTGCTCGAAGCCGACGTTGGGGTCGCCATGGGCTCGGGAACCGACGTGGCGCGCGAGAGCGCGTCGGCCGTGCTGTTGGGCAACGATCTGCTGCGCTTCACCGAAGTCCTGAAGGTCGCGCGCCGCTGCCGCAATATCATTTACGCCAATTTCGCTGGAACTCTTTTGGTGGATGGCGCCGGGGTCCTGCTCGCCGCGCTCGGCCTGCTGCATCCCGTGTTCGCGGCGCTGATCCACGTCTCTTCCGAGCTGCTGTTCATCGGCAATTCGGCGCGGCTGTTGCCGAGCCTAGCACGCCGCGGAGATTAACTCATGCACATATCGGAGGGCTTTCTTCCCATCGCGCATTGCATCGGCTGGGGCGTGGCCGCGCTTCCTCCGGCTGTCCTGAGCGTCCGCACCGTCGCCCGGCAAATGGAGGCCAAACGCGAGAATCGCGTGCTCCTGGCGGCGTCGGCGGCGTTTCTGTTCACGCTCAGCTCACTGCGCATGCCCTCCATCACCGGCAGTTCCTCGCATCCTACGGGCGTGGCGGTCGGAACGTATCTATTCGGCCCAGAAGTGATGCCGGCGCTGGCGTTGATCACCCTCGTGTTTCAAGCGCTTCTGCTAGCGCACGGCGGATTGACCACGCTGGGCGCGAATCTGTTTTCGCTCGGCGTCGTCGGACCTTGGGCCACCTGGCTGCTTCTTCGGCTCACGGTGCGGCGCGGCAGGAAACCCAGCTTCGGGATTTTCATCGCCACCGTCGTGGGCGACTTGGCCACCTACGTGACCACGGCCGCTCAATTGGCCGTAGCCTACCCGTCCGCGCACGGCGGCTTCACGGCGTCGTTCCTGAAATTCACCGGGATCTTCTTTATCACCCAGATCCCCATCTCGATCGCCGAAGGGTTCCTGACGGTCGCATTATTGGGCGCGCTGTCCGCCACTCAGATCGCCGCGCTCCAAGGTCCTGCGGTGCAAGCGCAAACCAAAGAGCGACACGCCGGCGCTCGCGCCATGGCCGCCCTCGCGCTGCTCGCCGGACTGGTGCTCGCCATCGCCTTCGCGAATCGCAACTCCAGCCCGGTCGGCAGTGACGATCAGGCCGAGCGCGCCATCAAATTTCTGCGCCCTGGTTATCGCCCCATCGCGACTTCGTTCTGGACGCCGGGGCCCATCGCCGAAACCATCCTGTTCGGATTCCAGGGCGCGGCCGGTGTCGCGATTCTCGCCTGGGCGCTCTATAGTCTTCGCAAGGCCCGCCGCAAAACCGGCGAGCGCGTCCAGCGTCACATGCATCTTCATCCGCACTTGAGCGACATCGCGTTCACCAATCATTGGCGGCATCGCAATCCCTGGGAAAAAGTACTGTTCGGCGGAGGATTCCTGATCGTCACGCTGCTCGTCCCGCCGACGCCCGGCGCGATTCTGATCGCGCTCATCGTTTCCGCCGCCGCTATCGCCGGAGCGAGAATTCCGGTTTCGAGCTGGCTCACCGTGCTTTCGATTCCAGTCTCGTTCGCCATCCTCACCGCGCTCGGCATTTTGATCCAGATCGGCGGCCCGGTCTCCGGCTTCTCCGTAGCGTTCGACTGGAGCAATCTCCCGCTGGCCATCGGGCTCCTGTTGCGATCCACCGCGGCGATCTGTTGTCTGGCGTTCATCGGCTGGACCACGCCGCTCATGGAACTCATCCCCGTCTTCGGGCGCATGGGCGTTCCCAACGTCCTGATCGATCTCGCTCTCATGATCTATCACTTCCTGTTCGTCACCGCCACCACGCTACGCGAGATGCGCCGGGCGCAATCCTGGCGTCTGGGCCGCGCCGATTACCGCAGCCGCATGCGCGCGCTTTCCATGCTCGCAAGCGGGCTGTTCGTGCGCTGCATCGAGCGTTTCCGGCGTCTCGAAAACGGCATTGAATCGCGCGGCTACGAAGGCCGGCTGTGGGTGCTGGCGCCGGACCGCGGAGTTTCGCTCGGCTTCATCGGCGGCACGCTTGCCGTGCAAGCCGCGCTGTTGGTCTCCGGATTCGCGCTGTGGAAAGGAACGCTATGAGTTCGATACTGGAGGCGCGCAATGTCTCCTTCGCCTACGGACCGGCCAAGTGGGCGCTCCGCGACTTGAACCTGTCTCTCGACCGGCCGGAGTGCGTTTGCCTGCTCGGGTCGAACGGCGTGGGCAAGTCCACTTTGATGCTTCTGCTCAATGGAACGCTGCGTCCGCAGGAGGGAGAGCTGATCGTCCTCGGCAAGCCCATCGACTATTCGCGCTCGGGGCTGCATCAGCTTCGCCGCGACGTAGGGATGGTCCTTCAGGACCCCGACGATCAGTTGTTCGGCGCCACCGTCGAGCAGGACGTAGCCTTTGGCCCCTTGAACAACGGCGCGGCGTCGCACGAAGCGCGCGCGATGGTGGACGAAACGCTCGCCGCGCTCGGCATTTCGCACCTGGCCGAAAGGCCCATCCACGAGCTCAGTTTGGGCGAGAAAAAGCGTGTGGCGATGGCCGGTGTGCTGGTTTTGCACCCACGCATCATTCTGCTCGACGAGCCGACTGCCGGGCTGGATTTCGCGGGCATCTGCGCCATGCTCGCGCTGCTGAAGAAGCTGCACCAGCAGGGAACCACGCTCGTGATCAGCACGCACGATACCGACCTCGCTTACGAGTGGGCCAATGAAGCCTGGGTGCTGGGCGACGGCCGCGTCGCCGCGTCCGGCCCGATCGGCGAGGTCATGCAGGACCGCGCCACTCTGCACCGCGCGCACCTCAAGGTTCCTTGGATCGTCGAGCTCGGGCTGGCCGTGGCCGATTCCTATCCCGAGCTCGCTGC
>JASHQT010000034.1 GCA_030039005.1 Bryobacteraceae bacterium
CGCACATCCCAATCAGCTTTTTCCAGGCACTCAAACAAAACCGATCGTCGAGCACGCCGGTGAGGAATACCATCGAGCCCGCGAGGCCTAGCGAGAGGATCTGCGGAAACGCCCGATGCAGGATGTAGGTGTAGCTGAACGGCAACCCGAAGGCGACAGCGAACGTCGAGACGTATGCCACGGCGATGGCAATCCCGCCGACGCGCGGCACCGCCACGGCATGTTTCTTGCGAACGCCATCGGGATGATCCAGAAAACCGAACCTTCCGATGCGGTCCCGCACCAGCGGCGTGAGGCCCAGCGATAGAAGAACAGAAAGAACGCCCAATGTGAGTATGAGAAACATATTGGATTCTCCTCAGCCCGCCAAACTAACCGATCTCATGCAACAGCTCGCGGATGCGCGTGGTTTCCTGAGTGGAAGGATGGTTGGCGAGCGCGGCTTCCAGTTCCTTGCGCGCACCGGCCTTCTCGCCCTTTTCGAGCAACGCCAATCCTAGGTGGTAGCGAAAACTCGCCGACGCGGGATACCTGCGCGCGAGCGTGCTGAACGATTGGATCGCACTGTCGAGCAGCCCCTTCTTGAGGTAGATGTAACCGACGGTATCGGAGAAGCTCGGCTGGCCGGGAATTTTCGCCAGCGCGTTCTTGGCCAGGCGCAACGCTTCATCCAAGTCGCCGCCGGTGTCGGCCAGAAAGAAGGCTGCGTTGTTTAAGGCGGGAGCGTTGTCAGGATGCGCTTGAGCCACGCTTTCGTAAAGCGATCTGGCTTCCGCGAGCCTTCCGGCCCGCGACAGGGCGTCCGCCAGGCTGACGGCAGCGCCCGCGTCGGCCGGCGCCAATCGATGCGCCTCTTCATAATACGGAATCGCGAGGCTTAGCTGGCCCTGAAGCTCGTAAACGTCGGCGATCCGCCGGCGAAGATCGATGGATTTCGAATCTCTCCCGAGCGCCTTCTGATAGCCGGCCAGCGCCAGATCATAGTGTCCGGAAAGCGCCTCGGTGTCGCCGAGATGTTCCAGCAGTTCCGGGGAATCGGGCCACTTGTGCAGTGCATCGGTCAGCACCGCGCGTGCCTGGTCGAACTGTTTTTCGTGGAGGTATGCACTCGCCAGCGCCGCGATCGTGCGCGGATTGGCTCCGGAACGATGCTCCTCGAAGATCGCAATGGCTTGCGGGAAATTCTTTTCGGCCACCGCCGCAAGTCCCAACTGTGCCGCGACCTCGGGATCGCGCGGGTAATCCTTGCTCAGCTCATTCAGCATCGCGCGCGCGGTTTCGACGTCGCCCGCGGCGATCAGGGCGTTGCTGTACAGAAGCCGCGCCTGGCGATCCTTGGGTTGTTTGTTCAGGATTTCCTGAGCCTGCTGGACGGCCTCCTGCGGACGATGCTGCAGCAGAGCAATCTCCGCCAATTGGTAGCGCGCCTCCGCGACACTCTGGCCCGCACGAACTGCTTCGAGGAACTGGTTCCGCGCGCCTTCCAAATCGCCCTGAAGCCTCAACGCGCGCCCCAACTGCATCCGCAGCGAGGCGTCGGCGGGGTTCGCCGCGGCCAGCGTCTTGAATTCGCGCACCGCGAGGTCCGCGTTTTCGGCGCCGCCTTGCGCCAGCAAAAGGTCCGCGTGCGCGCGCAGTAGTCCCGCGTCCTTCGGATTCGCACGCAGGGATTCAGCCGCCAGGCGGAGCGCCTCCGGGGTCTTTCCCTGGGCGGCAAGCGCAAGAACATTTCTGATCTCGTAGGTAACCTTGGTCTTGGCGTCGCGGCTCGAGTCCGCGCCTTGCTGGTAATACCGGATAGCCTCGGAATAATTGCGTTCTCTTAAGTACAAATCGCCGATCCACAGTCGAGCTTGGCGGAAATCCTGGGGATCGCCGAGTAGACGTTCGAGAGCCGCGCTCGTGGCCGCGAAGTTCTGGACGCCTTGGTAGTAGGCGGCGAGCTCCAAAACATACGTGGCGTTCTTCGGGTTGTTGTTCACCTTCGCTTCCAGGACCGCTTCGGCCATCCGCGGCTGATTGGCGTCGCGATAGAAGCGAAACATCAGATCGTAGGCAGGACCGTAGGCGGTCTTCTTGCCGATCAAATTCATGGCGAGCCGCTCGCCTTCGGCAACCTCGCCATCCTGGATCAGCAGATGCGCGAGTTCGGTCACCACGCCGTCGTTCGATGAGTTCTTGGCGAGCGCCTGGCGGAAATCGGCGATGGCTTCTTTCGGCTTGCGATCGGTCGAGGCCAGGTAGCCCCTCAGCATCCAGCCTTCGTAGGAATGGGGATCTTTTGCGATAAATTCGCCGGCGGCTTTGTCGATCTGGTTGTACAGCAATTGCGGATGGCTGGCATCGGCCAGATACAGGCTGAGGCAAACTTCGGCGAGGTTTCGTTGGGCTTCGATGTTCCTGGGCAGCAGTTGCGCGGCCCGCACCGAGGCGGAAAACGCAGTCCGGGCCTGGTTGAGCTTTACCGAGGTAAGCGCCAGACCCAGATAAGCCTCGCCGTACACCGGGTCCTTTTGGATCGCTGCGCGGTAATTCAGCTCCGCCTCTTCGTACTTTGCAGTCGCGTATAGCTGGTTCCCCTTGGCCACCAACGACTGCTTCGATGCGCTGCACCCGCACCACGCCAGCAGCGAGACAACCAATATGCATAGGCACACTACTCGTGTCATCGTTTCATCTCCGGGTCCGATCTCCGGGCCAATCTCCAGAATTTTTTGGAAAAATCTGCTCAACCGGCGGACGTAGCCGGTGACCGGTAGTGGGCCTGCTTCGCGCCGCGAAGGTACCTCTTCGCCGGGATGCCGATCTCTATTCGGACGGGGAACCGGATCTCCGGCGATTCACGAGCTCAACAAGCGCCACTACACGATCAATTCACCGCGAAACACGGATCAATGGATGAATTTGCGTCGCACTACGGGCACTAACCCGAGCGCACACAGGCACAGCAGGCTGAGAGACGGTTCGGGCACCGTCGAGATAGGCGCTTCGGAAAACAGATTGAGGAAACTGCCGACCTCGGCGCTGCTCCCAGCGTTTCCACCAACCAGGTTGATCCCGTTCAAGACGCTCAAGGACCCCACCGGAGCGAAAGTTGTTGAGGCATTAGGTACGATGCTTCCGGACGAGTACTCCGTAAACACACCCCCAGAGCTCGTGTCCTCTGTCACGCTGGCAGAACCAGTGCCAGTAAAACCTCCCGCCGCAGCAAGATAGATATCGGTGAGACCGATCGGATTCGACGTGGTAACGTCGAAAGTCAAGGTTGACAGGTCTAGTTGCCCAGAGCCCACCGTCCAGGGGGAGGTAGCTGCGAAGTCCAATCCCAAGTCTATATTGCTAATAGTCACGGGCGTTACGTCGATGCTAGTGTCGGACGGCACGACTACGCCTTTCCCGACACCGACTGGAGTATAAACGAAATCGCTGAACGTCAAGTCGCCCAGCGAGCAACTGAACCCTAACACATCGTAAGTGGACAAGGGCGCGGACGGGCAGCTGCTGGCGCTCGCCGAAACCGCTGTGGCCACGAAGATAGAGAGGGTTAGTAGAAGCATTTTCTTCATTAACCGGTCCTCCTTCCAGGTACCAGTATTACTATTACCCCGAGTTTGGCGACGGGTCAATACGGAATAGGGACCATGGTACTAGGGAAATATGCCGCTCTAGTAAACTCATTTCTTGTTGATTTATAAAGGAATAATGCGCGCCGCTTAGGACTAAGGCCAATCGAAGTACGGGGCTTGAGGCAATTCTGGCGAAAGAAAAATGCCCTAGACCTTTGTAGTGTCCAGGGGCGAGTTAGTCAAAAGTACTAGGATCTGGCATGAGCGAGCCGTCGCGCCGGATGCGTCTCACGCCGGCTGAAATTCGATGCAAGCGAAACTCCGATCATTCGATCCGCAGATTCTCGCCGGCGGCCCTGATAATCGCGAAATGCCCAGATGTTGCAGCTTTATGCCGCGATCATATACAGCGGTTGAAGGCGACAGCACTTCGAAGATGACTGTGGGGTTCAGCAGGACATCCTGGCGCTCGTCAGCCAGGATGGGTTTGCCGCAAACGAGAGAGAGTTCAGGATATGTATACGTCAGAGACGAAACCCGAACCTGGAGGTCTGCGGAAGGCCCGGCAGCGGCCTCCTCGGAGCGCGTTCCGACCTGCGACGGCGAGATTGATCTGAAGGGTCGAATGCCCTGCGCTTCCGCCCGACATCGCGATAATCTCGCCGTCGTAGTACTCGCTGTGCCCGCAGTGCGCTCCAGGGCTAAATATTCCTCGGCGGTGTGACTCAAAGACTTACCCAAGCTCCCTTCTTCGCGCTTTCGGCGATCTTCTCGAGCAACTGCATCCCTCGCAAACCGGCTGCAAAAGTTGGATATTCCACCGGCGCCGCTGGATCGGCCACGCGCGCGTAGAACCGCTTGAACACCTGCTTGTGCGTATCATCGTATCCTTCGCTGTGCCCGCCCGGTAGATCGGCGTAGGCCGCGGCTTGAGGATAGAGCAGCGCGGGATCTTTGATAATGATGCGATTCGGTGTGTTGCGTTCGCCAATCCACAATTCGTCCGGCCGCTCCTGGTTCCACGACACACCCGCCTTCGTCCCGTAAATTTCGATGACGAACCTGTTTTTGCACCCCGCCGACATTTGGCTCACCGTGAACGCGCCGCGCGCCCGAGCGCCGAACCGCAACAGCACCGCTCCGAAATCCTCCGTGTCGATCGCGACGTCCTCGTAATCGCCGGGATTGAGGCGCTTGCCCGCGAAAGTCTCCACCGATCCTTTCGGTCTGCGCCGCGTCGAGTGAAAGGTCGCTAGATCGGCGCAAACTTCCGTGATCGCGATGCCAGTCACATGCTCGATCGCATCCATCCAGTGCGACCCGATGTCGCCCATCGCCCGCAATGCACCGTTGTCCTTCGCGTCCACGCGCCAGTTCCAATCCGTGTCATAAAGCAGCCAATCCTGCGAGTACGTGCCCTGGACGATCAGGATCTCACCCAAATCTCCGGCTTCGATCATACGGCGCATCTGCTGAACCGCCGGGTAATAACGCAAGTTGTGCTGAATGCAATTAGCGAGCCCGGCGCGAGATGCCAGGTGAACCAATTCGCGAGCTTGGCCTACGGAAACCGTGAACGGCTTTTCACATAAAACATGTTTGCCTGCTTGGAGACCTGCGCGGCACATCGGATAGTGCAGCGCGTTGGGGGTCAACACATGGATCGCATCAATGGAGGAATCTTCGAGCAACTCCTCAAAATTTCCCGTGGTCCGATTGACTCCGATACTCTTGCCGAACTCGTGCGCGCGTTCAGCGTTGGAACCAGCGAGCGCCGCAATTTCGACAGTACCGAGCCGGCGCAGGTTTTCCGCGTGCACCTTGCCCATAAAACCGGTACCGATCAAACCTACTTTCAGCATGCTCATAAGGTAATCTATTTGCCGGACGATATCTGTGGAGTGGGAATTGCTAGACTGAGATCCTAATCGAATGGTTGTCAGGATACGACTAAGTTCCGGCACCAAGGTGCGGCAGAAGCAGCGCAAGAATCAGCATGTCGCCTTGGCCTTGGCGTCCCTGCTCACGCCGGCCGCCGTAATGGCTTGTGTGCTCGCGCTTTGGCGCATCGCAGCGGATTTGAAGGCTACCGCGCAATTCCCCATCGCAAGCGGCCTTTTTTCTCACTGGCAAGTCTGGATGACGCTCGCAGGGTCTCTCCAATTCGCGGCCACGCTGCTCAATCGGTACGGAAAATCACACCTGATGCTTCCGGATTCGGTAGACGAACCCGAACAAGAGCTGGCCAACTCCGGTTACTAACCGGTTCAGTCAGTTCCGTCGCCGGCCGAAGTACTGCACGCCTGTGGCAGGGCGCCACACCGGCTGCATCGTCTGAGTGCAGTGTGAATACCGCGGGAACAGAGCTCCACAGCCTAACCCGTGATCGCCTCGCACCCACGCTCGCGCCGGATTCCTAGAAACTTTGGAAGGACTCGTGCATCGGTTGGGAGTAGAGGTCCCGCAGGACATGGCACGTTTCGACATGGCAGGCTTCAAGGTTCAACTGACGCCCCAACCGGCGGTGTCGGCTCCATCCGGCGCCGTTGCAAATACTTCAGAGCGCACTATAAAGTCCCAGTTTCGATCCGCGACGCTGCTGGTCCCGGTTGCAAAAATCTTCAGCCGTCAACTGGCGAACACCCTCATCGCGCTGCTCACACCCGCGGCAGTCGTCGCATTCGTGATGGGAGTGTGGCGCGTGTGCGCGGACCTCGGATGGGCCGGTGCATTCCTCATTGCAGATGGTTTTTTCTCCCATTGGCAAGTGTGGATTGCCTTGTCCATCGCGCTGAAGATGCTCTCTTCCACCCTCATTGCGTGGGGCTCGCGCGCGAGCAAGTTTTCCGAGGAAAACTAACTCCCGTTCTGATATTCTGAGTTTTAGGCGGGTCTTCAGTTACATGTCCTACCGCAGCAGAACGCGATCCATCGGCGCATTCTACATTCCGGGGTTTCCGCGAGGCGTCAAATGGCTGCTGATCAGCAATGTCGCCATCTTCGTGATCGGCTACTTTGCCGGGCTTCTGCGCCTGGACCGGCCACTGGCCTATCTGGCGCTCACCCCGGTGGACGTTGTCAAGTATTTTTCCATTTGGCAGCTTGTCACGTACGCCTTTTTGCACGGCGGCTTCGGCCACATTATCTGGAACATGCTCGCGCTATGGATGTTCGGCGCCGACATCGAACGCATCTGGGGAACTCGCCGCTTCGTGCAGTTCTACTTCTTCTGCGCGATCGGGGCTGGCATCTGCGTAATCATCGCGAATTATCTTTTGCCCTGGGGCAATCCGAACATTCCCACCATCGGCAGCTCCGGCGCCATCTTCGGAATCCTCATGGTCTACGCGATCTTGTTCGCGGATCGCGAAATCCTGTGGGGATTTTTGATTCCGATTAAGGTGAAGTATTTCGTCATGATCATCGGCGCGGTCGCGTTCCTGAGTTCGTTCGGCGTCAATAACGGTGTCAGCAATTTCGCTCACTTGGGCGGCCTGCTTTTCGGCTATCTCTATTTGAAGACACCGCACATTCAGTTCGATCCCGTGGGGCCCATCCGCCGGCAGTATACCGACTGGAAACTGCGTCGCGCGAAGAAGAAATTTCAGGTATACCTTCGTAAGCAGGGGCGCGGCCGCGGACCCAACGTCAACTGAAGGTTTAAAATGGACTGCATGGGCGGTGCGCTCGCACTTCGCGGCAAGCTGCCCGGTTCGAATCAGCTCGAAGCGGTGAACGTATGAAATACTTGAAGGCCGGTATTGCTGCCGCCGCATTGCTCGCGTTTGGCGCACTTTCGTTTCGTGTGGCGCGCGCTCAACAGGACCCCGGGTCGGATTCTTCGGAGACGGTGGCCAAGCCGCGAAAGAAAACCCCCACCTACGACTCACCCCCGCCGGATACTTCCACCACCGACACATCGACGACCGATTCCGCCGCGCCCGCGCCAGCTCCACCTCCCGCCGCTGACTCCAACAACGCGCCGGCAGCGAACGACGACTCCTCCGACGAGCCGAGAATCCCCTCCAAGTACAGCCGCAAGGGGAAGGATTTACCGGCGGACGCACCCACGTTCAGCAGCGACGTGACGACGGTGGATTTGGACGTGGCGGTGGTCGATAACAAAGGCCAATTCCTTCCCGGAATCCCGAAAACCAACTTCCGGGTGCTCGAAGACAACGTTCCGCAGCAGATCGCCACGTTCAACATGAATAGCGACGCGCCGATGACCATCGCCCTGGTGGTGGAATTCAACGCGCAGTTCCAACAATATTGGTCCTCGGGTTGGTATCAAACGCTCGCCGCTACTTACGGTTTCGTGCAGACCCTTCGGCCGCAGGATTACGTGGCCGTGGTGGCGTACGATCTGCGTCCGGAGATTCTGTGCGATTTCACCAACGATCAAAACAAGCTGCAGTACGAGTTGCAGCGGCTGCGCATCCCCGGATTTTCCGAGTCCAGCATGTTCGATGCGGTAGTGGACACCGAACAGCGCATGGCGAACATTCCCGGGCGCAAGGCCATCCTGCTGATCGCTTCGGGCCGCGACACACTCAGCAAACTGACCTGGGATAAAGCGCGCAAAGCGATCCAGGAAGCGGGCGTACCGATTTACGCGTTCAGTTTACTGCAAGCGCTGCGCATCCAGGCTGAGCCTTATATGAGCAGCAGCCAGTATATGGACTTTCTGCAGGCCGATAACGAAATGAAGACCATGGCGGCGGAAACCGGTGGCCAAGCGTTTTTCCCGCGCTTTCTTCAGGAGTACCCGGGCATCTTCCAAAGCATTAACCTCTATCTGCGGAACCAATACACCATCACCTATCGGCCCTCCAATCAGGCCAAAGATGGCAAGTTCCGCAAGATCAAAGTCGAGTTAGTGGATCCGACCACCGGCGATCAAATGCGCATCACGGAAAAAGGCAAGCCGGTGAAATACACAATCGTCGCCAAAGACGGTTATACGGCGCCGCGGCCGGTGGAATAGCTGACTCGCCACGCGCGAAGTCAAGCACTCGATCTCAAGAATTTGCAAGCCGATAGAAATTCATTGACAGTGCGATGACAGCTTTGTTACGTTCGATGGGTCTCGATGGCCAACTCACCTTCTTCGCATCCCTCCGGGCGGATTCTCTTAGTGGACGACAATTGTTTGGGACTCGCGGCGCGCCGCAGCGTGCTCGAAGAACTGGGGCACCGCGTGCACACCTCCGGCACGGCGGCAGAAGCGCTGGAGTTGTGCGGCAAACATGTCTTCGACGTCGTGGTGACCGATTACAAGATGCCCAAGATGAACGGCATCGAGTTGATCGACCGGCTCCGCAAGCTGCACCCTTCCATGGCCGTGATCTTGATTTCCGGCTTCGCCGATACGCTCGGTCTGGATGAAGCGTCCACCGGCGCCGACATTGTGCTCCAGAAGAGCGCCAACGAAGTATCGCAGTTGATCCGGGCCGTGAACCGGCTGCTGCGCAAACAACAGACCCCTCCCAAAAAGCCCACCGGCTCGCAGCCGGGCGCCAAGAACGAAAAACGTAGAGCCCAGTCGTAAAGAAAAGTAAAGCGTGCGGCCTTCACCGTGCGAATACTTGGATCCACTGCCCGCGCCGGCTCCAGCGCCGGACCGGTGACAGGCCGAAGCGGCGCTGGACTTCTGCGGGCGTCATCTGGCGTTCATATTCGTAGTAGCGGCTCAAGAATTCGCGAACCGCCGGCCATTTAAGGACGCCCCAGTCCGGCTCCCAAGTGCGCGAGTAAAGAACCAGAACGTCAAGTGACGGCGCGCGAAGGGCGTCCAAAGTGGAAACCCGGAGGTCGGAGGTTTCCTCCACCTTCAGCGGGCGGCCGACGTAACCGAACGCCGGATTTCGCAGCGCCTCCGTCAGCGGCCACGCGGTGAAGATCGTCTTGGCGGGATAAGCTTGCTCGAGGAAACGCGCGGCGGCACGATGGAGCTCGACGAAATCCACGAGCGCCAGATTGTTTTCGTAAGGAAACGGAAAGGGCGGATTGACGAACAGCCCGCTGAGCAGTCCCGCGGCGAGCGCCGCCATCCCCGCGTAGCGCCAGCCGGGCCGCAGCGATTCGAGCGCTGCGCCCACCGCGATGTATACGAGCGGCAGAACGGGCAGCAAATAGCGTTCGAGCGCCGCACCGCCCAGCAGACTCACCAGCAGGACATGCGCCGCAACAAAACACCAGACGATCCTCCAGCCACGCGTGGCGTAAAGGTGGCGGCGCCACCAGGCGACGATGATCGCGGCCGTTCCCACCCAACGCAAATTGGCGACGAACAGATAATAAAGACGGCGCAGGATGGTGACGGAGGCGCGCACGGGATTCAGCGCGTAGGCAATATTGTAATGCGTATAACCGGGATCGCCGAACAGATGCCCGGTAGTGTGCCAGAGCGCAAAAAACCAAATGGCGAGCGCGGCGAAGGGCGCCGCGTAATACAACGCGTATCGCCTGCGCGCCGGATCGCGATATAGAACCACGATGAAGATCAACGGCAGGATCGCGCCGGTTTCCTTGGCCAGCACCAGCACCGTAGCGGCCGCGGCCGCCGCCAGGTGGCGATCCTTCAAAAACAAGAGCAGGGCGAGCGAAGTGAAGACCATGGCCGGCATGTCGAGCTGCGCCAGCATGGATTGCGTGTAAGACAAGGGGTCGAGCAGCAAGAACACAGTGCCCAGAATCGCCGCGCGGCTCCCCGAGAGCTCGCGTCCGAGGATCAGCGTGAGGATCGCGCCGGCCGAGGCGAGCGCCAACATGGACAGGCGCGTCGCGACGATGGAATAGCCGGCGATGCGCCATACCAGCGCCAGATAGGCCATCACCGCGGGCGGGTGCGAATTGGGCACGGTGGAGTGCGGGATCCAGGCGTCGTCGCGCAGAATGTCGAGAGCCGCGGGGACGAACTGGCCGAGTTCATCCCAGAAATACGGCAGCCCGAAGTACGGAAAATGCGCGAGAAAAACAATCGCCGCCAGAGCGGCCGGAATGAGGAGCGTCCCAATGCCGAAGGAATGCGGGGCGCCACCGGGCGAAGCACCGGACTGCTCGCGCGTTGGTGGCCGGGCCGCCTGCATCTTTTTACCGGATCGCGCCGGTCTTCATTGCACCGCCCTGGCGGCGTTCACTGAATCGCCCCGGTATTGCCCGCCTGCGGCTCCAGTTTGATCTCGCCGAACGTCGCTTCGTACTGCGAGAGGTTTTGTGTGAGAACGTTCAGCAAGGCCTTGGCCTGCTGCGGGCTCAAGTACACGCCCTGAAAATTGTTGATGGTGACCGAATCGGGAGACGTCTGGTTTACGGTGCCGAACATCAGGAAAAAGTCCCAAAGATTCACGCGGATCTGCACGCTGTTGGCGTAGCTCTCGCGATAGTCGTTGGTGTTGAGTAACTGAAACTTCGGCGCGGGATGGGATGGCGTCATAGACACAACTATAGTGACATGGCGCGCCGGGCGGTGTAGCTGCGTCAGTCGATTTGGTCGCCCTGGTCTTCCGGATCGCCGACCGGAATGTGCAACAGCACTTCCGGATCCAGAAATTGGAGGAATCCATCGGGCAGGGTGTCAGTGGGATCGTCGATGTTGGTCGGCCCCACGGCGCCGTAAGAACCAATCAGGCAGAGATCGCTGGCGGGCCACTGCGCTTTGGCACGATCCATTGCGCGGCTGAAGGCGTGAATATCCGGCCGCTCCAGGCGGACGGCGGGAGGAGCGTTGGCCGGCCGGGGCGGCCGCGCCGTGATGCCGAGATGATGATGGTGCGCATTGCGCAGTGTTTCGGCTACTTGAGGAAGTAATTGGGGATTCATCACCGCCAGAGTACGGCTCGGCCGCGTCTCCCCGCCGCGGGCAGTTCCGGCAAGTGCTTCGCGCGAAAGCAAAGAAACAGACGCCAGTGCGGTGACTCTGCTCGAGTGCCGCTATACCGACGAGGAGGAGGCCCTGGTCAGCGCGGCGGCCTCGCCGGCTGGCTCTCGCGGAACACCCAAGCGTACCGTGAAATAGAAGGAACTGCCCACCCCTGGCGCACTGTCCACCCACATCCGTCCACCGAGCATCTCGGCCAACCGGTGTGAAATGGTAAGTCCCAGCCCCGTGCCGCCGTATTTGCGCGTGATGGAATTATCGGCTTGGGTGAACGAGCGGAAAATTTCCTGCTGCCTCTCGGCGGGAATGCCGATCCCGGTGTCCTTCACCCGGAACCGAACGGCGCTGTGACCGGACGCCACGGATTCGTTTTCCACCCGCACGCTGATGCCGCCCGTGCTGGTGAATTTGATGGCGTTCCCCACGAGGTTCACAATAATCTGCCGCAGCCGGACCGGATCGCCTGCAACGGAATCGGGCACGTCCGAACCGGCGCTCCACTCCAGGTATAAGCCTTTCTGTTCCGCGCGAACCGCCAGAGGTTTCAACATGTGGGCCAGGCTGTCCCGCAGCGAGAAATTCACGGTCTCCAGAGCCAGCTTTCCGGCCTCGATTTTCGAAAAATCAAGGATGTCGTTGATCACGGTCATCAACCCATTCGCCGACTCCCGGACGGTTTCCAGATAGTCACGCTGCTCGGCGTCGAGCGTGCTCTCCAGCGTCAGTTCGAGCAATCCGAGAATGCCGTTCATCGGCGTCCGAATCTCATGGCTCATGTTCGCGAGGAACTCGCTCTTGGCTCGATTGGCCGCCTGCGCCGCTTCTTCCGCGCGTTTGCGCTCCACCATTTCATCTTCCAGCCTGCGATTCATGGCTCTGAGCGCGCGCCGTTGCAGGTGGGCCTGCAGCGCTAGATGGACGAAGACACTAAACACCACGGCTCCAAAGAGTGCCCCAGCAATCGTAACCGCCCACGACAAAGATGTCTGCTTCCGGGCGGAGAAGGTCTGCAAAAGGCCGAACCTTACCGTGGCAACGAAAAGCCCGGCGCCGAACGGCGCCCACAATTCGTTCCAGCCCGGTTCAATCAAATCTAAAGCCAGGGCCATGAGACCGGCCCCGAGAAGCAGCAAACCGACACCGGTGGGAAGCGCGACTCGGTCCAGAGTTCCGAATACAAATGTGTCGACGCCACCCCACAGCGTACCGATGCCGCATACCGCGCCGACGGCCGCGACCAGCACTCCGGTCATGCCAAGAAACGGCGACCTCGCCAGGATTCCTGACGAAAAGATGGTCCAATGCGGATAGGTGAATACCAGGGCCAGCAGGGCGAGCCCGGCCGCGACGAGACCGGCCGCTGTCGCGGGCATCGTGGGCGGCAGAGAGGCCCACAATTCGGTGAGCAATGGGCTGGCCAGCGCCCATCCGGCCAGAGCAGTGCACCCCAATAGAATGATGAGAACAGCCAACCCGCCTGAAATTCG
Source organism: Bryobacteraceae bacterium (assembly GCA_030039005.1). The sequence goes on from JASHQT010000034.1 coordinate 12,936, forward strand.
TCTCGGCCAGGACATGCTTCCAAAAGACACTACAGGAGTTAACGTTTCGGCTGGTACTGCGGACACGTTCTGCTATCGACTTGATTAAAACAATGCTTTAGTGGTTTGGGCTTTGGGGTTTGTGTTGCCGCGCGATCCACCGATCTAGATCGACACCCTGTACCGAGCGGCCTTAGGCAAGGAACGCCTGGGCGGGCGTCCTTAAACAGACACCAAAGTCGCGTCCGCTTCGGCTTTGCGGCCCAGCAGGCGCAACGCCGCGCTCGTGACGTGTTCGGCCGTAATGCCCAGGTGCTGCATCACCTCTTCGCCGGGCGCGGAAGCGCCGAAACGTTCCACTCCAATCACCACGCCTTCATCGCCCGCCCAGCGATGCCAGCCCAGCGGCGACGCGGCCTCGATGGTCACGCGCGCTTTGATCGTTTTCGGCAAAACGGACTCGCGATACGATTCCGGTTGGTCGGCGAACAAATCCCAGCTCGGCATGCTGACCACGCGTGCTTTCACGCCGTGCTGTTCGAGCTTTTTCCGCGCTTCGACGCACCACTGAACCTCGGAACCGGTGCCGATCAGGATCACGTCCGGCGCGCCACTCGAGTCCGCGAGAATATAGGCGCCTCGCGCGACGCCTGGCTCTTTCGCGCCGCTGCGATCGAGATGCGGCACGGCTTGGCGCGTCAGGACCATGACGGTGGGCGCATCGTTGCGCTGGATCGCGACCGCCCACGCTTCGGCGGTTTCGTTCGCATCGGCAGGCCGGATCACGGTCAATCCAGGCACTGCGCGCAGCGCCGCCAGATGTTCGACCGGCTGGTGCGTAGGCCCGTCTTCGCCGAGACCGATGCTGTCGTGCGTGAATACATAAATCGCCTTCAGCTTTGATAAAGCACCCAGGCGAAGCGCGGGCTTCATGTAATCGGAGAAGCAGAAAAACGTCGCGCTGAAGGGAATCACGCCGCCGTGCGCCGCCATGCCATTCACCGCCGCGCCCATGGCGTGCTCGCGCACGCCGAACGCGAGATTTCGTCCCGCGTAACTCCACACCCCGCCGACGGCGCCGAGCGTTCCCGGACCAAAGGCCTCCGCGTTTTGGAAGTCACCCCAGGTCTTGAGCGCCGTATCGGTCGAAGGATTCAGATCGGCCGATCCGCCGATGATATTGGGAATGTTTTTCGCGAGTGCGTTCAGCGCCGCGCCACCCGCGGCCCGCGTGGCAATGGGCTTATCGCCGGGCTTCCACTGCGGAAGATCGGCGGCCCAATTCTCGGGAAGCGTGGGACCGAGCAGCATCTCGAATTCGGCCGCTTCCTTGGGAAAGTCCTTCTTATAGGCTTCGAACTTCTTCTTCCATTCGTCTTCCAGTTGCGGTCCTCGGGCCGCTGCCTGCCGGAAATAATCCATGGCGTCCTGCGGCAGATAGAACTTGTCCATGGTCGGCCAGCCGAGGGCGGCCTTGGTGGCCTTTAGCTCGTCTTCGCCGAGCGGGCTGCCGTGCGAGGAAAAATTGTCCTGCTTGTGCGGGCTGCCATAGCCGATGTGCGTCCGCACTAGGATCAACGAAGGCCGCTCGGTCTCCGCTTGTGCCTCTTGGATGGCGCGCGCGACATCTTCGGTGTCGTTTCCATCGGCGACTCGCCGCGTGTGCCAGCCATCAGCCTCGAAGCGTTTGGCCACGTCTTCGGTGAAGTCGATATCCGTGGACCCCGCGAGCGAAATGTGATTGTCATCGTAAAGGTAAATCAGCTTGCCTAGCTGCAGGTGTCCGGCGATCGATGCGGCCTCCTGGCTCACGCCTTCCATCAGGTCGCCATCGCTGCAAATGGCGTACGTGTAATGATCGATCAGTTTGTGTCCGGGGCGGTTGTAGCGTGCCCCGAGCCACGCTTCCGCGATCGCGAATCCCAGGCCGTTGGCGAAACCCTGGCCTAGCGGTCCGGTGGTGACCTCCACGCCCGGAGCTTCATGCCGCTCGGGATGGCCCGGCGTTTTGCTGCCCCACTGGCGAAAGCGTTTGAGTTCGTCGAGCGGGAGATCGTAACCGGTGAGAAACAGCAGGCTATAGAGAAGCATCGAACCGTGGCCGGCCGAGAGAATGAACCGGTCGCGATCGAACCACTGCGGATTGCGGGGATTGTGTTTCAAAAAGCGCGTCCATAGCGTGTAGGCCATAGCCGCCGCGCCCATGGGCAAGCCGGGATGTCCGGAGTTGGCGTTTTGCACAGCATCGGCGGACAGGATACGGATCGTGTTGATGCAGCGATTCTCGAGTTCTCGGTCGGGGTTTTGATTCATGCGCGCCTCCAACCCAGTATGACGCTCTGTGCGGCAAGAAATTGCGTGGAAAGATGCTCCAGGAAGCGCGGAACGCCTCGCTAACGGCTGGCGCGTTCGCGGAGCAACGCCAGCGAGCGCTTCTCGTCCATCAATCGCCGGCGGCCGTCGGCGCTCGGCGTTGCACCGTCCTTGATCAACGTAATTAACTGCCCGGGCGTCAACGCCGGATTCACCGCAATCAGCTTGGCGGCCAGATTCGTCACCCCCGGCGAAGCCATGGATGTGCCGGACAGCTTCATGCGCGTTCCGCCGGGCAGGAAGCTTTCGACGTTGTATCCGTCCGCATCCACCACCACCGTGTCGCCATAGCTGGTGAACGACGTTTCGTCGCCCGCCTGATTCACCGCGCCCACGGCGATCAGGTTCGGCGAGTGCAGCGAAGCGGGGACGTCTTCGACAAAGCCCGCGTTGCTGTCGGAATTGCCCGCCGCGCAAATGAACAAAGTGTCCGGCGCGCTCTTGAGGGCATCCGCGATCCCCGCTTTCCAGATTTCGTACAGCTCCAACGCCATCTTCTTGCGCGCCGCCGGGTCCTGGCCTTGGCCGGTCTTGGAGAGCCAAGTCTCGAATTCACTGGGTTGATCGCCCCAGCTCATGTTCACCACACGCACGTGATGGGTGCGGCAATATTCGCCGATCGCGCGAAAGTCGTCAGCCAGCCTCTTGGCCCAGGCGACTGTCGGGGTGAACTTGAGGTCGGGAAGCTGATCGTTGAAGCGCAACACCACCAAGCGAGCGGCCGGATTGCCATGAGTCGCGATCCCGGCGACGTGTGTGCCGTGAATGTAGGGGTCGTAAAACTTCATCTTCTCGAACATCGCGCGCACTTCGGACGCCTGCATGCCCGCCATCTTCCGGCGCAACGCCGCGGCTTCCGGGGTGTCCACGGCGCTTGACTGATCCTCCAGCCCCTTCAACGTGGGAAGAAAGGACGCGTATTCCTTCCGCAAACTGTCGGGAATGGTCAGAAGCAGGCTGTTCGAATGGCCGCCCTGATCGTCGAACGCCAGGCCATGGGGATCGTGCCAGCCCGGGATGGGATCGGTGTAAAGCTGGTTCGGGAAGACGCTCACATCCACGCCTGCATCCCAGATGCCGATCAAAACAGGCGTCAGCTTGTCGCTCGCGGTGAGCGTTACATCGCGCGCCGCCCAGATGTCCGGCCTCATCACGGAATTCTTGAGCACGTAGGCTTGAAGCGTCTCCGACATGCGGCCGGTGAGCGGAAGGAGATCCAACGCCGTGCGCCGGGCACCCAGCAGCCCCCAGGCTGTTTGATTATCCACGGCGCCGGATTTATCCACCATGGGCTGAACGTCGGTCTCCAGGCCGCCGGCGAGCAGAGCAAGGCTCAGAATCTCCACGCGTCCTTTGGTTTCCTTGATGCGATCCTGCACGGTGTTCCAGGGCAGGGCATTGACCGCTTCCTGGTAGCGCTTGGTGAACGCCGCATCGAGCGCCGGACCGCTGCGAGCGCCGGAATCGATGCGCGCCTCCAGAAGCGCCTGCTCCGTCATGTCGGCCATCAGCTTGGCGTCCGGCTTGTCTTCCAGGGCCCGGATCTCGTCGATGGTCTTGAGGCCCTGGCGATTTTGGCCGTTCAGCTCCTCGAACGAAAGCCGCGCGCCGAGAAGTTCGCGCCGCGTGGCTTTGTCTTCGATTTGATAGTCGCGGAAGATCGTCTCGAGATCGGCCTGGACCTTGGCGGCGAACGCGGGAAATGCCTGGGAGTCCGGGCGCAGTAGATCCGCCACGTTTCCATGGACAGGATAAGTGAAGCGTGGCAGGTCGCTGTCGCTATGAACGATCTTCTTGGACTGCGCGAAGCAGGCGGTTGCCAGAATGACGGACAGAGATGCACTTCGGAGAGAGCGGCGCATAACATATGATAGCGTCCGAGCGTCTACACGCCCCAAGCCCGAGCGCCCAGCCCGCTACTTGTTTGGCTCGTCCCAGCCTGATGGCGTCCCGGCCGGCATGTTCTTCATGAACGCCTCCACGGCGTGGATCTGGCCGCCGTAAATCTTGAACGCTTCCCACACCATCAGCGCATCACCTGGGACACGCGTGGAACCGGCGCCGAAATCCATGCGCAGAACCACGATGCCGAGGTACTCATCCACCGCGGCGACGCGCACCTGAATTCCCGAGAGTGTGGGAATGTGCTGGCCCTTGATGTCTTCGCATCCCTTCATGAAGGTGCAGCCGGGTCCAGCCATCAGGTTGCCGTTCTCAAATCGATAGGCGTCCTGGGCGAACGGTACGCCGACCGCGACGAAACTCCCGGCCTTCAGGCCCGCGGGATAGAGCTTGGCGATGCGGATGAGATCTTCGCGCGAGTTGCGTTCCGCATCGCCGACAAATTGGAGCATGCCGGCGCTTGGCGATTTCAGCGCTTCCGGTTTGAACAGCGAACCCTCGGTCTTATTCCGCGTCACCTGGGTCTCGATTTCGGAAATCTTTCCATCCGCGATTTTGAGCCGCAGCACCGCCAGCACCGGCATGGTGGCCTCTTGGGCGACTATATAGGACGCTGCCACGCCTTCTTTGACGTCTAAAACGTCCAGCCGGTACGGCGTCAACCGCGCGATATTTCTCCACAGCGGACTGTCGCCCACCTTCGTCTCCACTGTGTCCTCGGTGAACCGGACGTTGCTTGCCAGTAGCAGCGAGCTCGGGCTGTGCGAAAGCATCGCGTTCAGATATTGCGTGACGAAACCGCCGAGACATTCGCGGTCGCACGCGGCGGCCTGCGCAACCGGCGCAGCCGGGATCGCGGCGAGCGCAATCGCGAGAAGGAAATGAGTTTTCACTTGGCTGCCGGCGCCGCCAGCGGCCGGTCCGTCAGCGTCTGACCGTTGGCGGTCGTGACCGAAACGAACAGAGCCCCGGGCTCGCCGCTTTTTTGCGGGTGGCCGACGACGGTGACTTTATCGCCCGGCTTCAGCGACGTCGATTTCCAGCCCGCCTTTACCAGAATGAACGGCGCCGTCATCTCGATGTTCCAATCGTCCACGCCGCCTTTATCGTTCGGCACTTCCAGCTCAATCCAGGAATGCGGATTCGCCCACTTGAACTGCTTCACCGTTCCCACCAGCGTCACGTTCTTGGCGCGGTCGAAACCTTCCATCGAATGATGGGCAAACGCCGAGCCGGCCATCGCGAGGCCGATCGCACAACTGCACGCCACCAGGTAGCTTCTCATAAATTTCCCTTCGTTTTAACGAAAATCATTTCTTGTGCTAACGGATATTCACCGATTTCGAAGTCACGCTCGGCATATGCGCATTCAAATCGGGAAGACACGACGCTTCAGTGATGTCCGTCTCATCCTGGCGCTTCCAGCGCTTGGTCCATTTCCACTCACCCTCCCAGTCCTTGGGATCGCTGATCGTGTATTCGATCTGCAGCGTTTTTCCGCCGTCCAGCATGGTCATGCGCTCCACCATGTGGGTCTGGTCGCTGAGCGGGATGCCGCTCTCCAGCCAGTGATGGTCGTTAACGAACCCGACGGTGTCCACCACCAGCGCGTCGCCGTCCCAGTGCCCGATCGATTCGCCGTTGAAGCTGGGAATAATAATGTCGGGATCGGTATGCTTACGGCCGTCCAGATAAATGATGCGGACGCTGTTCATGAAGCCGCTGATCATAAAAATGACGGTCGGCTTCTGAACCATCGCGATGGGCCACACCCGCGTCATGATCAAAGGCATCCCGGCCGGCCAGCAGGCGCCGATGTCGTCGTGATAAGCCTTGCCTTCGGCGCGCGCTTTCTTCGCGGCGTCGTACTGCACCTGGGCTTCGGCTGTCAGCTTGGCGCCCGGCGGCGGCGAAAACGTGAACGGATTGTCGCGGCTGAAAGCGTGCAGCCATGTGCCCGTGATGTCGAAAGGAGGTTTGGGGCGCGACTTCTCCAGATTCTCGGGAGCCAGCGCTCCGATTTGCGAAGGCGGCGCCGTCAGCGGCGGTGGCGCCGTGGATTGGGCCCCGGCAAGGGCGGCAAGGGTGAGCCCGGCCGCTGCGGTGACAAATAATCGCTTCTGCATCGTTAAATTCCTTATCTATTTATCGTGTAGTTTCAGGCGCACGATGCCGTTCGAGTCGACATATTCGCGGTTGTTGTCGCACACAAACTCCACCATTTCGTAATCTTTGGGCATGCGCTTATAGGCCACGGTGTACGTATACGGCTTTTCCAGCACCACCGGATCTTCAATTGTAATTTGATCGTGCAGGATATCGGGCGCCAGCAGCCGAATACGTTCGGTGACCCGCATTTCGGGGCTATGTGGGATCCCGCGCAGCGTCACCGCCGGCTTGATCCCGACGGTGTCCACCACTAGCGTGTCGCCTTCGAAATGGCCCACCGAACGGCCGTAGTAGCCCGGGGCAACGTCTTCGATCTTTTCCTGCGGACGGTCCAGGTAAACGCGGCGCACTTCGCTGAATGCTTCGGCGATAATCGTGACTTGCCTAGGTGTCTGGATGAACTCCACCGGATAAATCGCCACCGACATCATGGTTGGCACGCCGTAGGGGATGCATTCGGCGCCGGGAGTGGCGAGCTGCTCGCCGCGTTTCGCTGCCGCCGCTTCTTCAGCTTGGCGCGCCCGATAGGGTCCATCGTAGGCGGGCTTCAAGACCAGCGGCGAAGGCGCGGGCGGGCGAAACGCCGGGTCCGCACCCGGTCCGCCGCGGTAAATTCCCCAAATGCCCGTGAAATCCGGCGATTCAGCGGCGAAAAGCGCGGGCGTCATTGTTACGAGTGGCGCTGCTACCGCGGCCGCGAGCATCATGCACGAAAAAAAGATCGACTTCATTCCTGGTTCCCCGCGCTGATCACTTCTGTGCCGGCGGCGGCCCCAGCCGCGGTCCGTTGGTGAGCACTTTTCCGCTCGGCAGCGTGGCCTCGGAAAGGAACCCGCCATTCTGCCCGCTCTTCATCGGATTGATGATCAGCGTGACCTTGTCGCCCATATGCAGGCTGCTGAACTTCCAGCCGCTTTGCATCAGAATGCTGGGGCTGCCCATCTCGATGCTCCAGTGCTTCACCGTTCCTTTTTCGTCGGGAACGTCGATCTCGATGTAGGAATGCGGATTCGTCCATTCGAAAGAGGTGACGGTGCCGACCAGCGTGATCCGTTTCGTCATGTCGAACATGGTGAACGAATGGTGCGCCAGCGCCGGAGTCACCAACGCCCCCGCCGCCAGAAGAACGGCCAATGCATGCAATATCTTCATTCTTGATGCCCCTAATTTGATCGAGTCCATAGTATTCCTTTATGCGCCGGTTTTGCAACTTCGCCGCAGCCTCGAACTATACTTGAGAAAATGGCGGCCCGGTAGTCGCTCCCCGCCGCGGGAATGGAGGCCCTGTGAACCTTTGGAACGACTTTAAATTCGCGGCCCGCTCGCTCACACGCACCAAGGGCCTGACCGCGGCCGTGATCGTCACCCTGGCGCTGGGGATTGGAGCGAATGCCGCCATTTTCACGCTGGTCCGCGGCGTCCTTTTGCGTCCGCTGGTGAATCGCGATGAAGACCGCCTGATTTACATCCGCCAAAGCGCGCGTGGAAGCGGCATCGACAACGCAACATTTTCGGTGCCTGAAATCCGGGACTTGCAATCGCGCGTGAAGACCATCAGCGCGTTTGGCGATTTCTCCACCATCGGTTTCACGATGGTCGGGCTGGGAGAACCGCGCGAAATCCAGGCTGGAGTGGTGGGCGGATCGTACTTCCAGGTGATGGGACTGCGCCCGGTGTTGGGCCGGCTTCTCGATCAGCGCGATGACGGACCCGCCGCCGCGGGCGCGGTCGTGCTCACGTACCGCTTCTGGACCACCGCGCTTCACGGCGATCCGTCGGTGATCGGAAGAACCGTGCGGTTGGGCACGCGCTCGGCCACTATTGTCGGCGTGCTGGAACCCTCGGTTCCCTATCCGGCCGAGACCGAAATCATCGCCAATGTCGTCACCAGCCCGCATCATCTTTCCGCCACCATGGTCACCGGGCGTGTGCACCGCATGACGGAGCTGTTCGGGCGTCTGGCGCCGGGCGCGACATTGGAGCAGGCGCGCGCGGAACTCGCCACGGTACACGGCACCATCCTGCGAGAACATCCCGAGACATATCCGGCTAAAGCCGATTTCCGCATCAGCGCCGTCCGGCTGCGCGATCAAATCACCTCGCGCGCCCGAATCGTGTTGTGGGTGCTGCTGGCCGCGTCGATTTTGGTGTTCGTGATCGCCTGTTCGAACGTCGCCAATTTGATTCTGGCGCGAACCGTGCGCCGCGAAGGCGAGCTGGCCGTTCGCGCGGCGCTCGGGGCTAGTGCCGGCGCGCTGCGTCGCACCCTGCTGGCCGAAAGCCTGCTGCTATGCGGCGCGGGCGCGGCTCTGGGGGTGCTGAGCGCCGAACCGATGGTCGCGATTCTCGCTCGCTACGCATCGCGGTTTTCGGTGCGGGCGCTCGATCTCACCGTAGATTCCAGCATGCTTTGGGTGGGCGCGGGCCTTGCGGTGCTTGCGGCCGTGCTGCTGGCGTTGGTGCCGCGGCTGCCTGAGGCCGGAACGTCGCACGGGTTGAATCTCGCGAGCGGCAGTCTGCGGGTAACCGGCGCCACCAGCGCACGACAGCGCGTTTTCGTCGTGACGCAAATTGCGGCGTGCTTTGTTTTATTGGCTGGCGCCAGCATGCTGCTGAAGACGCTGCTCGCGCTCGAAGCCGTGCAGACCGGATTCGATATGCATCACGTGCTCGCGATCAACGTTCCGGTAATGTCGTACGGCAAGACGCCCGGCCAGGTGTTGAATTTCTACAAGGAAACCATCCGGCGCGTCCAGGCCTTGCCGGGCGTGGATAGCGTCGCGGTGGGCACCGTAGTTCCCTGGCGCGATGCGGGCAGTTATGGCCCGGGTTTCCAGTTCTCCGTCGACGGCCACGTCCGCGCGCCGGGCGAAGAGGACCCGCGCGCGCAGTTCCGTACCATTTCACCGGGGTTCTTCGCGGCGCTGGGCGTTCCGCTGCTCGCCGGGCGCGATTTCGACGCGCGCGACCGCGCCAAGGGCGAAGCTGTGGTCATCGTCAGCCAGAGCCTGGCGCAGCGCATGTTCCCCGCGGGCGATGCCGTGAACCGCCACTTGATGTGGACCGATCCGGTGATGAAGTTCATCGACGTCAGCGCTGAGCCGCGGCGGATCGTCGGCGTGGTGGCCGACATGGATGACGAACACGTGATGCCTGGACCGGCGTTGAACGTGTATCATCCTCTGGATCAGGAAATGGGCGGAGGCCGCTTGTTCATTCATGCGCATTCGAATCCTTACGCGCTGGTGTCTCCAGTTACGCGCATCATTCGCGATATGTCGGCCGACCAGGTGGTGGAGCGTGCGGCGACGCTCGAAGACGTGCGCGCCGAAGTGCTGACGCCGGACCGGCTGAATACGCTGGTGTTCGGCGGCTTTGCGGCCGTGGCGCTGCTGATCGCCGTGGTTGGCGTGGCGGGTGTGCTGGCGTTTTCGGTCAGCGGGCGCACGCGCGAGTTCGGCATTCGCCTGGCGGTGGGATCCCAGCCGCGAAGTCTGGTTTGGGGTGTGATGCGCGAAGGTGCCTGGATGGCCATCATCGGGGTTATTGCTGGCGCCGCGGGCGGCTTCGCGCTGGCGCGCTTGGCCGGCAGTTATTTTCCCGATATCCGGATGCCGGGCGTGCTGCCGGCGCTGGGGTCCGCGATCGTTTTGCTGGCCGCTGCGGTGGTCGCTTCGCTGCTGCCGGCCGCCCGCGCCGCGCGCATCGACGTGATGCAGGCGCTGCGAACCGAGTGATCCACCCATTGATCCGGCGGCTGGGTCTGGTAACCCCGGTGCTACCATGAAGGGGAATGCCTGCCACCACCGAAGCAGGGGTGTTCGACGAGTCCGGGTTGCTGGCCAAGGCTCGCGAGGGCGACATCGCGGCCTTCAATGAGCTGGTGAACCGGTACTCACCCAAGATCTACCGCCTGGCCAAACACATCACGCAAAACGATACGGACGCCGAGGACGTGCTGCAAGAAACGTTCATGAAGTCGTTCGAGCATTTAGGGGATTTCCACGGGCAATCTAAGTTCTATACCTGGATTGTCCGCATCGCCGTGAATGAGTCGCTCATGAAACTGCGCAAGCGGAAGTCCGACCGGACCGTCCCGCTGGATGAGCCGCTCGATACGGGCGAAGATACCGTGGTCCGCGAAATCGCGGTGTGGGAAGATAACCCCGAGCAGCAGTACTCCCGCGAGGAGTTAGCTAAGATTCTGGACGAAGCGGTGGAGAGCCTTAAGCCGGCTTTCCGAACCGTTTTCGTGCTGCGAGACATCGAAGAATTGAGCACTGAGGAGACCGCCGAGACACTCGGCATATCGGTGCCGGCGGTCAAGAGCCGTTTGCTGCGCGCGCGGTTGCAGTTGCGGGAGAGGCTAACGCGCTTCTTCCGGCGGAAAGGGGATGACGTTTTTGCTTACCTGTAAAGAGTTTTTGCAGGAGCTCGCCGATTACCTGGATTCAACCGTGGACGCGGAACTGCGCGTGAAGCTGGAGAGGCATATTAGCGAATGCCCTAACTGCTTCGTGATCCTGGACACCACGCAAAAGACCCTCAAGGTTTACAAAGGGGTTGAGCCGCAGGCCATCCCCGACGACGTCCAGATCCGGTTGATGAAGGCGGTGGAGCGCAAACTGGCTGCCACGAAGACAGCCGCCGGCAAATCCACTCTCTGAGCCATTCCTACTTGGCTGGTTTGGCCGCCGTCGATTAAGACGAAAGCCGGGGCCGCGACACATGCACGCTGCCAGGCAGGCGGCATCGCACGAGCGCTTCGCGAACGCGCTCTACCTGATTCAAATACGCTGGGAATTCTACCAGCACCTCCGCCGTCCGATGATAGAGCTGAGGATTCACTGGAAAATCAAGCGAGGCCAACGCCTCCAGCAGTTCCTCCAAAAGCTTCGGTTCCGTTGCAATACTGAGGGAGATCAGTTCGCCCTCCCGTCCAAACAGGGCGGCCTGATAGGGTAGAGACGCCGTCACACGATGATCCTCTCCGGCGACCCGGTCCCAAAATAAAAATCCCCTGGGCAAGTGCCACAGGGGGTTTAGTTTCGTGAAGACCGACTCACCTTTAGCACTTTTTATCGTGGTTGCAATTAGCCGGCTGCGCCTTGCGGCGAAACCTAAATCAATCCACGGTTCATTTATAGCTTAACACCGGCGGAGCCGGATTTCAAGAGCAAAGTAGCCGACTGTAAAGCTCCGCAAATGTGACCCTCTAGGGGCGACGGGAAGTCGTAGGGGCGACGGGAAGTCGCGCATCCCGACAACTGGGCGCGGCCGCACCGCGGGCCAAAAGGAACTGGGAAATGCAGCCCATCGCTCCGTCGGCCCGCGCTCGCAATCGGCTATTTCGCCGAGCTAAACCGCTTCTCGATTTCCGGCCAGTTCACTACGCTCCACCAGGCCGCGATGTATTCCGGCCGCCGGTTCTGATACTTCAGATAATACGCGTGTTCCCACACGTCCAGGCCCATGACGGGATATGCGCCGTCCATCACCGGGCTGTCCTGATTGGCGGTCGAAATAATTTCGATCGCCGAGCCTTTCTTCACCAGCCAGGCCCAGCCGGAACCGAACCGGCCTGTCGCCGCCGCGGTGAACTTCTCTTTGAAGCCGTCAAAGCTGCCGAACGTGGAGTTGATGGCGCTCGCGATGTGGCCCGACGGGCTGCCACCGGCGCTCGGCGCCAGAATTTGCCAAAACATGGAATGATTGATGTGACCGCCGCCGTTGTTGCGCACCGCGGTGCGAATATTTTCCGGCACGATGGCGCAGTTGTTAGCCAGCAATTCTTCCACAGTCTTGGTCTGTAGATTAGGCGCGGATTCGAGCGCTTTATTCAAATTTGTCACATAAGCGCCATGGTGTTTGTCGTGGTGAATCTCCATGGTCTTTGCATCGATGTAAGGCTCCAGCGCGTCGAACGCGTACGGCAGCGGGGGAACGGTAAATGCCACAGTTTTCTCCTCTCGATCATTCAATTGGGACCGGCGAACCCGCCGGCTTTTTCAAAAGCATCCGCCAGGCGAAACAGTCCGCTTTCGTCGAAATGGCGGGTGAGTATTTGCATGCCGATGGGCAGGCCCGCGGACGTTTTGCCGCAGGGCACGCTCAGGCAGGGAATCCCGGCCAAATCGCCGGTGATGGTGTAAATATCGGACAAATACATTTCCAGTGGATCGTTCACCTTCTCGCCGATCTTGAACGCGGGCGAGGGTGAGACAGGCGCGACGATCGCATCCACTTCCGCGAAAGCTTTGCGAAAATCCTCGGCGATGAGCGCGCGCACCTTTTGCGCCTTCAAATAATACGCATCGTAATAGCCGTGGCTCAAAACATACGTGCCCAGCATGATGCGGCGCTTGCATTCGGCGCCGAAGCCTGCGCCGCGCGTGGCGCGATACATGCCGCTCAGCGTGTCTTCGGCTGCCCGCGACGTATATCGCACGCCGTCATAGCGCGCCAGGTTCGAGCTCGCTTCCGCGGTCGCGATGATGTAGTAGCAAGGCACCGCGTATTTGGTCGCGGGCAGGCTGATCTCGCGCACTTCGCAGCCGAGTTTTTTGAGCTTCTCGATTCCGGCGTGAATCAGATCGCCCGATTCGCTCGCCAGGCTTTCGAAGTATTCGCGCGGCAGCCCGATCTTCAGTCCCGCGACTTTGCCGTCGAGCTGCGCGCTATAGCTCGGAACCGGCGCGAACGCCGAGGTCGCGTCGCATTCGTCGCGGCCGGCAATGGTTTCAAGCAGCAGCGCGGCGTCGCGCACCGTGCGGCCGAACGGGCCGATGTGATCGAGCGAGCTGGCGAAGGCGACCAATCCGTACCGCGACACGCGGCCGTAGGTGGGCGTCACGCCGACCACGCCGCAGAACGACGCAGGCTGGCGCACCGACCCGCCGGTGTCGGAGCCGAGCGCGACGACCGCCGTTCCCTGCGCCACTGCCGCCGCCGATCCGCCACTCGATCCGCCGGGCACGCGATCGAGCGCGGCCGGATTGCGCACCGGTCCGAAGGCCGAATTTTCGTTCGAGGAGCCCATGGCAAACTCGTCGCAATTGGTTTTGCCCAGGATCACCGCGCCCGCTGCTTCCAGTCGCCGTACCGCAGTCGCATCGTAGGGCGGAATGTAATGTTCGAGCAGCCGCGAGCCGCATGTGGTCCGCACGCCCTCGGTCACGATCACGTCCTTCACAGCAATGGGAACGCCGGCCAGCGGCCCAGGGTTTTCCCCGGCGGCCAGCTTGCGGTCCACTCGTTTGGCCGTGGCCAGCGCGCGCTCAGGGCAAAAATGCAGATATGCATTCGTCTTGGGATTCTCGGCCCGCGCGAACTCGAGCGCCGATTGCGCCAACTCCACGGCGCTGAATTCGCGTGCTTGTAGGCCTCTCTGCACCTGCTCGATCGTCAAGCTAGCGACGCCGGTCATGATTGAAACACCCGTGGTTCAAACACCCGTGTTCCACTCATCGTTCGATCACTTTGGGCACCTTGTAATAGCCGTTGCCGGCCAGCGGCGCGTTGGCGAGCGCCGCCTGGTTGCCGATGGGCGGGATGATCTGGTCGGCGCGCAGCGTGGCCGTCTCTTCGCTCTCGTACAATACCTGCGCCATGGGTTCTACGCGCGAAGTGTCGATTTCGTTCAACGCGTCCATATGCGTGAGGATTTCGTCCAGATCCTTGGCCAGCCGCGCGATCTCTTCGTCGGTCAGCTTTAAGTTCGCGAGGTCGGCGACGTTGCGAACCTCGGTCTCGGTAATTTTCACGCGCTGGCTCTCTTCTGGGTTTTCCGGCGCGACTGCTTATATACGATGCGCAGGATGGGATCTTTGATACCGTCGGCCTCGTCATTGGCGGCGTTTTCACCGTGAGTCCGCGCCGGTTGCGGAGGGCGGCGCGGCGCCGCGCGGGCGATGCGAAACTCCAGATCGGTGACTGTGCCGCTCCCGATCAACTCGGTGATTTTCGCGAGAATGGCGAAGCGCAACTGAAACAGTTGTTTCTGCCACATCCCATCCTCGGCTTCCACCACCAGGCACCCGCGCACCAAAGCCTTCGGGACCGCGTGCGAAGCGATGCGCTCACCCACCGCGGCCGGCCAGGCGGCGAGCGCCAGTTCGTCGGGTGTAATGGCGGCGGAAAGTTTGAGTTTGGCGAGGGCCTTGCCGGCTCGTTCCATGCGGACGAACTCAATTTTAACATTCATCGTGTTCACGATCACCGGCGGGTACTTGTGTTACCAATTTTAAGTGGACGCAAATCGCATCGTTGTGGTCGGTGCAGGGATCGTCGGCGCGTCCATCGCCTACCATCTGGTGAAGCGCGGCGCGAAAGTGGCGATCGTGGAAGCCGCCCGGCCGGGCGCCGGGGCGACGGAAAAATCGTTCGGCTGGATCAACGCGACATTCTCTAAGCGTCCGCGCGGCTACTTCGATTTGAATCAACTCGGCCTGGCCGGATGGCGGCGCCTGGAGACCGAGCTCGGCGGCGAGTTGAAAGTCCAGTGGGGCGGAAGCGTGGCGTGGGCTGCAGGCGAGACTGTGGGCCCGGTGGAGGGAGAAGATCTTCGCCAACAGGTCCGCCATCACCAGGAGTGGGGCTACGCGGCGCATCTGATCGACGAAGAGGAATTCCGCCGCTTGTTGCCCAACGTCACGCCGGGCGATTTCAGCGCCGCGTGCCATTCGGAATTCGAAGGCGCAGTGGACCCCATGGATGCCTTGAAGGCCCTGCTGCGCCAGGTTCGTGAGGCGGGCGGCGAAGTGCGCTATCCGTTCGAAGTGGACGCTTTCGCGATCGACGGCGGCCGCATTAGCTCAGTCCGTGGCGGCGAGAATTCGTTGACCGCGGAAACCGTGGTTCTCGCCTCCGGAGTCGCCACCGAGCGGCTGGCCGCGCTCGCGGGCGTCAACGTCCGCCTCAAGGAATCGCGCGGTGTGCTGGTGCATACTCGGCCGCAGCCCAAGCTGATCGACCGCGTGGTGCTCGCGCCCCAGGTGCACTGCAGACAGAAATTGGATGGCCGTGTGGTGGTGGGCGGCCGCGTCGTCGCTGGTGTGGGGACCGCAGATAGCGACGGGCTGGAGCACGCTACTAGCGCCAGCATCAACGAACACGGCCAGCGCATCTTGCGCGAGGCTGCCCGTGTGCTGCCCGGAATCCGCGGCGTGGCCATCGAGCGCGTTACGCTGGGCCAGCGCGTGATGCCGGCCGACGAATACCCGGTGCTTGGATTCGCCGAGCGCTGCCCGAACCTGTATATCGCGGCCGCGCACAGTGGTGTGACGCTGGCGCCGCTGATCGGCCAATATGCCGCGCTCGAAATCCTGGATGGCGCGCGCGTGGAGTCGCTCGGCCCATACCGGCCTTCGCGATTTGGCGATTAGTTCACCGGCAACAAAGTCGAATTCGCCGCTACGCCGTTCTGCGATACATCCACTTGCAGGCTGCCCGACGCCGCTCCGGCCGGCACCTGGAAATTGATCTGGTACAGCCCCACAAATCCCGGCGTCAGTCCCGCGAATTCCACCGTCGCCGGCTGCGAGCCCACCGTGACCGTGGGTTGCGATGTCACCGCCGCGGGCGGCAAACTGGGGCTCGCGGCCCCGGAAGCCACCGGCGGATTGGTCGCGCCCATCCCCACCAGGTATATGATGAGATATTCGCCCGGTTTCGCCGGATTCGTGCTCGTTACCAGCGAATAATCCGACGAATGCTGCGCGATAATATGCGCACCGTTCTGCGGGCTCGATGAATTGGGTCCGTCGTCCATCGACAAAACGCCCGGCGTCGTCGGAACGATGGCCAGCATTTGCGGCAGCGTGAGCGCATTGTTGACGCTCAGCACGATCGGCAATTGCTCGGTCGCCGTCACCTCGAAGGGGATCTGGAGGTTGATCTGTCCGCTGCTCAAGAAGTACAGAGGGGCTTTGGCAGAGCCAATCAGCGCGAAGGTCTCGTTGAAATTCACCGGCAGCGGCGCGTTTCCGGTGGAGACCGGCGTGCTGCCCAACCCCGATCCATAAACTTGCGCGATGGTTCCCGGCGATAATGCCGCTCCCACCACCGGATTCAAATTGTTCAGCGTCCCGTTGGGCGCAACCACCGGCGGCGGTGTTTGGTTGGGGCCGATGCCGCCGTAAAGCTTGGCGGCTGCCGGTGCAAGTCCGCTGGCGGCGGCGTTAAGCGTCACCACCATGCTCGCGTTCACGTTTCCCGGCTGCCAGGTGGCGGAATAATTGCCAAGCTGATCGCTTACCAGGATCAGCGGCGCGTCACCGTTGGAAAAATTCGCCACCACGTTGCCGTTCGTAACCGGATTGGCGCAATCGTCATTGAGCTGGACGATCAGCGTGGCGGGCCATCCCGCGGGTACCGCGAAATCATTGGGCAGCCCAGTCTCCGTGATCATCAGCTTACTCGGCGTGCAACCGGCGGCGTGGGGCTCCACACCCGCACGCGCATTCGAAGAATTGCCCGGCGTGACGATGAGCGTGACGTTTTCGGATTCGAGCACTGACGCCGCCGAAATAAACACCTGGCCCGTGTAAAAGCCCGGCACCATACCGGACGGGTTCACGGATACGGTTACCGCGCCCGCTGTCTGGCCGCTAGCCGTGCCGGATGCCGGTGTCGCCGCGAGCCAGGAGCCGTTATCGGCGGTAGTGGACGTCACAGCGAAGGCTATAGCCGAAGCGCTGCTGATCTGGATCTGGACCTGTTGGGAGGATGGAGTCGCGCTGGTGGAGCCTGCCGCGGCGGTGAACACCAATCCGCCCGGCGTAACGGCCGGTATGGGAGACGCCGTGCTGGCGGCCAGATTCAAAACCGCCGAGATGTACTGGGGCGAATTGAGCGAATTGTTGTCCGCCACTTCTACAATCGCGTAATACGGCCCCGGTGTGAGCTGGGTCGCGCCGGGCGTGAGCGCCAGCGTCAACGATCCCGGCGCGCTGCCGGTAGCAGTCCCGTTCGACGGCTGCAAGCTCAGCCAGGTTGGCGCGCTTTCACCAGGGAAGGCACTCACCAGGCTCGCGTTCCAATTCACGCTCGACCCCGGATCACCCAGGTTCAACACATGGACCGTCTGTGTCTGGCTGGATCCCCCGCCTTCGATCGCCTGGAACAGGACGCCGGTTGAATCCAATGCCAGGATCGGGCCGCTCGCCGCTACAAACAAAGAGACCGGTACTTGGACGTTGCCTGCCGGCGACGAAAGCAGAATCGCGTCCTGATACGCGCCCACCGCCAAGCCGTTGGTATTCACCTGCACTTGCACGAAAACCGGTGCGTTGAGTGTCGTGCTGCTCGACCCCGCGGTCACGCTCGTGATCCACGCACTCCCTCCCGCCACCGAGGCCGTGAACGCGACGGTGCCGGGCCCACTGTTAGCTACCGCCAGTTGCTCGGTCAGAGTGCCGGGCGCGGCGTTTCGAGCCGTGAAATTGAGAGCGGAGGGAGCCACGGTGAGCTGTGGGGATGCGCTCGTGACGTTCAGCGTCACCGCCACGTCCGTCGCAAGCCCATTGCTGTCTACAATCTGAACACGCGCTGGATAGCTTCCCGCGGCCATGCTGCCCTGATTAACACTGACCACGACGCTGCTGGGCGCCACGTTTCCCGCCGGCGTCACGGTAATCCAGCCGGGCGCGGCCGAACCGGTTTGCCCGTTATCCACTACGACATGAAAGGTCACCGGCGACGCCGCTCCACTGGCCGGCACAATCGAGATAGCCTGCGTGGCCGGAGGACCACCATTGAGACTCGCATTGAACGTCAGGCTCTGCGGCGTGACTTGAACCTGCGGAACGTCCGAGGAGAACGTCACCTGAAACGGTGACACGCTTTGGCCTCGAACGCTGTCCGTCACTCCAATGTGGAAGTTGTAGGTCCCGGGAGTGGAAGGTGTGCCATTGAGGAGGCCCGCCGGCGTGATCGTAATCCCGGGCGGGTTGTCGTTGATCGAAAACACGTACGGCGGAACGCCGCCCGTAGCCGAGATCTGCAACGAATACGGTACACCGACCGGCCCGTTCGGAAGCGGCGAGCTGGTGCTGACGGTCGGCAGAGGATTCACCGTGATGCTGTACTGAAACGACGTCTGGTTATTGTTCTGATCCGTGATGATGATCGGAAAGGTGAATGTTCCGACCGTTGTCGGGGTGCCGGAAAAGGTCCCGATCGAGGTCAATTTGAATCCGGGTGGCAACGGGTTTGGATTGAACACACTGGTAGGCTCTGAAAACGTGTACGATCCCGGGCAGCCCGTCACCATAAATTGGACCGCCGTGTACGCGACGTTCACGTCCGCCCCAGGCAGGGGAGACGCCGGAGAAAGCGCCGCGGAGCACGGCGATACGATGATGGAAAGAGCCTGAGACGCGGGTCCCGATGAGGGGGACTGGTCCGTTGCCGTCACAATGAACGGGAAATTGCCGGTTTGCGTCGGAGTTCCGCTGATTACGCCGGTGGCTGAATTGAGGCTGAGGCCTTGGGGAAGCTGCAAGCCATCTACGGGCTTAACAAGCGAGCCAACCCGCGAGGAGACGGCGGGCCGGGCGCCGCAGTTGTCACATTCAATGCTCCAGGTCACAGTTCCCACAGCCCCACTGGCTTCTAGTTGCACTGAATAAGGGGAGTACTCCGTCGCGCCGGGCAAGTACGTCGTAGTAATCGTGATCGCCGGAAGCATTCCGGCGAACGCGACAAGGAAAGACAAGAGCGCGGCGACCCTCAGGGAAGTCAGCTCGGAAATTTTCCACGCCTGCAACCACAGCCTGTTTTCGTACGTCTTCTTACACAGAGAAGCGTGAGTCATCAACCTTCTCCTCCTCTGATTCTGGCGCGGTGAAGTAGAAACGGGCCGCGCCACTTTTGTCGTTGAACACCCTTATTCTACTGTCCCTTCGGCTGAGATCCCAAAAGATTTTCTTCCCGTAGCCGGAAGCTTCCATTTCCCCGCCTGAACGCTTGGTGCGCTCCGTACCCTCTTCCTCTACTTCGGCGGGGCCTGGCGCGGACTTGAGCCGGCTGACCGGTGTCTATCTCGACGGCCTGCGTCTGATTCGCGATTCCGGGCCCCCGGGGATGGACATCGCGGCCGGTGAGTACGGCTACGCCCCTTGGTGTTTTCGCGGCATGCTCGACGCGGGAGCCGTGGACGTGCTGCAGGCCGATGCCACCCGGTGCCAGGGCATTTCGGGATTCCTACGGGCCGATGCGCTTTGCGAGGCGCACTCGATGCCGCTCTCGGCGCATCGTCACCGTCCGTACATGCCCATGTGGGTTGCGCCTGTCAGCGCCTCGACCACGTCCGCTTGGAGAAGATGGCATTCGATGGCGCGGTCGAGGCGGTCAGCGGAATGCTCCGGCCGGATTTCAGCGGCCGGGGTTTGGGTTGACGTGGAAAGAGGCTGACATGCGCCAATATCAAACGTACGGAGCGTGAAGGCGCCGAACCGCCCAGCCGGCGGTCATGAGAAGTGCCAACAAGAGGATGGCAGCCCAACGCGGTTCGGGAACCGGGGTGAAGTCGAGCTGCAACGATAGGTCCTCTGAGTTCGTAACATTGATCCCGATTGGTGCAAATATGCCATCGCCGTCGGAGGCCGTAAGAGTGTATACACCCGGTGCGAGCAAAAACGTATCCCCGAAATTCCCCGAACAACCCGAACACAGAGGGAGCAGAGGAAGCGGAAAAGAGGGAGAGGTGGTATCCAAATCGAACCCCGGCCCAATCAATGAAAAGGCCATATTCTGAGAGAACGTTGGGAACAGACCCATTCCGCCTTCGTCGGTGCTCGCCGACCCCGTAAGATCCACTAAAGAAGGCGCGCTGAGGTCGAACTGAAAAGTGAAGTCGTTGGTCCCCTGCGCCTGACCGCCATCCACGGGCGACAAAAAACCTGTCGCTCCCGTGGCGAT
>JASHQT010000369.1 GCA_030039005.1 Bryobacteraceae bacterium
GTCACCGACGAGGCCGGTAAGCCGGTCAACATGGCCTCGGTCAGCTTTCGGCTTCCGGACCAGGGCGCCACGGGCACGTTCAGCTCGGGGCTGCGCACCGAGCTGGTCACCACCGGCCCCGACGGCCGCGCTTCCGTTTGGGGCATGAAGTGGAACAACACCACGGGGCCGGTCCAGGTGCGCATCACCGCAGTGAAGGATCAGGCGCGCGCGGGGATCATCAGCACGCAGTACATCAGCGAGCACGCCGCGCTCACCGCGGGCGGACAAGGCGAATTCAAGGCCTCGCATGGCGGCCACAAATGGATTTGGTTCGCCGTGGCAGCGGCGGCGGCGGGCGGCGCCGCCTTTGCGCTCCTGCGTTCGCGGTCGTCATCGAACTCCACCACTACGGCCGATAGCGGGATCAGCATTGGCGCACCCACCGTGATTGTGAGCCAGCCGTGAGGAAGATCTGCATCAGGGAGACGTGCATTCTGGCTTTTCTCGCGATGCCGGTCGGGAGTTGGGCGCAATCGTCCATCGCTGCACCGCAACTGGGGTTCATGACGGACGGCGTGCGCGCATTACGGCCGGTGTACGGAGTCGCCGGCAGTTTTGTGCTTGGACCGGCGGTCGCGGGAGGCGTTGCGGATGCGGGGTTTTCGGGATCGCTCGGGTTCCTCAAAACCGATTCATCTCTTGTCGCGTTCGATGCGCAGGGCAAATCCCTCGGTTCCATCCAAGCGGCCGCGGGAGACGCACTATTCGCCTTTTCGCCCGTCGGAAGCGCGGCGCTCGCCTACTTGAGTACGGGCAACCGCCTGACGGAATGGAGCGGCGGGCAGTTCACGACGATTCCGCTCGATCTTGAATCTGCTGACGCTGTGATCGGAATCGCGTTTCCCAGCGCGGCGGAGGTGCTCTTGATCGTCGAACGCGAGCGCGTACTTTGGGAGATGCACGTCTCGTTGA
This sequence comes from Bryobacteraceae bacterium, assembly GCA_030039005.1. The sequence goes on from JASHQT010000369.1 coordinate 955, forward strand.
ACGGCGCCGGAGCGCTGGCGCAAAAGGCGCTCCCCGGCATCCACGCTCCCGTTCTTCCGCTCGCCGCGGGCGGCTTGCTTTATACGGAGGATGGCGCGATCGTGATCCGCCGAGCGGACGGCTCGGAGGTACGTCTTCCCGCATCGTTTCCGGCGAAATTCTCCCTACAAATGATGAACGGGGATTGGGTGGAGCTCGCCGATCTCCAAAGTCCCGCGCGGTTCGCCATTCGTACCGCGACGGGCCGCGAGGCATTCTACTGGCTTCCGGAGCAATCGCGATGATCGGGCGCGCCCTCCTATTCATCGCGCTCGTGCCGCTCGCCGCGCTCGCCCAACTTCAGATTTCTGCAGTCAGCACTCCTTCGTGTGCCACTCCCATCGGCTCTGGGCTGACCCTAACGGCTGTGGGCTCTTCCTATTCGGTTGGCTCGACGACGTTGGGCAATACGATTTCCACGCAATTTCAGGTGGAGAACACAGGAAGTCAGCCGGTCGGGATCGAGGTGTCGCTGGCGGGCGAAGGGTTCACGATCGGCGCTGGGGCCGCGGGGCTTTTAGGCCCTAGCCCCCAGGAGGAAACTTTCTGCGTGGATTTCACGCCCACCATCTTCGGCTCGTATTCGGCGATCCTGCAGGTCAACAATATCGACATCACTTTGACGGGAACTGCCGCCGCATCCGCTACGGTGACGGTTTCGGGCGCGACCACGCCGATCGCGGCCGGCTCGGCAGTGAACTTTGGCTCGGTGGTCATTGGCCAGACTCAAACACAAAGCTTCATATTGTCCAATTCATATGGTTCCCCTCTGACCGTCAATTCCGTCACGGTCTCCGGCGCCGGATTTAGCGGGCCTGCTGGCGCCTCTTTTCCGCTGCAGATCGGGCCGGGGCAACAGCAGACGTTTCAGGTGACGTTCGCGCCGGCGGCCGACAGGTCGTATCAGGGCACGCTCACAATCGACGGGCAGGTGTTTACACTACAAGGCCAGGGTCTCGACCCTCCGCTGCCCGGCGCCTCCATCGTCCTGGCTTCCACGCTCGGGGCAAGCGCGCAACAGAACAGCCTCAGCATCCCTCTCAGCTCCGCTTCCCGGATCAGCGGAAGCGGTACGCTCACCATGTCGTTTCAGTCGAGCGTTGCCGGCGTCAGCGATGACCCGACCATCGGATTCCTTTCGGGGGCGTTGCGCCAGGCGTCAGTGACCATCGTGCCGGGCACCTCCGTAGCCATGATCGACGGCCAGCAGAGTATCGCCTTTCAAACCGGAACCACGGCCGGAACCATCACGTTTACGCTCGCCTTGGAGACTGGTTCCAGCGAGGAGATCTCTTTGACCATCCCTCCGTCTTCCGTCATCCTCGACAGCGAGAGCGCTGTCCGCGAGCTCGGCTCCCTCCAAGTGTCGGTGTCCGGGTTTGACAACACTTACTCGGCGTCCGAACTGGCGTTCACTTTTTACGACCTCAACGATAACGAGCTGCCGCAAGGGGCGATCGACGTGAACGCCGCGAGCGATTTCCAGAACTATTTCGCCAGCGGACAAGCCGGGGGAGCATTCTCGCTTCTGGCCACATTCCAGGTCACGGGAAACACCAACGATATCGGATATGTCACCGTCCAGATCACCAACTCGCTCGGCGCGACTACGGCGCAACAGATTCAAATCCTGAACTAAGCCTCCTGGCCAAGCTATGCTCGAAGCATGCTGTTCGCGAGCGTGGTGGAGACCTCGCGCCGCGTGGCCGAGACGCCCAAACGGCTGGAGAAAATCGATCTGCTGGCGCGGCTGATCGCGCAGCTTCGCGGCGAGGAGATCGAAATCGTCGTTCTGTATCTGGCGGGCCTGACGCGGCAGGGGCGCATCGGCATCGGCTACGCGGCTCTAGGCGATGCGCGGCATTCCCCAGCCTCGGATCCAGCGCTCGAGGTCCAGGACGTGGATGGCATCCTGGAACAGATCACCGCCACCAGCGGAGCCGGATCGCAGCGCCGCCGCGGCGAGCTTCTTGAAAAGTTGTTTGCGCGCGCCACCGCAGCCGAACAGGCATTTCTGGCGGGGTTAATCGCGGGCGAGCTGCGCCAGGGAGCGCTGGAAGGAATCATGGCCGAAGCGGTCGCGAAAGCCGCGCGATTGCCTGCCGGCCGTGTCCGGCGCGCGGCCATGCTGGCGGGCGACATCGCGAAAGTGGCGCGCGCGGCGATGGAGCGCGGCGAATCCGGCCTGGAACAATACGATGTCCAATTGTTCCGGCCCGTTCAGCCCATGCTTGCGCAGTCAGCCGACGATATTCCGGAGGCGCTGGCCTGCGTCGGCGAAGCCGCGCTGGAATACAAGCTAGATGGCGCGCGCGTGCAGGTCCACAAATCGGGCGACGAAGTCCGCGTCTACTCGCGCAGCCTCAAGGACGTCACCCCGGCCGTGCCGGAGCTCGTCACGGTAGCCCGCGCGCTTCCGGCCCGGGACCTGATCCTGGACGGCGAAGCCATTAGCCTGCAGCCGGATGGCCGGCCGCAGCCGTTCCAAATCACCATGCGGCGCTTTGGGCGCAAGCTGGATGTGGAACGCACGCGCCAGGAGTTGCCGATCTCGCCGTTTTGGTTCGATTTGCTGTATTTCGACGGCGGCCCGCTGCTCGATGAGCCGCAAGCGCGGCGCTTTGCCGCACTATCCGGACTTTCGCGGGAGAATTTGATCCCGTCGCTGGTCACCGGCGACGCCCGGCACGCGGCTGAATTCCTGGAGCAGGCGATCGGGCGCGGGCACGAGGGCATCATGGCCAAATCCGTCGACGCGAAATACGCGGCCGGCTCGCGCGGGGCGAGTTGGGTTAAGGTGAAGCGCGCCCGCACGCTGGACTTGGTCATTCTGGCGGCTGAGTGGGGCAACGGGCGGCGCAAAGGCTGGCTCAGCAATCTGCACCTGGGCGCACGCGACACGCAAAAGGGCGGGTTCGCCATGCTAGGCAAAACCTTCAAGGGACTCACCGATGAGATGCTGGCCTGGCAGACCGGGCATCTGCTAGGCCTCGAAATCGGCCGCGACAGTTACACGGTGTACGTGAAGCCGGAGCTCGTGGTGGAGATTGCTTTTAATGAGATCCAGATCAGCCCGCGGTATGCGAGCGGCCTGGCGTTGCGCTTCGCCCGCGTCAAGCGTTACCGGACGGACAAAGCCGCGGCCGAAGCCGATACCTTTGAGACCGTGCAACGGCTCGCGGGTCTATCGGCTTAGCGCGCGGGTCGGCCCACAGGGTGCCCCTCCGAGGGCTAGCGGCACCCCGGGGCCTATCGGGAATGGATCGCCATCGTCGCGCTACCGGTGCTCGATCCGGGCATGGCCACGGTGATCGGAACCGAGTCGCCTTCGGTGACGCCCGTGGGAACTTGAAAGTCGATCTGGTAAAGTCCCGCGAATCCGGGAGCGATACCGGAGAAAAGCACGTTTGCCGGCGTACCGCCGATTTGGACCGTCGGCGTGGCGATGGTCTCATATAAAGTGCTGCCGTCGGCAGGCGCGGCCGTGCCGGTGGCGAGCGGCGTACCGCTCGCGTTGCCGTTGGGAGTGGCTTCGCCAAGACCGGTAACGTACAGCACCACGTAATCGCCCGGCGCGGCGGGCTGCCCGCAGTTAGAGATCGCCGGTGCGCTGGAAACCGTGCAGTTCTGCGCCAGTCCCAGCGCCATCGCGGCGCTGGTCGGCACCACCAGCCAGGTGGTGTTGGCGAACTGCGCGGCAGCGATGTCGGCCGTGGCATTCGCGGGGTCATTAACCAGGAAGATTCCCGGGACCGCGGAATCCATGATGAGCGGGAAATTCGGGCTCGTGCCGCTGGGCGTGGTGAGCTGCACCTGCACGGTTCCCGTCGACGGCAGCTCCGTCGGCACGATGACGTTGAGCTGATTGGACGCGGTAACTAAGGCGAAGATTGGCGCGGCGATTCCGTTGAAGCTCACCGAAACTCCTTGAGCAGTGGTCGTCGTGTAGCCGGTCGTGGTTTCATCCTTGGACCCCATGCCATTGGCGTAAATGGTGACAATTTCCTCCGGCGTCGCCGTACCGGTGCTGAGGAACGACCCGCCGTTGACGATCGCCGAAATCCCAAACACCGGCAGGTTTACGGGCTGGCTCTCTTCGCCGCCGATGCTAATCACGACGGGGACGGTTCCTTGCACGCCTTCCGGCACGATGAAATTTATCTGGTACAACCCGGCATAGGACGATAATGTGGAGGAAAGCACCTTGCCTGCAACACCGCCGACCGTGATGGTCGGAGTGTTGGCGGTCGGGATGGGCGTTCCCGAGGGGGCTTGTCCGGCGGCGACCGCGGGATTAGTGGGACCCAGGCCTGTCGGATAGACCGTCAATGTTTGTCCCGGCGTTGCCAGATTGCTATTGCTGATGTACTTTCCTTGCGTATCCAGAAAGCCGCCAATGCCGCCCAACTGCGGGTACACGGCGAGCGTTGGCGCTTCGGTCTGAAGGGTGATGCTGAAGGGCGCGGACGCACTCCCGCCCACGGTCACCACGACGTTCGCCGAACCGGCCGGTAGGTTGTACGGTAACTGTAGGTTGATCTGCGTGGGTATGACTTCGCCGGCGCCTTGCAGGATGTAAGCGCTTTGACCGCCGACCGTGACGGTCACCGCGGAAGCGGAGGATCCGAAGCCGGTTCCATAGATGGTGGCGAGAATCCCAGGGCACAGCGGCGCGCTCTGGGTCTGGGTGGGGGACTCGGTGTTGATGACACTCTGAATCGTAGGCGCTTGTGCCAGCAAGCCGATCGCAGTGGCGAAAAACGGGAGTAATAACCTAGTCATGGTACGCCTTCGCTCCAGGAGCGCAGCAGTTGTAAGCTATAATGGAAGTCTCAACGCAAAACAGGCAGGACTTTACGGTAGTGTACGCAACCTTGTCGTTTGCTATCACTCACTTACCAGGCGGCTTCAACCGGGGATTGATTCTGTGGACGCGACGGACATCGGCTCGGCGCTCGCGCGCATTCTCGCCACTCCGGCGTTTGTCCGCTCCCCTCGCCTGGCGGATTTTCTTCGCTACGTAGTCGAGCAGCGGCTGGCCGGCCGCGACGAGGGTCCCAAGGAGATCGAAATTGGCGCCCAGGTTTTCGGTCGATCCGCCGATTACGACCCCAGGGTGGATCCTGTAGTCCGCGTGCAGGCGCGCTTATTGCGGTTCAAGCTGCACGAGTATTACGAAACGGCGGGCAAGGCCGATCCAATGCGCATCGATCTTCCTAAAGGCTCCTATCTGCCCGCCTTTACGGCTGTTGTGGGATCCGACGCTGCAACGCCTTCGGTCCCCAGGCCGCGAGAGCAGCGGCCCGCGCCCAGGCTGACGGTCGGATGGGTGATCTTCGCGATGCTGTTAGGGGGCATCCTGGCTGCGGCAATTGTTTCGGCGGCCACATGGCGGGAGGCGATCGGAAAGGTTTGGGCCAAAGCGCTGCCCACGCGGCCCAAGGCGGCTCAGTCGCGCGCGGCCGAGTTATACCTTCAGGGCCGCTATTACTGGAATAAGCGCACACCCGAGGATCTCGAAAAGGCCAGGGACTACTTTACGCAGTCCATCGTCGCCGATTCGGGATACGCCAAGGCGTACGTGGGACTGGCCGATTGTTACGGCCTGCTGCGCGAGTTCGCCGGGATGCCGGACAGCGAAGCCTGGCCGCGGGCGCTGGCGGCGGCCCGAAAAGCAGTGGAACTGGACGATTCGCTGGCGGAGGCGCACAGCACCTTGGGCTTCGATTTGTTCTATGGCGAATTCGATCTCAAGGGCGGCGAGCGCGAATTCCGGCGTGCCGCGGAGCTGAACCCCAACTATGCCGAAGCCCATCAATGGTACGCCACGGCTTTAATGTCCGTCGGGAGACTGGCGGAGGCGGCTGAAGAAATGGAACGCGCCCGTGAATTGCAGCCCGCGTCCCGGTCCATTCTGTCCGACCAAGGGCTCTTGCTTTTCTATGAAGGCAAGCGGGATCAGGCGATCGACCAACTGCATCAGGTCGAGGCGGCCGAGCCGGGTTTTCGTTCGGCGCACATGTACCTGTCGTATATTTATTACGCGGCCGGGGACGGCGCCAGTTTTCTGGCCGAAGCACGCAAGGCGGCCGAGTCGGCGCACGATGAAGCGGAACTGGCGGTAATCGCCGCCGCTGAGAGAGGTTTTTCGGCCGGCGGCTGGGAGCAGATGCTGGAGCAGGAACTGCCGGTGCAGAAAAAGTTCGAGAAGGACAACCGCTATCCCGCCTACCGCGTGGCCCAGACGCTTGTAGCGCTGGGCCGAACCGGCGACGCGTTGGCGTATCTGGACGCTTCTTACCATAAGCATGAAGTGCATATCATCGGGCTCCCATCCGACCCCACGCTGGCTCATCTACGCCAAGAACCCTCCTTTCAGCATCTGCTCGCTGAAATGAGAATGGATGCCGTCAACTAAGAAACCCGCCGCGCTGAGCATCGCCGGGTCCGACCCCAGCGGCGGCGCGGGCATTCAAGCCGACCTGAAGACGTTTCACCAATTCGGCGTTTATGGCGAAGCGGTGGTCACGCTGATCACGGTGCAGAACACACGCGGCGTGGAGCGCGTGGAGTGTTTGGATGCCGGGCTGGTGGCCGATCAGATCCGCGCCGTAATCGCCGACATCCCGCCGCAAGCGGCGAAGACGGGAGCATTGGGAAATCGCGCGATCGTGCAGGCGGTCGCCGGACTCGCCCGGGAATTTCCTTTTCCGCTGGTGGCGGATCCCGTGCTGGCCAGCAAGGCCAGCGCGGCGCTGCTGGACACCGAGGCTCTCGCGGACGTTAAAACATTGTTACTTCCTTATGTTTTTTTGCTGACTCCCAATCTGGACGAGGCCGCGGCGCTCGCGGGGCTGGAAATTGACGGCCCGGTGGGCATGCGGGAGGCCGCGCGGAAACTCGCGGGGATGGGGCCGCGGGCCGTGCTGGTGAAAGGCGGGCATCTGAAAGACGAGGCAACCGATGTGCTCTACCACCGCGGCGAATGGATGGAATTTACAGCGCCGCGGATCAAAACCCGGCACACGCACGGAACCGGCTGCACGTTTTCAGCGGCGATCACGGCGTCGCTCGCCGCGGGCAACGATTTGCCGGAAGCGGTTCGTCGCGCCAAACGCTACATCACAGAAGCGATTCGCAATAGTCCCGGGTTGGGGGGCGGCGCGGGACCTTTAGAACACCACGCCCTATTTTGAATCCGGATCGGGCTCGGAATCGGGGTCGGGTGTGGAGTGCTTGGGCTGATCGGGCAAGATGAAGGAGGTTTCGCCGGGCCGCAAAAGCTTGAGTTTTTTCCGAATTTCCAGTTCCTGCTCCGACGGACTACTCTCCAGTTTTCGGATGCGCTCGCGCCGGTATTCGTTTTCGCGCTGCAGGCCGGCGTTCTGTTCTTCGAGCTGCCGGATCTCGTCCCATTTCTCGCGAACCGCGGGCAGGCCCGCGGGGCCGCGCAGTTGATGCAGAGCGTAAGCGCCCATCAGGGCGAAGGCGGTCACAATGAGGGCTCGGCGCAGCAGAATGGTCATGAAAATGAAATCCGGCGCTGATGTTCAGCGATCCGTTATGAGTCCTTACATTTGTTTATAATCCTTCTTTGTCAAAAGATCCAGAGGAACGGCGAAAAAACTTGTTATGACGGATAAAGTTGTCGTGCTGAGCACGTGCGCTTCGGCGGCGGAGGCCGAAGCCTTGGCGCGGGCGCTGGTGGAGAAAAGATTCGCGGCGTGCGTGAATGTCATCGCGGGAGTGCGCAGCGTGTACCGCTGGCAGGACGTCATTCAACAGGAGGAGGAAGCACTGCTGGTGATCAAGAGCAGCCGGGTGTTGGTGGAAGAGCTGCGGGCCGAGATCGAGCGGCTGCATTCGTACGAAGTGCCCGAAGTGATCGTATTGCCGGTAGTGGACGGTTCGGAACGCTACTTGGCGTGGATGAACCGGGAGCTGGCGCACAAGCCCAGCCTGTAGGCTCTTGGCCGTTGGCTTTTGGCTGCTGGCTCTTGCCGATCCATAACAGCTCAAGCTATGGGCCAAGAGCTAATCGCTAATGGCCGACTCAATTCCTCTCTGTTCCAGCCGAGAAGACCTTTGGAGGCGTCCATCACCGGAAAGGCTCAACTCGACGGGAGGCAATTCGACGCGAATAGGCGGCTGACCAGCCGCGAGAAGCTGGCCGCCTGCGCCGACGCGATCGCCTGCAGCGAGGGAGTGCCGCCATTCTGCAGTCACGCCAACGAGATTTTGATCCGCACGCTCGATCTGGAAGAGGGCAGCTCGAAGAAGCTGGTGCAGGTAGTGATGCAGGACGTGGGCTTGGCCTCGCAGGTGCTGCGGCTGGCCAATTCGGCGATGTACAACCACTCCGGACGTCCCATCATGAGTGTGGCGCACGCCATCGCGGTGCTGGGGTGGCTGGAAGTGCGCGGCATGGCGAGCACGGTGCGCTACATCGAGCATTTCGCCCACCGCTCGCCTAGCTTGCGCGAACTGGTGGTGGCCTCCGTGCTGACGGCGGCGCAGGCTCGCGAGATCGCCGCTCTGCTCGGATATCCGCTGCCGGAAGAAGCGTACATCTGCGGGCTGTTCCGGAATCTGGGCGAAGTGCTCATCGCCTGCCACCATCCTGACGAGTACGTGCGAATCATCCTGATTCTGGCCGAGGAGAGTATTCCCGAGCGTGCCGCCTGTTTACGAGTCCTCGATTTCTTCTGGGATGACGTGGGCAAATCGGTCGCGGCGCTTTGGCAGATGCCCAAGGCCGTGCGTTTCGCCATGGAGTCCATCTCCAGCATCGCGGGCTCGGCTGTCGACCGGTGCCTCGCTTCCATCACGAATTACAGCCATAACCTGACGCGGGCACTGTATCGCAAGGGATCCACGGTGGACGCCATTCATCTGGACACGGTGCTGAACCCGGCCGGGCAAGCCACCCTGATTTCGCTGCGGGATTTGCACGCCATCGTCGAGCAGGCACGCGATGAAACGGACGAGTTGTTTTCTTCGCTCCAGATTCCTACCGAAACGCTGCGCATCTCCAGGCAGGCTGAGGTCGCGCGCGAGGCGCTCCAGCCGGATGTGGGCGGGCGCGGTTCCCGATAGGCCTACGCAACCGATTCCGCTCTGGTTACTCTAATAGGAGCGGATGCTTCCCATCCTTCAACCGAAACAGGCCGGAGTTCGCGATCCGGTGTGCGGCATGACGGTGAACCCGGAGCGCTCGGCCGGGTCGGTCGCGCACGAGGGCCATACATATTACTTCTGCTCCAAGGGATGCGCGGCGAAATTCCAGGCTGATCCGCGGAAGTATTTGCATCCGGAGGCTGTGCCCGAGCCCATGCATGCGCACGAGCCGGAAGCAGGGGTCGAGTATACGTGCCCGATGCATCCCGAAGTGCGGCAAATAGGGCCGGGATCGTGCCCCAAGTGCGGCATGGCGCTGGAGCCGGTGAGCTTCACGCGCGAATCGGCGGACGAGGTCAATCCCGAGTACATCGACATGCGGCGGCGCTTCTGGTGGAGCGTGCCGCCGACGGCCCTATTGCTCGCGATGATGTTCGCGGGCGTGCACCAGCCATGGATCGAATTGATACTGGCGAGCCCGGTGGTGGTGTGGGCCGGATGGCCGATCTTCGAGCGTTTCTGGGCGTCGGTCGTGAATCGTAGCCCCAATATGTTCACGCTGATCGGCGCCGGTTCGGGCGTGGCGTACTTGTACAGCCTAGTTGCGGCGGTGGCGACGAAACTTTTCCCCCCGTCATTCCGGCAGGACGGAATGCTGGCGTTATATTTCGAGCCGGCGGCGGTGATCGTATGCCTGGTGCTGCTGGGCCAGGTGCTGGAGCTGCGCGCGCGCGGCCAGACGTCGAGCGCGATCAAGGCGCTGCTCAAACTTGCGCCCGATGCCGCACGGCGAATCCGAGCGAACGGCGCCGAGGAAGACGTGCCGCTCGATCGAGTCCATCCCGGCGATCTGTTGCGCGTGCGGCCAGGCGAGCGCGTGCCGGTGGACGGCGTGGTGGTGGAAGGCGCAAGTTACGTCGACGAATCGATGATCACGGGTGAGCCGCTGCCGGTGGAAAAATCGGCCGGAAGCCGCGCGACGGGTGGGACGGTGAACGGCACGGGCGCGTTCGTGCTCAAAGCCGAACGCGTGGGCGCGGACACGCTGCTCGCACGGATCGTCAAAATGGTGAGCGAAGCGCAGCGCTCGCGCGCGCCCATCCAGCGGCTGGCGGATCGCGTCTCGGCGATCTTCGTGCCCGCGGTGATGGCCGTCGCGATCGCGACCTTTATTGTGTGGTTGCTCGCGGGGCCCCAGCCGCGCTTTGCATACGCGCTGGTGAACGCGGTCGCGGTCCTGATCATCGCGTGTCCCTGCGCGCTCGGCCTCGCGACGCCAATGTCCATCATGGTGGGTACTGGACGCGGCGCGGAGGCTGGCGTGCTGATCCGCGATGCCGAGGCACTGGAGGGCCTGGCCGCGGTGGACACGCTGGTGGTGGATAAAACCGGAACGCTGACGGAAGGCAAGCCGACGCTGGTGCGCTCGGATGACGCCGAAGTCTTGCGCCTCGCGGCCAGCGTGGAACGGTTGAGCGAGCATCCGCT
>JASHQT010000370.1 GCA_030039005.1 Bryobacteraceae bacterium
GCATATCGGTGAGATCCTGCGCGCTGATTTCGGGCGGCGCGGCGCCCTTGGACGCAGCCGCGGCCTGCATGTCGGCGCGATGGTTCCACATAGCATCGAGCAGCGCGATGGGGTTCGCGACTGCGCCCCACTGGTTCACCGGCTTAGCGGCCGGATTGGGGGAAGATGTGAGGCCATGGCAGCCGGCGCAGCCGTCGCGCTCGAACGCGCGCTTGCCGCGCGCGGCATCGCCCGGTTTTTCGAAGAAGCGGGAGGCGTAGAAGAACGCCATCAGATCCTGAGCGGCCTGCCGGTCCAGCTCGCCCGGCACGATTTCCCGGTCCCGCATCGCGGCCCACATGCCCGGCGCGTGGTTCCACATGGTGGCGGCCAGCGCGGCGGGAGTAAAGCCGCGGTCGATCATGCGGCCCAGATCGGGCGCCGCCTTTCCGCCTTTTCCGTTAATGCTGTGGCACTGGATGCAGGAGAGTGTTTCGAAGAGCTGCTCGCCGCGCGCCGAATCGGCGTTGAAGCTGGCCGCCCGCGAGGCCAGCGCGGGAAGCAGGATCGCGAAAATCAGCTGCGTCGTTGTCCGCTTCATTAGGTTCATCGGGTGATCCTCAATCCGGTGGTGATGAGGTGCGCCCGGAATCCCTCATACAGATAGAACGCTTCGCCATACCCGTAATACGCCCATTGCGCGAACCAGCTGACGTGGCTCCCGAGCGGCACCCATAGCTTCACCTGCGGTTGATAATAGCTCGTAGGACGGCTGCCCGAGGAGAGGAACATCGATCCGCCGGCCGCCAGCTTGGGGGCGAAACGCTTACCGTGCGGCCAGTTCAGGTCGAGCAGCGCCGTGGCGGTATGGCCTTCATCGCGGTATAGCGACAATTCCGGCGCCAGATCCTCGGGCTCCAGATATCCGATGTTGGATTTCAGATCGGTGCGGGTATAGGAGCCCTGGAAGTCGAAGACCTTGCTCGCGCGCGGCGCCCAATATAGCGCAATCGTTTCCAGATGCGAGGTGTATTCGTAGCTGGTTCCGGCGAGCGGATTCTGGTTGTTTAACAGCGTGAAATCGCCCGAAACGCTGAGCGTGGGAAGCGGCTGGTAATGCACCTGCCCGCGCACTTTCTGATAGTTGTACAGACTGGTGCGGAAGTAAACGCCGCTCGAAGAAGCCGCCTCCGCCTCGGCAGTAACTGAGATTTTCTGCGCCGGCCGGTAGGTGATCGCGCCCACGCCGACGTTCTGCCGCAGACGCTGTTGATCCGCACTCGCCAGGTCTTCCGGCGGCAGGAACGCATAACTGCCGTCGCCCCACACGTAGCGGTATCCGCCGCGGAACGTGATTTTGGGACTCGGATCGAAGAAGATGTCCAGCGCCTCCTGATTGTAATTGCTCACCAGCGTCGAGGCGATCAGCGAGGCGAGCGGCAGTGAACCCGAAGGGGCGAGCAGCAGGGTGTCGAGGGCCGAGGAGGACCCGGAATCGTGCATCCGGTCCGTCAGCCAGTTTTCGACGATGCGGACATGCTTGAACGGCCGGATCTCGGCGCCCAGGCTCGCGGTGGTATGGGGCTGCTCGGCGGCCGCGGTCAGGATCTCCTGCTCGCCGGAATAAAACAGAATCTGGCTCTGCAAATACAGATTCCCGGTCTCGGCCTGCTGGTAATTGACGTTGACGTTGGGCTGGCTGAACAGGAACTGGCCGTAAATGTCCAGCCACGACGTCGGATTGGCGGTCAGCAGCGCCTTCGAATAGGCGCTCGATCCCTTGATTCCGTAGCCGGCGATCAAATCCGTGAGATCCAGCGTCTGGCCGAAGACCGGCGTGGTCGAATTGCCGAGATTCACCGCGCCCGGCGATTGATAGAGCGTCTGGCCGCTCTTGAACACCGTGCCGCCTTCTTCGAGCGTCACGTGAAAGTGCGGCTTCTCGAAGCGGATGCCGCCGCGGTAGAGATCCGTGGAGTCTTGGAGCGTGTTCGGCACCGGGTACTCGTTCGCGTCAGTGACGAAAACCGACGCACCGGTGCCGGAGCTGGAGTCATGATCCCAACCAAAATACGGACTCCACCAATGGCCGGGCAGGATGTCGAGCGAGAGCGAGGCAATTTTGCGCCGCTCGTCGAAAGACTGCTCGTCCAGCATCACCCCTTCTCCGAGCAGCGGATCGGCGAAGGACGGCAGGAAATTGTAGTAGGCGAAGTCCCGAAAATCGGCGTTGAAATCGTATACGTCCGCTTTCTTGACTTCGAGATGCGCCGACTCGGCGGGTTCGGCGCCCCACGTCGTGGCGCGCACCTGAATCGTATCGTACCAGCGGTGCTTGGGATCGGTCAGCGTAAACTCGGTCCCCAGCAGCTTCGGGCCCTCGTGTACGTCGATAATGCTGCGGTAGGCATCGTAGCTGCCGCCCACGCCGGGAAGCCAGATGTAGCCCAGATCGACCCAGCCGGTGAACGCCGGCTCGGCCGCTGGAACGGGCGATGCTTGATCGCTCGATGCTGACGCGGCTGGCGCCTGCGCCGCGTTGGCAGCGGGCGTAGAGGCTGCGCCGGCCTGCTGCGCGAACACCTGCGGAGTGCAGAGGAAAACGGCCGCGAAAATGAATGCCAGCGTCTTCATTTGAGCAGGTTCCGATCCACGTAGCTGCCGTGAATCTTCTGGTGGCATACCGTGCAGTTCTGAAACACCGGCAGATTCAAGTCATGGAACGCGGGCGGCACGACGCCCCCGATCTTGGCGGTCCCATTGGCGAATGGACCGGGAAGATTGGCATGGCACTCCAGGCACACGAAGCGCACCTGGGCGCGCGTCAGCATCCTCGGATTGGCCGAGCCGTGCGGCTCATGGCACGCCTGGCAGCCTTGCAAACGCAACGGCTCATGCTCGAAAGTAAAGGGCCCACGCTTGTCGCCGTGGCATTTGATGCAGCCCGGATCGTTGGCCGCAAACGTCTGCTGCATGGCGCGCAGGACGCTGCCGTGGGGGTTGTGGCAGTCTACGCAGCTCATGTCGCCTTCGGGCAGTTTGTGGTGGAACGGCCGCTGGAACTGCGCCCAGACGTTCAGGTGGCAGCTTCCGCACTGCGTGTTGATGGCTTCCGCCTTACGCTCCACCAGCGGATGGTCGGCCGAATGGATTTTGTGGCAGGCCGTGCACGCGATCTGATCGCGCGCGTGGCTGCTCTCCAGGCGCCCCACTTGCGTGGGCTGGTTCAGATGGCAGGTGAGACAGATCCGATCGGCCGCGGCGGGAGCGAGCTTGGCCGGATTGCGGATATTATCGGCCGACGGACCCTCGGCGTGCGCCTGCCCCGGGCCGTGGCAGGCCTCGCAGGCCTTGCCCATCCAACCCTTTTTGCCGCTGACCTCTAACTGATTGTGAGCCGTCTTGGCGAAGGTGTTGTAGATGTCCTCATGACAGATCTTGCAGGCGTCCGAGCCGGCATATTCGGGAGTTTGTGCGGCCGGCGGGTTTTCGGCGGGCTTGGAACCTTGCGCGGCTGCCCCGAATGGAGCAGCCGCGAACACCAGACCCAGCCACACTACGCGCCAATGTGTCATCGAGAGAAGAGGTTCTTATCTCTGAATACACACTATTGGGCGTGCACGGAATCGACGGCGAATTGCGCGCCCGATGCGTGGCAAACACTGCAGCTTTCACCGAGCGAGTCCGTATTCGCCAGGAAGTGCGCCGACTCCGCCTTGGAGACGTGGCAGCCGCTGCAAGCCGATGCAATGGGTTGGTTCGGATTGATCCAGCCTTGTGGATCGGTGACTGGATTGAGCGGAGGCACGGTCATGTTCGGCAGATCGTTCTGCTCGGTGCTGTTGACGTGGCACATGGAGCAGTTTTGCAGATCCGTGGCTTCGCCCGCGCCATTCATGGCCGGGAAGAGCACGCCTGAGAAGTTGTTCACGCTCTGGCCGTAGCCAATGATGATGTACGGGTTCTTCGGGTTGTCGGCGGCGACGTTCACTCCGTCGTGGATGCGGTGAACCAGCAGATTAAAGTTGATACCCTGCGCCGGCTGTGTGTTATAGGGCGCCTTGGCCGAAGCGCGCATGCTGGCATCGGTATTGGACGGATTGTGGCACAACACGCAATACTCTACGTTGTTGCGCAGACTGCCGTGCACCGATAGGAAGACGTGGCAGTTATTGCAGTTGGCTGCGGCCACCACGGTGCGCCGCGGAGCCACTGTCGAACCGTCCACCGAGAAATAGCTCACCGGGTTCTGCGCCCCGTACTCAACGCTCGTCTGAGTGGTTACGCCTCCCGACAAGACTGGGACTGTCGTGCTGTTGCGCGCCTCGCCCCCAATCACGTAGGTCCCGGTCGAGCCGATGGGAATCGCGTGAGTAAAGGTGTAGGAACACGCCCCACCCGAACTGCAGGTTGCGGTGGCGGCACTCTCCGTTACGTAACCCGGGGTGCTGGAAGTCCCACTGCCGAAGTTGGTGTAGCCGTAATCGGTAGTCGGGCCAGCCATCGTGAACGAAATGCTGCCGACCTTCGACGGGGCGAGATTGTTGCCGCTATCGTCCGTCAGCGTGAAATTGACGGTGGGCGTCTGCCCGGCCGAAGTATTGGCCACGCTGGTGATGGCGAGATTGATCCCGGCGATCAGTGTGTCCGGATTCTCGGGATACGTGGCCTTGGTATCGGTGGTCACCACGTGCGCGCCCATAATCGATGCGTCGAAGGGCATTTCGCCTTGCGGCACATGGCAATTGCTGCACTGGGTGTCGTCGGTCTGGATGCCACCGGGGTGATTGGCACCGGTGGCGAAGTTGACGTTATCGTGGCAGGCGCCGCAGGCCGCGCGGCTCGGTTCCATCAGGAAAGCCTTGGATTGCGCCGCCACCGCTGGCGCGTTGGCGACGTTGCTAGGCGCCGGAGTGCTGGCGGTCTGGCTATGGCAGACTTCGCAGCGCTGCACGTTGGCCGGATCCACCACTGTCGAAAAATTGTTCGCCGAATTCATATACCCGTAAATGATGTAGGGCACCCCCGGCGTGCTCGACGTTCCCACCACACTCGGCAAGCTCGACCCCATGTGGATCTTGTGCGCCATTACCTTCAGGTCCAGCGAGTTGCCGGAGGTCGGATCGGCATTCTGCGGCTGGTGACACAACACGCACATATTCATGCCCTGCGCGTAGCCGCCATGGAACGCCAATTGGTCGTGGCAACTATTACAACTTGATGTGCGGATCACATCGCGCGTGACGGTAACCGCCGCACCATCGGGGACGAAGTTATAGGTTGCACCCGCATAATTGGTGCCCAGGTTGAACGAGGTTAAATCGCGGTTACCCGCCACACCCACTGTGGTGGTGGCAGCCGCCTGGAACCCCGCCGGCGCCTTGGCTTGAAACGTATAGGTATACTGACCCGCCACGGAAGTGGCAGTGGGAGACGGGCCGCCTGTCAACGGTCCCTCGAAATCCGGGCGCGTGATCGTGCCGAGCGCCGCCCCGCTTGCCGAAGACGTGACGTAGGAGACATACTGTTCTTGCCCCGCCGGAATGTAAGCGGCCTCATATAAGAGGCTGATCGCGCCCGGAGTATTCACCCCGGCTAGATCCAGCGGCAGGCCCGAAGGATCGGTGACCGTGTAGGTGACGCTGATCACCCCGGAACTGGAGATACTGGCCGAGTTGATCGTAATATTTAGTCCAGGGTTTACAAAATCCACCAAAGCGGGATCGGCATAGAACGCCTTGTCGCGCGTGGAAAACACATGCTTGCTGGTCTGGCCTGTCAGGCACAGGCTAATGAGTGCGACGAACGCCGCGACGCGTACCACATCGTAGAGCCGTTTCATAGGAGTCCTTATCGGTTCACACCCTCTGCTTCTTGTGCAAAACCGCTGTCTAGTTCTGCTGGGCCGCAAACCTTCTCAGCTTTTTCTTACTTACTCGCCGGGGCTAGGGCGCACGTACATCACCAAATATCTGTCTTTGTTTTCCTGGGATTATGGGCTCTACTGGGGAAACCACTGGGGCACGTGGGTCAAATTCCCCACGCTGTGGGGGCATATCTCGCTGCGTTCTCCCGCTTGTGTGGTCCCCCTAACTATGGGTCGCCCGCGCGCTCAATTCCCTTTTCGGAACTGCAGTTGCCTGTCCCGCCATGAAGCATGGAACACGAGCACACCCGCGAAGCGATTCAGCAACGCATCGCCTCTGTCCCTCGGCAGAGCTATCTGCGCGATTGGGTTTACGGGGGAATCGACGGCACCATCACCACGTTCGCCATCGTCTCGGGAGTGGTGGGCGCGCGGCTTGCGCCGAGCATCATTCTCATCCTGGGCGGCGCCAGCCTGATCGCCGACGGGTTCGCCATGGCGGCCGCCAATTATCTGGCCACGCGTGCCGAGCACGAAGAGTTTCGTCTCGCCGAAGCGGTGGAGCGCCGCCACATTGAAGCCGTGCCCGAAGGCGAACGCGAAGAAGTGCGCGAAATCCTGCGGGGCTTCGGGTTGATGGGCGAGCTGCTGGACCGCGCGGCCGCCGTCATCACCACGGACCGCGATCGCTGGGTGCGCTTGATGCTGCGCAACGAGTACGGCCTTCCAGCCGCGGTGCGCTCGCCGTGGCGCGCGGCGGTGTCCACCTTTTCAGCCTTCCTGGTCTGCGGGCTCGTTCCCTTGCTTCCGTTCGAGACCGGCTGGCGCGACCCTTTCTGGATCGCGGCCGCGGTCACCAGCCTGATGTTCTTCCTGATTGGCGCGCTTAAGAGCCGGTGGTCCGTGGAATCCTGGTGGCGTTCCGCCGCCGGCACGGTCTTGATCGGCGGAGGAGCGGCTGTGGTAGCGTACACCATCGGCGATTGGCTTCGCCGTCTCACCGGCTGATCCTCCTATCTCTCGCTCTGAGTGAAATCGCTCATCCATGACCAACGCGGGGAGTGCGATTCAACGCTTAGCCGGTCCTAAGTGCTCCAATTCCTGTGACAAACGCTGGCAGCGAGCGTGCACAACCCTCAGGCGAAAGGCGGTTTCCGATGCGGACCTTCCAAAAGATCCTGTTCCCCGTTGATATGTCCGATACCTCCACCGCAACAGCTCCTTTCGTCGAGGCCATGGCGCGGAAGTACACCGCCGAGCTCACCCTGCTGCACGTGCTCGAAATGCCGTCCGGCCTGATTCCGGACTGGTATGGGGGCGCGGTCCCGATGATTGACACCGCGTCCATCTGGCAGGCTGAGACCGAAGCGGCGCAATCTTATCTGACGGACCGGTTTCACGGGCTCAAGGTCTCAAGGGTTGTCGTCGAAGGCAATGCCGCGGAAACTATCGACGACTATGCGCGCGAGAACGGCATCGATCTGATCATGTTGCCGACGCATGGTTACGGTCTGTTTCGAACGCTGCTGCTCGGTTCGGTGACCGCCAAGGTGCTGCACGACACACCCTGTCCGGTTTGGACCGGCGTGCACGTCGAGGATGCCCCGGTGGTGTCTCCGGATTTCGCGGCTATTCTCTGCGCCGTCGACCGCACCGAAGACAGCGTGCCCACCATGCGCTTCGCCTGCCGGCTGGCGCAGGAGAACGATGCCAAGCTGGTCCTGGTCCACGCCATCCCGGGAGCCGAGGTGGCGCCGGAAAAATACTTCGACACCGATCTACGCGCCTACCTCGAAGAGGATGCGCGAAAAACCATCGGACAGTTGCAGGATACCGCTGGCGTCCACGCTCCGTTGTGCCTGGGTGCCGGCGAAGTATCGCACGTGGTGCGGGATTCCGCGTTAGGTCATAGCACCGATCTAGTGGTGATCGGACGTGGACGCGCCACGCGCACGCTCGGCCGCTTGCGCAGCAACGTCTATTCCATCATTCGCGAGGCGCCATGCCCCGTGATCAGCGTTTAACTCGAAGAACCCTAATGAGGTGACCGTTATGCTGCCTTTCCACAAAATCCTGTTTCCGGTGGACTATTCTGCTCCCTGCCAGGCGATCCTTCCCTACGTGCAGGAAATGACTTGCCGCTACTCGGCGGAGCTCACCGTATGCCATGCCTACGCACCCATTAGCGCGCTCGCACAGAACGAGTTGGTGGTCATGGATCCCGAGTTACAGGCCAAAGCGCAGGAATTCGAAGAGGAGCGCCTGCGCGAGTTCGCCTGCCGGAATTTCGCCGGCCAGAAGATCGAAGCCATCGCCGAGCTGGGAGAGCCGGGCAGTGTGATCGACCGGCTGGCCGAGGAGCAGCGCGCCGATCTGGTAATGCTGGCGACGCGCGGCCACGGCCCGGTGCGGCGTTTCCTGCTCGGTTCCATCACGGCTAAAGTGCTGCACGACGTAAGCACCGCGGTCTGGACCGGAGTGGGCGCCGCGCTCATGGAACATCCCTCGCGCATTCCCTACAAATCGATGGTCTGCGCGGTGAATGGGAACCAGGAATCGGAAGCCGTGCTGCGCGCGGCCGCTTCGCTCGCCTCCGTCTACGGCGCGGATCTGTGGATCGTGCACGTGGTCCCCACGCCGCCGCCGTTCCCGGATGTCGACTTGGCCGAGCACACCGAAATGCTCACCGAAGCCGCGCACTGTCAGTTGCGAGAGCTCAAAGCCAAGCTCGGTGTCGATGCCCCGCACACCGTGATCGAAGGACTGCTCGGCGATAGCATCCATCACGAGGTGCTTCGCAGGCAGGCTGACCTGCTCATCACCGGCCGCGGGCATTCCATCGGCACCTTCAGCCGGCTGTGGTCGCACCTATATTCGATCATCCGCGATTCCCCCTGCCCGGTATTGAGCGTGTAGTGGCAC
>JASHQT010000371.1 GCA_030039005.1 Bryobacteraceae bacterium
GCGCTTTACGCAAGGAAACTAACATGCCACAGCAGCAGGAATTCACGCAACTGCTCGAACCGAGTCCTAGCGCCCTGAATCGATTCGTCCTGCGATTGGCCGGTAACGAATTTGACTTGGCCGGCATCGCGCAGGATACGGTCGTACAGGCGTTCGTTCACTTCGCGGACTTCCGCGCCGAATCTAAGTTCAAGACCTGGTTGATCAGCATCGCCTGGAACGAGGTGAGGGGATGGCGCCGGGACGTCAGTGCATCCGGCTTACGAGGAGATCCTCCACTGGCGAGTCTTCGATGGCATCGACGTAGGCGACGCAGCGAAACGGCTTTCTATTTCCATCCCCGCCGCCAAGGCTCGTTATTTTCGCGCGGTGCATCGTCTGTCACACGCGGTGAATCGTCGCGCGCGCGGGAGCTCTCGGCGCCCTCCGATCTCCCCAGCCGCCTGAACGGCTGAATTTTCACACGCGTGATGGCAGGACCGCTTGCGCCGGTCTTAGCTACTTATTTATCGTGGATCGCGAGGGCTCTCGAAAC
This sequence comes from Bryobacteraceae bacterium, assembly GCA_030039005.1. The sequence continues at coordinate 536 of JASHQT010000371.1, forward strand.
TTGACTTCGCATGCTGGAAAAATCTCCCTTCCGCTCCTGGCTCTTTTGGTGGCGGTCCCGGCCCGGCCCCAGGCTCCGCCCGCTTCGCCCGATCGCCCCTGGCATTCGGCGGAGGAACAGCTCATCGAAAATGATGCGCGCCGTTTCCGGCAACCGGGATTCCGCATCGATACGAGCAAGATCTATTCCCTCGGCGAGCTGATCGATCTCGCCGAAGCCCATAATCCTGACACCCGCGTCGCTTGGGAGAACGCCCTCGCCCGCGCCGACGCTCTCGGCATCGCGCGCAGCGAGCTGTACCCCACCGTGTCGGCCGTCGCGCTTGCCGGCGTAGATCGTTCCGAGGTTCCGTTGGGCACCCGCTTCTACCGTTTTACGATTCCCGACTTCGAGGCGTCACTCGATTTGAGCTACACGATTTTCGATTTCGGCGCCCGCCGCGGCCGCATCGACGCCGCGAGCGCTCGCGTTCTGGCGACAAACTTCGCCTTCAACGACATCCATCGCAAGCTCATTTACCAAGTCGAGCAGGCTTACTATCGGCTGCTCAACGCCTCGGCGCAGGAGACTGCCGCGCGCGCCAGCCTGGCCAACGCGCAGGCCGTTCAGGAGGCCGCTGAAGAGCGTCTGAAAAACGGGTTGGCCACGCTGCCCGATGTCCTCGAAGCCCGCAGCGCCACCGCCCAATCGCAATATGACCTGCAAGCCGTGCTAGGCGCCGAGGAGATCGCGCGCGGTGACCTGGCCACTTCGCTCGGAACCACCGCCACCGCAAGGATCCGCGTGCAGCCGCTCAGCGAAGTGCCCACGCCCGAGACCATCGGCTCAACGGTCAATCAAGCCATCGATCGAGCGCTCGCCCAACGGCCAGACCTGCAGGCCGAGTTGGCGGACGTGCGCGAGGCCAATGCGCAGCGCAAGGAAGCGCGTGCGGCTTTCTATCCCAGCGTCGGCCTGGACGTGAATCCTGCCGCCCAGTCGCTTTTTTTTCAACAGCAGAACCTTCCCTGGGGCCATACCGCGGATTTGAACGGCAGTATCAGCCTCAGCCTGAAATGGACCGTGTTTGATGGCGGCGCGCGCAAGAGCCGGCTCGCGCAGTCCGAAGCCCAGATTCGCCAGGCGGAGGCACAGGTCGCGAAGTCCCAGGACGAAATCGAGGACGAGGTCTGGACTGCCTATTCGAACCTGAACACCGCTTTTCGACAGCGTGAGGCTGCGACGGCGCTGCTGACGGCGTCCTCGCAGTCCTATGACGCCGCGCTCGAATCCTACAACTACGGCGTCAGGAACCTGCTCGACGTCACCGCAGCTCAGAAGGTCCTGGCGCAGGCGCGCTCGTCCGACATCCTGGCGCGCACCCAAGTGCTCGCCGCGCTGTCGGATCTCGCGTTCCGAATCGCCGATAGCATCCAGGCCAGCGCGCGAAAGTCAGGGCCATGAGGACTCGAGAACCGAAGTGGATGATCTTGTTGTTTGCAGCGCTGTTGATGTCCGGCTGTGGCCGCGCGCCCTCCTTCGATATTTTGGGCTCTTTTTTTCCGGCTTGGATTGTGTGCCTGGCGCTCGGCTTGCTCCTCACAGTCGCGGCCCGGTGGATATTGTTGCGTCTTCACGTGGTGATCGCGCTCCCGGTTTTGACTTATCCGAGCCTGGCCCTTCTGTTCACCCTGGCGCTCTGGCTCCTATTCTTTCGATAGCGAGGAAATTTTCATGAACCCGAACTCCGGCACAAACATCGGCGACAACAAAACAGGCAGGATCATCGGCGGGATTGTGAGCGCCTGCATCGTGATCGCCGCGCTGGCGCTGGGCGGGATCGTACTCTATCGCAACAACCATTACCCGCGGACCGACGATTCTGAGATCATCGCCAACTTCATCGGAATCGCCCCGCAGGTCGAGGGCCCGATTCTCCACCTGAATGTCCGCGACAACCAGCTCGTCAAACAGGGCGACCTGCTGTTTGAGATCGACGATCGTCCGTACCGCTACGCCCTGGAGCGCGCCATCTCCGAACAAGCTACGCTCGAAGGTCAAATCTCGGACGAGCGGCGCAGAATCGCGGCCTTGGTCAGCGCGGTCTCGGTCTCTCAAGCCAATATTCAAGGCACGCAGGCCGACGTGGCGCGCTCGGAGGCGGCAGTCGATCAAGCCCGCGCCGACGTCGCTAACGCCGAGCAAGGCGTCAACCGCGCCAAAGCCGAATGGACCTATGCCAATGACAACCTGCATCGCATCGAGCCGCTGCTCGCCAAACAGTTTGTCACCGTCGATCAGGTGGATCGCGCCCGGACTTCCGAGGTCGCGCAATCGGAAGCCTTGAAACAGGCCGAATCGCAGCTTCGTCTGGCCCAGGCGGGTTTGCAGTCCACCATCGCGCAGGAAGAGCGCTCGCGTGCCATGCTCGATCAAAGCAAGGCGCAGCACGAACAGGCGCAGCATGCCGTCACCACGCTGGAACCGCTGATCAACCAGCGCGGCGCGCGGGCCTCGGCCATCGAAACCGCCCGCTACAATCTCAACAACTGCCGCGTCTACGCGCCCTTCAACGCGCGGGTGACGAATCTCACCATTTCTCAAGGCGCCTACGCACACATCGGAGAGCAGATGTTCACGCTGATCGACACGCGCGTCTGGTGGGCGGTGGGGAATTTTCGCGAGGGCCAGCTCCAGCACATCAGACCCGGCATGCATGCCGACGTCTATGTGATGTCGAAGCCCAACGAGCGCTTCACGGGCGTCGTCGACAGCATCGGCTTCGGCGTCACTCCCGATGAAGACGTCTTCGGCCGCCTGCAGCCTGGCCTGCCCGATGTCCAGCGCACGCTCAATTGGGTGCATCTGGCCTCGCGCTATCCGGTTCGCGTCCGTGTGGAGAATCCTCCGCCCGAGTTGTTCCGCGTCAGCGAATCGGCCGTGGTGGTCATGCGCGAGCCCTGACATGGGCGCGATAGCACAAACGCTCCCCACCGCGAGTGGCCGCGTCGCGTGGTTCTGGCAGTTTCTCAAAAACGAGCTGGCGCCCTATCGCGGCAGAACCGCGCTGGTGGCGCGCATGGTCCTGGCGTCCACGCTCGCCATGATCATCTGCATGACCTTCAAGGTCCCGTATGCGGCGTACGCGGCTCTCTTTGCCCTCAACAATTCGCGCGAGAATCTGCGGGCTACTGCCCGCGCAACTCGTGGGTTCGTCCTGGGGTCCTCGTTGGGCGGTTTGTACCTGGTGGTCTCTCTTATGCTCGTCGCGGGCAACGATACGCTGCGCTTTTTCTGGGTCGGCTTCACTCTATTTTTGGCCTTCTACGCCATCAGCGCGTTCGCGAGCTACGCGGAATCCGCACGCTTCGCCTACATAGCGATCATCATCATTCCGATTGTGGACAGTCACGCTACGGCGGACGCCAAAGTGGAGGCGACGCTCTGGGCGGTGGGGGCCATCAGCATCGGAAGCCTTACGTCCCTGGCGCTCGAAGTGATCTTCGCCGCATTTCGCCGCATGGACGATTTGACCGTCGCGCTCACCGATCGCCTGCTGTGCGTGGAGGAGCTGTTGAACTCGATTGCCGAGCACGGCTCCGCGCCGGATGCCGCCTGGTCGGCGATTGCGCGCTTTGCAAGCGTCGGGACTTCGCGCCTGCGCAGCCTGGTACAGCGGGCCGCTTACCGTCCCCAGCAGGAGCAGCATATGGGCGGAGCTGTGGCGCTGGTTGGCCGTTTAGTGGATATCACGGCCAGCGTGTCGCAATTGACGCGTGCCGTTTCCGCTCCTGATCGCGAACGAATCCGCGGAGTCACCCAAGGCATTACCGAATTGCGTTTGGCCCTCGCCAGCCAAACGGCTCCGCGATTCACTCCCGTATCCGCTGGACCGCCGTCCTCCAGTTTTCCGCTGCTCCCGGAAATCGAGAAGACCGTGAAGCTGCTCCAGGACGTATTCACCGGCGCCCAAACGTTGCCGATTAGCGTGCTGGCACCGCCGAACGCCAAGCGACCCGGTCCTTTGGTGGCAGGAGCGTTTTCCAACCCGGTACATGTGAAATTCGCGCTGCGCGGTTGTCTAGCGGCCATGCTCTGCTACATCACCTACAACGCGCTGTTTTGGCCTGGAATCTCCACCTCGGTGACCACCTGCCTGCTGACCGCGCTCACCACCGTCGGCGCCGCCCATCAAAAGCAGTTCCTGCGGTTCACGGGCGCGATCATCGGAGGCTTCATCATCGGCTTCGGAGCACAAATGTTTATACTTCCCAACATCGATTCCATCGCCGGATTCACGGTGCTCATCGCGGCTGTAGCTACCCTGGCTGCCTGGGTCGCCACCGCGAGCTCGCGTTTGTCTTACTTGGGCGTTCAGATCGCCGTGGCGTTTTACCTGATCAATCTGGAGGAATTCAAGTTCCAGACTTCGCTGGCCGTGGCGCGCGACCGCGTGGTGGGAGTTTTCTTGGGCCTGGCGGCGATGTGGATTGCGTTCGATCTGCTGTGGACCTCACCGGCCGCGGCCGAAATGCGAAAGACCTTCGTCTCCGCCATGCGATCGCTCGCGGAGCTCGCGCGCGAACCGGTTTCGCCGGATCTTCGCACAGCAATCGAGCACACCTACGCCCTGCGCGAGCAGATCGACACGCAGTTCGACAAGGTCCGGTCGCTCGCCGACGGCGTGCTTTTCGAATTCGGCCCCACCCGCCGCAACAATTTTGCCTGGCGTTCTCGTCTGCGCGAGTGGCAGCCGCAATTGCGAACGCTCTTTTTGATGCGCGTCACCTCCCTGAAATACCGCCTTCAATTGTCAGGCTTCGAATTGCCGCAGCCTGTGCTACATGCGCTGCGCGAATACGATGAGCGTTTTGCGCT
>JASHQT010000035.1 GCA_030039005.1 Bryobacteraceae bacterium
ATTTCCTGCCCGCCGGGGGCCAGGGGAACGTTGAAGTCGACGCGAATGAATGCAATCTTGCCATTCAAGTCCAGGTCGCGGATAGAAACTTTCGACATAGGTTAAAGGCTTCCTTAACAGGGATGCTAACACGCACGAATATTGGGCATTGAATTGCAGGTCACGGTTACAGCCTGCACGTTTTTGTGAAACCGGAAGGCATTTGATACGGTCCCACATCCGTGCAGCCGTGCGACCGCGTCCCGGCGAACTGCGCCAGTAGCGCAGTAAATCCTTAACTCTGGAGTAAGTCGTGAAAAGAACTGGACTCGTATTGTATTCGTTGGGACTAATGGCCATGGCGCTGTGTTGTTTGGACACAGCAGCGGCGCAGACCAATACGGTGATCGCCACGCCGCAGGCACTTACCTTTAACACGGCCACCGGTGTAACTACGCCATCGCAGAGCATTTTACTTACGACGGCCAGCGGTGCAGCGACTATTTCGTCGGTGACAGCGCGTTCGGACACAAATTGGTTGGTAGTCACACCGTCGTCGGGCACTACTCCGATGGTAGTGACCGTTTCGATCGGGCCGGGTGCGCCCAGCACGGGCGTTGACGTGGGTTTCATTAATATTTTGTCCGGAACGACGACCCTGTCCGTGCCAGTGACGCTCAATGCGAATTCAGGCGGCGTGGCTAGTCCGCTTTCGGCGAATCCCAACTCGCTGAGCTTTGTGTTCGCCCCGGGCAGCACAGCGCCTCAATCGCAGAGTGTGGCGTTGTCCAGTTCCAGTTCCACGGTTGCGAACTATGCCGCCACCGCGTTGACGAGTACGGGGACCTCCTTCCTGTCGGCAAGTCCGGCGGCGGGGAGTTTGCCAGGAAATCTGCAGGTGACAGTGAGTCCGGCGGGCCTTACGGCAGGGACGTTCGATGCCGCGGTGGCGATTAATGCTCCCGGGACGAATGGCATCAGCCTTCCGGTGCTGGTGACTATCCAGGGAACGCCGACGCTGGATGTGAGTCCGGCGCAGCTCACGTTCGGTTATCAGATTGGAACCAGCGCGCTGGCGGCGCAAAGTCTGACCCTCAGCAGCAGCACGGGGGCGAGTGTGGCGTTTACCGCGACGGCGACGACCATGAGCTGTGGAAACTGGATCGTACTGAGCCAAAACAGTGGGGCGACGCCCAGCACCTTGAGCGTTCAATTGAATATATCCGGGTTGACGCAGGGAACATGCACAGGCCAGATCAATATTTCAGCGCCGGACGCTTCCAACCCGACGGTCAGCGTGCCTGTAACTCTATTAGTAAGTCCGCTGCCGTTGATTCAGACGCCGACAAGCAGCGTGGACTTTACCTACCAAATCGGCGGTACGATTCCTCCGGCTCAGTCCGTACCGATTACGAGTTCGACCTCCGGTCTGAGCGTTACGGCGACTGCGGCCGCGGCCACGGGTCAACCGAATTTCCTGGAAGTAAGTCCCGCGAGCGGGACCACGCCGCTTTCCTTGACATTGTCCGTGAATGCGAATGTCTTGGCGAGCCTTGGCCCGGGAACTTACACCGAGACGGTAACAATTGCGGGCGCCGGAGCGGGAAATTCACCGCAGACCTTCGATGTCACGCTTACGGTGAGCAGCAACCCGACGCTTACTGGCAGCGTGCCGGCGCTCAACTTCAACTACCAGATCGGCCAGACCGCGCCGTCCAACCAGACGGTGACGATCACGAGCAGCGGCGCTCCATTGAATTATCAAGTGGGCGTGAGTACGACGAGTTGTCCGGGATTCCTGAGCGCGACGCCCGCGACCGGCAGCACCTACGGGAGTCAGAACCAAGTAGTGGTGTCGGTGAATACGAAGAACCTGACGGCGCAGGTGTGCAATGGTGACGTGACGCTGACCGTGCCGGGCTCGACGGCCGCGCCGCTGGTGATTCCGGTAACGCTGAACGTCAGCAGCACGGCACTGCTGAACGTGAGCCAGTCGGCCATCGTGCAAACGAACGTGGTGGGCACGGTGACTTCGACTGCGCAGACCATTTCGCTGACCAGCACGGATGGCAGCGCGATCCCGTTCACGGCCACGGCTACGACGAGCCCAGCGGGATTGTCGTGGCTCGCTGTAGCGCCGAACTCCGGCTCGACGCCGGACAACCTGGTGGTCACGATCACGCCGGCGAGTCTCGGGGTAGGCGTTTACAAGGGAACCATCACCGTCGCGAGCAGCATGGCGAACGTTCCGGCACAGACCATTTCGGTGACGCTCACGGTGGTGAGCGGAATCGCGGTGGCAACGCCAACCACGCTGACGTTTACGCAGGCGGCGGGCGGCGAAGCGCCGGACACGCAATCGGTGCAAATCGCGGGGGTACCGGCGGGAGGCACCATTGGCGCCGTCGCCACCGTGCTGAGCGGTTCCGGATGGCTGACGGCGACGACGTCAGGAAGCACGGTCACGGTGAGTGTGAACGGAGCGCAGCTTGCGCAAGGGACGTACTCGGGCGTGGTCACCGTGATTGTTCCGGGCGCGGGATCGAGTCCGGTGTACATTCCGGTGATGCTCGACGTGACCGCGGCCACTTCAGCGATTACGCTTTCCACAACGACGGCTTCGTTTAACATCGCGGCCGGGTCTACGGCGGTACCGACGCCGCAAACGGTGCAGGTGACCAGCACCACGAGCGGGACGAGCGCTCCCTTTACGGCGAGCTTCGTTCCGAGCACCGGAGGGGACTTCCTGACGGTGATGCCGTCGAGCGGGACCACTCCGGCGACGCTGACGCTAGCGGTGAATTCGACCGTGGCGAGCACGCTCGCGGCGGGAACATACACCGGAGACGTGCAGGTCGCGTCCGGCACGGGCGCGGTGCAGACGGTAAAGGTGACGCTGCTGGTCAGCGCGACCGGAACTCCCGTGCTGCTGGAAGTGGAGAGCGCCGCGAGCTTCCAAACGGGTGCGGTCTCGCCGGGCGAGATCGTTACCCTATTCGGCGACAACATTGGACCTGCAACACCCTCGACGGGCACGTCGTTCACTCCGACGAACGGCACAGTATCCACTACGCTGGCGGGCGTGAGCGTGACATTCAACGGCGTAGCGGCGCCGCTGATCTTCGTCGCTCCCGGTCAGATCAATCTGATCGTGCCCTACCAAGTGGCATCGCAAGAGGGGCAGACGGTGCCGGTGGTAGTGACGAACAACATGACGGCATCGGCGAGCATGAACGTCTTGGTGGCGGCGACGGCACCGGCCATCTTCTCGTTGGGCGAGAACGGCAGCGGGCAAGGCGCGATTCTCAATCAGAACGCGAGCATCAATGGGTCGAGCAATCCGGCTGCGCCGGGGAGTATCATCTCGATCTACGCGACCGGCGAAGGCGTCCTCACGTCGGCGACAACGGGCTGCATTACCGGCAGCACCCCGCCGTTCCCTCGTCCGATCGGCAACGTTTCGGTGACCATTGGCGGGCAAGCTGCTACGCCAATAACCTATGCGGGCGAAGCGCCGGACTTCGTGTGCGGATTGATCCAGATCAACGCGACCATTCCGGCGAGCACGGGCGCGGGGGCGCAGTCGGTGGTGCTGACGATCGGCGGGAACAACAACTCGTCGCAGAGCATCACGGTAGCAGTGCAATAGCTTTCACACGGGCCCAGAGGGCGCCCCTGAAAGCCACAGGGGGGCCATGCGCATTATGATGATGGCATGGCTCTTCACCCACAGTCCAGATTCGTTTTAGACCAAATGGCAGCGGCGGGCGGGCCGCCGATGGAGCAGATGACGCCGGTGGAGCTGCGCGCGAGCCGCGCGGCGCAGGCCGATGCGATGGCGGAACTGGCCGGTCCGGTACAGCCAGTGGCGCGCGTGGAGGATCGGACCATTCCCGGGCCCAAGCAGCCGATCCCGGTACGCGTGTATTGGCCGGAAAGCGGCAAAAACCTTCCGGGGCTGGTGTATTATCACGGCGGCGGATTTGTGTTCGGGACGCTGGACAGCATCGACCGCACGATGCGAGCGCTCACGAATGCTTCGGGGTGCGTGGTGATTTCGGTGGATTATCGCCTGGCGCCCGAGCACAAGTTTCCGGCGGCGGTGGAGGATGCCAATGCGGCGCTCGGCTACGTGGCGGAGCACCCCGAGGAATTCGGCATCGATGCGAAGCGCATCGCGGCCGGCGGAGACAGCGCGGGCGGAAACCTGGCAACGGTGGTTTGTCTCACCGCACGCGATCGCGGCGGTCCGAAGGTGGCGTTCCAGCTTATGGTTTATCCGGTGACGGATTACGGCGATGACCGGCCGTCGAGCCGCGAATTCGCCGATGGATATCTGCTGACCAGCGCTCTGATGGATTACTTCTGGGGACATTACCTGCCGCGGCCGGAGGACGGGCAGGATCAGCATGCGTCGCCGATCAAGGCGAAGTCACTGGCTGGACTGCCGCCGGCGATGGTGATTACCGCGGAATGCGATCCTATTCGCGATCAAGGCGAGGCTTATGCGCAGCGGCTGAAGGAATCGGGCGTGCCGGTGGAGTTGAAGCGCTACGACGGCGCGATTCACGCGTTCTTCAACCTGGCCGGCGTCATCGATTCCGGAAAGCAGGCGATCGAGGACGCCGGCGCGGCGTTGAAAGCGGCGCTCAAAGCCGGCGCGGGCGCGGCGGCTTCTTAAGTCAAATCAGGGACTTCATTCTGGAGCACTGAAGGGTTCACGATGCGGGTTAGACAAGCGATCGCACTGCTGAGTCTGACATTCTTCGGTGCTCCGGCGCACAGCCAGGGATTGGGTGTGCAAGTGGTCTTTAGCCGGCGGGTCTATCGCGTACAAGGCCGCAGCTATCAAGAAATTTGGAGCTGGAACCCGGCAACGGGCGCGCTGGCGGCTCTGACGAACTCCGCACGGGACCACTATGCGCCGGATTGTAAGGATGGCGCGATCCTCTTCCAGGTTCCACAACCCTGGCCGAACGGGCCCAACTTGTGGAGCTTCGACCCCAAGACGAGGGCGGAGAGGTTCCTCGGCCCGGTACCCACGGTTCCCGAGCAGGAACGGCCAAAAAACGCGTGCCATGCGTACGCCAAGGCGGGGGCGTTGGAAGCTTGCGGGAATGACGAAGACCTGACAGTTTCGCAGGCAGGCAAGCCCGTTGCACAATTTCACATCCAGGAAAATGTGTGCGTCACTGAGAGCGGGCTGAACAACGGGCCATGCGCCACACCGATTCTGGGACTCGAATGGTCTCCGGGGGCGAAATGGCTGCTTGTAAACGAGCTTGGCCTGGACACGAACAGCACCGCGCCGCAATCCGACTACTACGTGGTCAATCCCAGCACGATGAAGCTCAGCAAGGCGGTAACGGCCGATCAAGGCAGCGCCGTATGGTTGCCGGCAGGCGACAAGCTGCTATACGTCACACCCCGGGATTCGATAATTCTGCCCGGCGGCCGCAGGGAGCGCACCGTATGGTCCCAACACTTTATGCTGTTCGATGCGGAAACCCAAAGGACCACCGCTATTACGTCGGGCGTTACCAACGACGTGGCCCCATCGCTCTGTAAGCGATGAGATCGTAGACCGCCGCGCCACAGAGTCTACCCACCCAAGCCGCTCGGTTTCGGGTTCAGGTGATTCGGTCTTAAATGCCGTAGGACCTAAATGTCGTAGTAGAGCGCGAACTCGTAGGGATGCGGGCGCAGGCGAATGGCGTCCGCTTCGTTTTTGCGTTTGTACTCGATGAAGGTTTCGATCAGGTCCTCGCTGAAGACGTCGCCTTTCAGCAGGAAGTCGTGATCGTCCTGGAGGCATTCCAGCGCCTCTTCGAGCGAAGCGGGCATGGAAGGCACGCTCTCCATTTCTTCAGGAGAGAGATCGTAGATGTCCTTGTCGAGCGGTTCGCCGGGATCCAGTTTGTTCAGCACGCCGTCCAGGCCCGCCATGAGCATCGCGGCGAAGGCCAGATACGGATTTGACGAAGGATCGGGCGGGCGGAACTCGACGCGCTTGGCCTTCGGACTAGCCGAGTACATCGGAATGCGGCAGGCGGCCGAGCGATTGCGGCGCGAATACGCCAGGTTGACCGGCGCCTCGTAGCCCGGCACCAGGCGCTTATAGCTGTTGGTGGTGGGCGCGATGATGGCTGATAGCGCGCGCGCGTGCTTCAACAAGCCGCCGATGTAGTTCAAGCCCAGCGGGCTCAAGCCGGCATAACCGTCGCCCGCGAAGAGCGGCTTACCCTCCTTCCAGATGCTCTGATGCGTGTGCATTCCGCTGCCGTTGTCGGTGAACAGGGGCTTGGGCATGAAGGTGACCGTCTTGCCGTGCTTATCCGCGGTGTTGCGGATGACGTATTTGTACGTCAGCATGTTGTCGGCCGATTTCACCAGCGTGTCGAAGCGCTGATCGATTTCGCACTGCCCGCCGGTGGCCACTTCGTGATGATGGCATTCGATGTTCATGCCGCACTGGATCATGGTTTCCACCATGTGGGCGCGGAGGCCCTGGTAATGATCGGTAGGCGGAACGGGGAAATAGCCTTCCTTGTAGCGCGGCCGGTAGCCGAGATTGTTGGCTTCACGGCCGGAGTTCCAGCGGCCCTCCTCGGCGTCGATGAAGTAGAAGCCCGAGTGCTGATCCTGATCGAAACGGACGTTGTCGAAGATGAAGAATTCGGCTTCGGCGCCGAAGTAGGCGGTGTCGCCGACGCCCGTGTTTTTCAGATACAGCTCGGCCTTGCGCGCGATCCAGCGGGGGTCGCGAGCGTAGCTCTGGCGAGTGATGGGATCGATCACGTCGCAGGTCATCACCAGGGTGGGGATCTCATAAAAAGGATCGGTGAAGGCGGTGTTGGGATCCGGAATCAACAGCATGTCGCTTTCGTTGATGGCGGCCCAGCCGCGGATGCTGGATCCGTCCATGCCGAAGCCCTCCTGGAACGAGTCCTGGGAGAGTTCAGTGATGGGATAAGAGACATGATGCTGAAGGCCGGGAATATCGCAGAACCGCAAATCAAGCTGCTTGAGTCCGTTTTTCTTGGCGTACTCGAGGACTTCTGAAGGGGTCATGGAAGCTCCTGAAGTTGAGTTTGGGGAACTTTTCACGATACCTCATGAGAAGAGAGGCGCGCATTCATTCTTTGGATCGGGGCTATAAACAGGTGGGCGATCGCGGCGAGGCGGTAGAGACGGATGTAGTTAGGAAGCGAGTGGGGTCACGACGGTTCTAAGGTGATTTTCTTTTCGAGAATTTGTGCTTAAAGGATTTCGAGGGCCGCACGCATAGCATGAACAACTACTTAATTTATCAATCGAATGGGAGATTTTTGGGGGCATGATATTACCGCTGTACCGATCCATCTACGCCATTGACGTGATTCGGAGCTTGGGTAATAGTAGTACTGTTACCAAAGTTCCTGGAAAGGAAACGCTCGCCATGGCCATTCTGATTGCGGTAATTGTGTTCGGGGGATTGTATGGATTGTGGCGCGTTGTGAGCCATGCACTGGACCGCGAGATCCAAGCCCGCTCGCGCGAGGAGGCCCCGTTCGGCATGCGTGCGAGCGAGAGCTCAGCTCGGGCGACACGCACGGCCCGTCCGCGAGAGCTGTATGTCTCCGGGCAGCCACATTCCACCTTTTAGGTAAGTCGCCCACAGCGAAGGCCTCGGCGAGCTTGCTGGTCCGTTTGAGGTGCGCCCGCGCGTCTTTAGGCTAGCCCACAGCAGGTGGTGAATGCCGCTGGAAATCCCTTGCGCACTGGCGAGGACAAGCTGGCCGGCGACTAGCGACCGCACACACCACTTTGCCCTCCCAGCGCAGGCCGCCTGCTAGTAGGGCTACTACTTTCAGCGCCTCAGCGTGGTACTTTGCCTCACAACTCGCATCATGATTCGTCGATCGTCGTGATAATATCGACGCTGCTTGCTCGCTGGGCATGCTCGCCCGTGCGGGTTGGCCGGCCGAGGAGGGACGACAGGATGAACAGGTTTGCGCGAGTGGCCACGAAGCGGCCAGTGTTGCTTGTAGCGGCCGCAGTCGCCTGGTTCGGAATGACGATTGCACCTGCGAAGGCGTACACGATTATCCAGTCCGGAAACGACGTAACAGGGATCGACGGCCTCATCATTTTGGGCAACACATACGATGTCACATTCGGCACCACTCCGGACACCACGTTTGACACCTTATCCTCGGCCCAGACCGCGGCGGACGATATCCTGGCAGTGCTGAACGTCGACTTGACGGACACGGAGGTCGGCGGTGCTAGCGAATATTTTGTGTGTTCCAGCGTCCCCGCGGCGGACTCTTGCCAGGGCGAGCAGGTGGATAACGAAAGCAATATTGTCGGCGGGTGGAACGACGTGGGAACTCACTCCGGGACTGGGGTCGGGATCAGCGCCAGCAACCCCGCCGCGGAATTCACGCTTGTCACCTCCACTCCGGAACCCGGATCGCTGGGGACGATACTGATTGGGCTCGCGGCGATGGCCTGGGCGGTCGGACGCAAGCGGCGCGTCAGCTCCTAGAGAGAGCGACAGCAGGGGTTGCGGGACGGCGACGAGCGCGGGTTTTAGCGTTCAGATCATGCCGGTGCGGACATCCGGCGATAGAGGCTGAGCGAGTTGTCGCCTTGCTTGATGACGCGATAGCGGTGCAAATGGCCGTAGCTTTCCTCCGGCGTGAACCGCGAGGAGTGCTGGAGGATGACCAGCGGCGTTCGGGCGCGATCGAGCGCGGCCATCGAAGCTTCGTATTCGTTGATCGATTCGTAGGGCGGATCGAGGAACGCGATATCGGCGCGCGCGCGTTCGAGCACGATGGGGGCTTTGGAAGTGAAGACCTCGGCGCGGCTTTCCAGACCGAGCGCTGCGAGGTTTTCGCGGATCACTTCCACCGACGCGCGGGATTTTTCGATGAAGATGGCGCGGCGGGCGCCGCGGCTGAGCGCTTCGATGCCGACCGCTCCGGTGCCGGCGTA
>JASHQT010000372.1 GCA_030039005.1 Bryobacteraceae bacterium
GAGGAGGCGATGGCTTGCAGCCAGCCTTCGCGGGCGAGGAGTTCGGTCCAATGGCGGACGCCGGGAAGGGGATCCAGGCCGCCTTCGCGCATCAGCCGGCGATAAAGAGCTTCCTTTTCGCGGCCAATTTCATCGATTTGGGCGGGCGTGGCGCCGGGGATGAATTGCGGAATGATGGCGTCGTTGCGGAGGCCGAAGGTGGCGAGGAACTGGGGGTGGGTGAGGGGGACGCCATGGGCAGCCATGGTGTTGCGCCAGGCGAGCCAATGGTATTGCTCGGAATCGATGAGGGTGCCGTCGAGGTCCCAGAGGACGGATTTAGTCATGTTTATCTAGTTCGGCGGGGTCCGGAATATGGGGTGAGGGAGGATGTGCGGGGTGCGGCGATTTTTTTTCGCGCAACGGGCGAAGTTGCGGCGACGGGTAGGGGACTGAGGCGCGCGGGCAAAAAGAGGCATTCGAGTTCAGGATATCGCGGCGACGGCGTGAAGGAGAGGAATGGCGCCAGCACGCTGCACGGCTGAGGCTGCGAGAGCCGTTATAGCTAAACGGCCACCTGGTAGAGATCGGCAGCCTCCATCCCGGTACCCGAGGAATCGAGCGAGAGCACGGTGACCCGAGGCCCGGGCTTGAGGCGCCGCTAGAGCGTTTTATTGAAATGCGCCGCGCATTGCGCGCGCTCCACGACTTCGACGGAGGCGATGCCGAGGGGTCACAGTGCGGAAGGCTGGGGGTTGGGAATTCAGCCCAGCGACTGGTCGCACCTGGTCAATCTCCTTTTGTTTGTTAGCCGCCATACGAAAAACTGGTCTTTCGTTATCCCGGTTACCCTCCCCATGGGTGCGTGAGTGGTATGGATTACTCTTTACTCGTAGCTAGCCCACATTCAACATAAAGTCGTATCACAGGCAATGATTAGTACTATCATCGTCTAGTCAGCGTCAATGCGAGAGTGATATGTTTGCAACAATTGGCCGGTTGGTCCTGGCCACTTTGGTTAGTCAGTAGTTCTCTTAGTCGAGGGAGTGTGAACATGAGAAGTTTCAGGAACCATGCTGTTCTCGCGGCTGTCTTCGGTTTCCTTTCCGCGATCGCAATTCCTAATCATTCATTCGCGCAAGTGGCAGGCACGGCGTCCATTTCCGGGCGCGTGACGGACCCTTCGGGAGCCGCGGTTCCCAACGCGATGGTTACCATCCAAAATACAGCCACCACAGCCACGCAAGCGGTCAGCACGGACGTTCAGGGGCGTTATGCGATCCCTGACCTTCCGATCGGTCCCTATCAACTGACGGTGGCGAAAACCGGATTTCAAAGTTCGGTCCGAAGCGGCATTACGCTCACGGTGGGCGCGGCGCCCGTGGTGGACGTTCAATTAGCCGTCGGCCAAGCCACCCAAACGGTGAACGTTTCAGCCGCCGCGGAGCAGGTGGAAACTACGAGCGACGCCGTCTCCTCGGTGGTGAATCAGACCCAGATGCGGCAACTGCCGCTCAATGGCCGCAATTACGAGCAACTGATTCTGCTGGCGCCGGGCGTTTCCACTTATCCGGCGGGCGGATCGAGCGCGCTCACGTCGGTGGCCAACGCATATTCGATTTCGGGTACGCGGCCGGAAGGCTACGCCAACCTGCTGGACGGCGAAGACGTGCTGAACTGGTGGCAGCGCAACGCCGGTGGCGATGTGACCGGAACCTCGCTCGGGATCGAGGCGATTGCCGAGTTTCAGACGTTGACGAACACGTACGGCGCCCAGTACGCCGGCAACGGCGCCGCCATCAACGCGGTGACGAAGTCCGGCACCAACGAATTTCATGGATCGGCCTACGAGTTCTTCCGCAACAACGATCTGGATTCTCGCGGCTTCTTCGACGGCAATTCACCGCCGCCGTTCCATCGGAACCAATACGGCGCCAGCCTGGGCGGACCCATCAAAAAGAACAAAGTATTCTTCTTCATCAATTGGGAGTCGATCGAACAGATTCTCGATTCGACGAACCCGACTTTCGTTCCCAGCGCCGCGTATCATCAGGGCATTGTCTACAACCAGAGCAGCAGTGGAGCCTACACGCCGTCGACAGTTGCGGTTAACCCCGCATCGGCGGCCATGCTGGCGCTCTATCCGCTTCCCACCGCGACTACCAGCAATCCGAACGTCGGATTGATCAACGAAATTGGCACGCAGGCGTCGCCGGAAACCTTCGGCATCGGCCGCGTCGATTGGAACATCTCAGACAAAGACTCGATGTTCGTGCGCTACGAGGCGGATTTCGGCAATCGCACCACGTATGGCGGCCCGGACTCTCTCGATCTCTGGCCGACGTACGACCAGACACACAACCAGTTCTTCACGGTGGGCGAGCGGCATATCTTCTCGCCCAACATGATCAGCCAGTTCACGGCTTCTTTCTCGCGGCCCGTGACCGGCGAGGTACAGCCGACCGAGCACTCGGCCCTGCAGTTGTTCACCCCGGCGCGCGAAGACGCCTACATCGATTTGCCGGACGCCATCGCGCCGCTCGGTGCGGCCTTCATCAATCCGTTCGAGTATCTCCAGAACAAGTTCACCAACAGCGAGAACATGGATTGGATTCACGGGAGCCATGACATCAAATTCGGCCTGTGGGAACGCCGGGAAGATGACAATCCGTACGCCTATACGTTTTGGAATGGATTTTACGTGTTCACCACTCCGCAGAACTTCCTGGAAGGCAATCCCGTTATCTTCGAAGGAGCGCCGAACGGCGGCACAGACGCGAACCGCTACGAGCGCTCGATTTCACTGGAGCCCTACATCCAGGACGATTGGAAGGTCAATAACCGCCTGACCATCAACCTGGGGTTCCGCTACGAGTGGGAATCCAACCCGACCGAGAAAAATAACAACTTCTACAACGTGGTTGGGCCGCCCTTCGGCGACAGCTACGTGAATGTTCCCCATGCCTTTGTGACCAACCCGTCTAATCACAACTTCGATCCGCGCGTGGGACTGGCGTGGGACGTGTTCGGGGACCACAAGACTTCGCTACGCGCCGGTTTCGGAATTTATCACGATGTGTACCAGACTTACACCTTTTCGTCGGCTTACACCTCCAATCCGCCCTTCCTTACGGAGCTGCAAATCTTCCCCGGCACCGATCCGTGTTGGCCGGCGCCGCCTCTCAACGGTGTTTGCAGTTCCAGTGTTCTCGGAGGCGGGTTAAGCCAGACCAATGGCACTTATTACGGCACCAATACCACGCCGTATACGATGGAATGGAACCTGAATATCCAGCGGGAGCTGTTTAAGAACACGCTGCTGACGGTTGGGTATGTGGGCTCGCGTGGTGTTCATCTTCTCGCGTTCCACGACTTCAATCCACCGACGCCGACCGTCACCAACGGAGTGATGTCTTTTGCGGCGTACAATCCGGCCATCGGGATCTATGTGCAGAACCCGCGGCTGGATCCCGACTTCGGCTCTCTGGACATGACCGACCCCACCAGCAGTTCCAACTACAACGCGCTGGAAGTGAGTGTGGAGCACAAATTGTCGGCGAATTTCGTGATGCAGTTCTCCTACACGTGGTCGCACTGCCTGGATTACGCCTACACCTACGCGGGCTTGGGCTTCAACAACTCGAGTTCGGCGGTCACGAATCCGTATGACTATAACTCGGATTATGGCAACTGCAGCTTTGACCTGCGGCAGAACATCAACGCCAGCGTCGTCTACATGCTGCCTTTCCACGGCAGCCGTTGGGTGGAAGGATGGCAGATTAACGGAATCCAGACCTGGCACACCGGTGTCCCCTTCGCGCTGAGTGAAGGCGATCAAGCGGATTTGGGCAACAGCTTCGACAGCGAGCGTCCGAATGAGATCGCGGGCTGCAACGTGTATGCCAACCAGAGCCCGAACCAATGGTACAACACGGCATGCTTCTATCCGTCCGTCTACGGAACAATGGGAGACGAGGGACGCAATAACCTGGTTGGCCCCGGCATGGTGGAGACCGATATCGGGATCGTGAAGAACACCCGTATTAACGAGCGCTTCACTTTGGAATTCCGCGGCGAGGTGTTCAACATCTTCAACCACCCCAACTTCGCGGTTCCGAATCTGGCGGCTTTCAACGCGGGCGCCTATCCGACTTATCAGGCCACGCTGAGCTCGACCGCGGGACAAATTACCTCTCTGGTGGGAAGCGGTGGGATCAACTCCGTGGCTCGCCAGACGCAGTTCAGTTTGAAGCTGATTTTTTAAACCGATCGGCCTGAGTGCCGATTTGATCGATTCTTGATCGAAAACAGGGGCATCCACTGCTGCATGCATCAGCAGTGCTGATGCCCCTTATCATCTTTCGATAAATCGTAACAACACGTTTCCTCCGGTGATATCTTGCTAGGCAACTGGTTGGTCTAAAAAAGGAGTCTCGCAATGAGGAACCGTGCAGTTCTGCTTTCGTGTGTCTTGAGTTTTGTCTTTGCCGCCGCACCGGGGAGGCTTTTCGGCCAGGCGGCCACAGCGTCGATTTCAGGGCGCGTCACCGATGCGTCTAACGCCGCGGTTCCGAACGCAACCGTAACCATTAAGAACACCGCCACATCGGCCACCCAAACCGCAAGCACCGATGAACAGGGACGCTACGCGTTGCTGGACCTGCCTATCGGCACCTACGACCTGACCATATCCAAGACCGGTTTCCAGAACGTGGCTCGCAGCGGCCTGCAGCTTACCGTAGGCGCCGCCCCGGTACTGGATTTTCAGATGATGGTCGGCCAGGCGAGTGAAACGGTGAGCGTGAGCGCCGAAGCGGCCCAGGTGGAGACGACCACCGCCGCAGTGTCGTCATTGGTCAACCAGACGCAAATGCGCGAACTGCCTCTGAATGGCCGCGACTGGGAACAGTTGATTCTGCTCGCGCCCGGCGTACTGAGTTATCCGCAAGGCGGATCGAGCGCGCTGACTTCGGTGGCCAATGCTTACTCCATCGCGGGCACGCGTCCGGAAGGCTACGCCAATATGCTGGATGGCGAAGACATGCTTAACTGGTGGCAGCGCAACGCTGGCGGCGATGTGACCGGGACCACGCTCGGTATCGACGCCATTGCGGAATTTCAGACGCTGACCGGCACTTACAGCGCGGAGTACGCGGGCAACGGCGGCGCCATCGTCGGCGTGACGAAATCGGGCACCAACGAATTTCACGGCTCCATCTATGAGTTCCTGCGCAACAGTGCCCTCGACTCGCGCGGCTTCTTCGACCCTGGCCCTGGCGCGCCCCCGTTCCGTAGAAACCAGTTCGGCGGCACCATTGGCGGCCCGATCAAGAAGAATAAGATCTTTTTCTTCGCCAACTATGAGGGGATCAGGCAGTTGCTGGAAACGACCTCGGTGAATTACGTGCCGGAACCGGATTTTGTCTCCCTCAACTGCGTAGCACCGAAGTGCACCCCGAACCCGGCTTCTCTGGCGATGCTGGCCCTGTACCCGCAGCCCAATGGAGGAGTGTTCAATGCCGCGGAAGGAGTCGGCATCTATAACTTCGTAGGTCCGCAGACCACCCCTGAAGATTTCGGTGTCGCGCGCATCGATTGGAATATCTCCGACAAGGACGCGTACTTCGCGCGCTATGAGGCCGATTTCGGCACACGCACCACCAATTCCGGCCTTGGCCTCTGGCCTCTGGATGACACCACCCATAACCAGTTCTTCACCATGGGTGAACGGCATGTCTTTTCGCCCTCGCTGATCAACCAGTTCACTGCGTCTTTCTCGCGGCCCTGGACGTCGGAAGTGCAGCCGGCGGAACATGCGGCGCTGCAGATTTTTACTCCCGCCCGGGAGGACGCTTACGTCGGGGTTCCGAACCTTACCGCGCTGGGGGCATCTTTTGTCAATCCCTTCCGTTATCTGCAGAACAAGTTCACTGAGAAGGACGACTTGACCTGGGTCAAGGGCTCCCACACCATAAAAATCGGGGGCATGTTCCAGCGGCAGCAGCTCGATCCTTACGTCCAGGTCTTCTGGAACGGGTTCTATATATTCACCGGCGGCGATGAAAGCTTCCTGGCAGGGCAGCCATTCCTGTTCGAAGGCGCGCCGAACGGTGGAACCAACAGCTATCGGTCCGAGCGTTACGACGTGGTCCAGCCTTACGTCCAGGATGACTGGAAAGTTTCGAGGAATTTGACCATCAATATCGGCCTCCGCTACGATTGGGAAACCAATCCCATCGAGGTCCACGGCCTTTTCTCTAACGTGGTGGGGCCGCCCTTCCAACCTAATTTCGTGAGCGTCCCGCACGCGTACGCCAACAATCCCTCCAACCGGAACTGGGATCCGCGCGTCGGCTTGGCGTGGGATGTCTTCGGCGATCACAAGACTTCGGTGCGCGCCGGCTTCGGAATTTTCCACGATCCTTACACGACTTACACCTTCTCGTCCGCCTATGTGTCGAGCCCGCCGTACGACACGCAGATCCAGATCTTCCCCCAAGGCTGGCCCTACCCCTTCGTCGGCGGCGGGATACCGTCCTATAGTCAGACCACGGGAACGTATTACGGAACCAACACCACTCCGTATTCGCTGGAGTACACGCTGAGCATCCAGCGTGAATTGCCCGGGCACAATTTGTTTACGGTGGGCTATCAAGGGACGCGCGGCGTTCACCTACTCGCTTTCGACGATTTCAACGCGCCCGAGGCCACGGTCATCAATGGTGTGGACTACTTGGCGACCCAAAATGGGCAGCCTTGCCCCCTCGGCGCCCCCACCTCGGGCCCCGGGGCAACCTGCTTCCAGAATGCGCGGCCCGTTCCCGCCTTGGGCTCCCAAGACATGACCGCGCCTTTCAGCTACTCTTCTTACAACGCCCTGCAAGTCGGGCTGACGCACAGGGCGTCCGCGAATCTGGTGTACCAGTTTTCTTACACCTACTCACACTGCATCGACAGCGCGTACACGTATGGCGGCCTGGGCTTCAACAATACGTCGTCCGCCATCACCAATCCGTACGACTTTAATGCGGACAAAGGCAATTGCAGCTTCGATCTGCGCCACAATATCTCCTTCAACGCCGTTTACATGTTCCCCTTCAAGGGCAACCGCTTCAAGGAAGGCTGGCAGTTGAGCGGAGTGACATCCTGGCACACGGGCGTGGATTTCTCCTTGGGCGAAGGCGACCAGATGGACACCGGGAACACCTTCGACAACGAGCGCCCGAACTACGTACCCAATGCACCCGGGTGCAATGGCAATCTGTACACGGGCAACGTAAACGAGTGGGTGAATCTGAACTGCTTCACGGCCTCAACGTATGGCTCGGCCGGAGATCTTGGGAGGAACGTGCTGCGAGGGCCGGGGTATGCGGAGACCGATATCGGCTTAACCAAGAACACCAGAATCACCGAACGGGTGAGCCTCACCTTCAAGGCCGAGCTCTTCAACATCTTCAACCATCCCAACCTGTCGGTTCCGGGCGGAACGATCATCAACCCGGGCAGTAACTGTGGCCCCTCCGTTTACTACAACAACGGCAGCACGCCCGCCGCCCAAGCTTGCTTCGCCCCGGCGGGCGCTTCGATCACCTCGATGGTAGGAAGCGGCGGCCTGCCCGATGTAGCCCGGCAGACGCAGTTCAGCCTGAAGCTGATTTTCTGATCGATTTTCAGGTGAAAACGCAAGGCTCAGGGATAAAATACCCTGAGCCTTTTCTTGTAAAGGTGACCGCAGTTTCGCGTGAATTTTCGGTGGGGCCGGTAGCGCTCGAAACCGGCTGTCAGGTGCGCCATGGACCGAGATCGAAGGACAAAGCCGGGCAGCGCCGGTTCAAGCGGATTTGACGCCGTGGAGAAGGCCGCCGCGAAACTCGCGCCCAAGGCCAGGACCTTACCTCGCACACCTGACGGCGCGCCGGATGGCGGTGCCGTCGCTGATCTCACGCGCGCCTACAACGACGTCTTCTGGGACAGCGGCAGCGAAATGAGCCCCACGCCGCAAATCTGCCTGGTCGTCGAGCCTTCCGACGGCCGCATGCCGCCGTTCACGGCCATGGAGAACCCTGCCGACGTCCCTGAGGAGCGCCCGGCCATGGAGCGCGGCATCGCACCGGCGTCACGTCGCGCACTAAGTGCGCCGCGCTCCGGCTAGGAACCGGCGGGCAGAAGCTTATGGCGTGAACGATCAGCTCGCTTGCGAGGCCGATTTTCCGCCGGCGGCAAGCGCCCCCAGCGCGGCGGCTTCGGTTGGATAGGTCTGGATGATCTGCGCCAGGCGCGTCAATTCCAGGACTTCCCGCACGCGCCGGTTCGCGTTCACCAGCGCGAACTGGCCCTGCGGGCTCCTTTTGACGCTGGTGTAGATGCCGATCAGGAATCCGATGCCCGTGGAATCCACATAATCCACGCCGCCGAAATCCACCAGAACCTTCGTGAAGCCGGAGTTCTTGAGCTCCTCGGCCTTGGTGTGCAGGTAGAGCGAGTCCTGGCCGGTGGCGAAACGGCCCTCCAGCCGAAGCACGCAAATATCGCCGTGATGTTCGAAGCCGACCAGCATGCAATCCCAGTATACAGCGCGGACTTAAACCCCGGCCTGCTTATCCGCCATCGGACCCACTACCGGCAACACGACCTTCTGGCCGTTGTAAGTCTTGAACATCATATACAACCATACAATCAGCCCGCCAATGCCGAGGCAGAATTCCAACACCAGCGAGATGAAAACTCCCAGGAAGGGGATGGCGTGGAAAGCGAAGCTGACGATCATCACCACGAACCAGAGGATCACCCAGGCGATGTTCAAAAATATGGACTGAAAGGCATGGAACCGGATGTTGCGGTTTTGATTGTAGGGCGCCAGCACCAGAAACAGGATTCCGGTGATGAACCCCACCAGATAACATAGCGCCCCGGCCATATTATCGGTCATGCCGGTGGTTCCGTATTGAGGCGGCAGAGGCGCGGGCTGCACCGCGGGCGGATTTGTTTCGGTGGCCGCTCCGGGGGTCGCTCCCGGCGGTGGGCCCCCTACCGGCGCTCCGCACTTCTGGCAAAACCGTCCGCTTACTTCCGTTCCGCAATTCGCACAAAAAGCCATTCGTTCACCCCGTCCAACAAATGTAGCCGAAGGAACGCTGGTTCGCAAGACATTCCTCCATAACTTTGTTACGACGTTTTACCGGCCTTTACCCGCGGCCGGCGAACCTTGTCTAAGTTCTCTCGTCCAAACAAGTAGGAGAGTGAACCATATGAGTACCTTTAGAACCAAACTCGCCGCCTGGACGGCCACCGCAGCACTCGGGACGGCCAGCCTTTTTGCGGCAACCACTGGCGCGGCCAACAGCCCCGCTGTCCATCACAGACATGGAGGGATGCAGGCGTTTCTCGCCAGTTACCTGAACCTGACGCCCCAACAGCAGGCGCAGCGGAAAGCGATTTTCGACGGTCTGCGGCAGTCCAGCATGCCGGTCCGCCAGGAGCTGCGGCAAACCCGCCGCGACTTGCACAACGCGATCCAGGCCGATAACGCGGCCAAGATCCAGCAACTGGCCAAGACCGAAGGCAACGAAGTCGGCCAGTTGGCGGCGCTCCGCGCGGAAGCGTCCGCGAAGAGCTACCAGATCCTGACGCCGCAACAGAAGCAGGAATTAGCGAAGCTGCGGGAAGCGCATCAGGCCGCCTGGCGTGGCCATCGGGGCGCGGGAGCGTAATTCCGTTCCCTCACGGTCGGGGCTCAGCCCGTGGCTGGGCCGCCGATCATTCTTGCCTTAAGGTCATTCTTGCCTTAGGGTCATTCTTGCCTTAGGACGAGTGCGGGATCAGCGTTAGCAGCGAACCGGGCGGGCAGGAAAGCCGCGCCCGTCCCGGTTGCAAGCAATACAACTACCACAACAGCGAAATAAACCGGATTCCACGGGTCCACGCCGTCCGGGATCAGATCGGCGATCGGACGTAGGGCGGCGATGGCGATGGGGAAGCCCAGAACGATGCCGCAACCGAGGATGGCGAGCGCG
This sequence comes from Bryobacteraceae bacterium, assembly GCA_030039005.1. Next base: position 9,993 of record JASHQT010000372.1, read on the forward strand.
TTGCCCATGGCGTCCCACAGAATCGCGGCGCGGCTGGCGCCGAGAGCCGAGCGAATCGCCAAATCGCGAGTGCGAGCGCGCGCGGCGTAGGACACGGAGCTGTATAGGCCAGTGAGCGAGAGCAGTAGGCCGAGTGCGGCGAGAGATCCGATAAAGCCGGCGGCCACGCGCATGGGGAAAATCGCGCCTGCGGCGGCTTCGGACAAGGGGCGAATGTCGATGGCCGCGACGGCATCGGTTCCGGCTAACGCACTACGCAAAGGCTCAATCCATTGCGCCGGACTTCCGGTGACGCGAACCAGCATCTGCGGGTCTGAGTATGGCGTGAAGAAAATGGGCGCGTGCGCTTCGCCCAGGGTGCGCAGCTTTGTATCCGCGGTCACGCCGATAATTTCGAGCGTGCGTTCGTGATCACGGCCTACAATGAGCCTGGCTCCGAGAGGATCGGTCTCGTCGAAGAGGCGATGCGCGAGCGTTTGGTTGATCAGGACGGGTTCGGGTTTTCGGGCGCGGTCGGCAATTTCGAAATCGCGGCCGCGGAGGATGCGGATTCCGAGCGTTTGGCAAAACTGTTCGCCCGCGCCGACGGAATACGCATCACGCGCGGAGGCGGGATCTTCGCCTGGACGGCGAATGGTTTCGAGCGGGAGCTCGGCCATGAAGGGGAGGGTTCCGATGGAGGTGACTCCAATCACGCCGGGTATATCTTTCAGCCGCCGCACGATTGCATCGCGCCACTGCGGCTTTTGCGGGGATTTCGAATAAACGATCGTAATCAGGGTGTGCGGGATGTCGAAGCCGGGGTCGGCGTTCGCCACTTGGCGGAAGCTGCGCACAAAGAGACCGCCAAGCGTCAACAAAATCACGGAGAGGGCGAGCTGGAGCGCGACAAAAGTGCTCCAAAGGTTCCAGCGGCGGATGGAGAAGCCGGGTTCGCCCTGTTTCATCGCGACATGCAGATCGACGTTCGAGCTTCGAATCGAGGGGAGCAGCGCCGAGAGCAGCAACGCGAGCGAAGCC
>JASHQT010000373.1 GCA_030039005.1 Bryobacteraceae bacterium
CCTTTTCCCAGATCCGTGGACTTCTCATAAAACTGGGATGCCGTGGCCTCCGAAGCCGCCAATGCCACGCTGCTGAGCGAAAACATGCGATTCTGAATCCAGTCGCAAGCCCTCTGTTTCTCGCTCAGCCGCCAGTCGCCGGTCAGGTACAGTGACGCACAGACTGGTCGATCGGGGTAACGATCGGAAGGAACGGCCTGCGCCTGCTGTGCGCGGCAGGCCCACACACTAAGCGTCGCCAAGAGCGTTACGAGTACGGTGCGTTTCATAGACTTTCTAACTCGCGTCTCGTCCCTTAGTTGGACGATGCGTTTTGGTTCGACGATGGGCTCTTGCTCGGGTTCAATAGCTTGGTCGGGTTCAGGTTGCCGCCGATGAAAAACTGGACGACATGCGCACCCCCGCTAATCCCAGCGCTGTATTCAACCCCCAGCGTCACCGTAGTGTGGTTGCTATTGTTCAGTTGCGGGCTAATGGAAAATCGACCCACAAACCTGTTGCGCGTGTTGGTCGTGGCGCTGGTCGCAAGCTGCTGGAGGCCGGTGTTGTATTGATACCCGGCCTCGAACTTCAGCAAGCTTGTGACGTTGTGGTAGCTGAAGTTCGAGCTGGCCTGCTGGTTGTGGCCCCATTGGGAGACGTTGAAGTGCCCGGTCGCTTCAGCAGTTCCCACCACGTCCCTGGGATTGAAAGAGGTGAGTTGGATGTAGTCGAGGTTGCCGTTGTTCACCACTTGATTGGCGGGAATCAGATATTGAAACGAACCCTTGCCAGCCACGCCGATTTCGGTGAATATGCCACCCTGTCCCTTGCGTCCCATCACGTAGCCTGCCGTTGCGCCCGCATTCACCACGAACGCCTGTTGTTGGGTGGCCGCGTTGCAGGTGGAAGATGTCCCCGTATTCGTCGTGGTCGAAGAGGATCCCGAGGTGGAGGACGCCGAACTGCACAGAGGCGTCGAGCTGGTCGTCCCGCTCGTTGTGCCGCCAGAACTCGTCGCGGCCGATTTGATGGCCTCCGAATTTGTACCTCCGGAACTCGTAGTGGTGGAGTTGGTGCCGCCCGAGGTGTTCGTGGACTGGAGTTTAGTCGACGTGGGCACTTGCGTGTATCCCGCCTCCGCATAGACATGGACCGAAATGTGATCTGAGGTGCTGGTCTTCTTAGCGTGGGCCACTTTGTCATTCACATTCTTCTGCGCTAGCGGTTCAGCTTTCGCCATAACCGCGTTGAGTTTCGTGGTATCGTTCGGGGCCGCCTGTAGGTCTTTTAGATCTTTGGAATCCTGAGCATCCAGAGCTTTCGCATCGATACTCAGAGCTTGCTGCATCGCCTCGATGTTTCCTTGCAAGACTTTCTCGAGATTCTCGCGCGCCTTTCGCACATCCTTCGGCTGACTCTTGGGCGTGTGCCACTGATAATCGAGCTTCGCTAGTATATTGGGCGCAGTCTTGTTGGCGGTGCTGGTACTGGACCCGGTTGCGGTCGTGGTTTCCACCTCCCAACGAAGCTGGCAACCGCCTGTAGTATGGATGGAATCCAGGCAAACAATTCCGGTATCGAAGTCCTCTGAGTTACTGGTACCCCCTGGCGTCTTCACCTGTACTTTTACGATTCCGGTGGCATGCCCGGAAAGCGTGAACGTTGCAGTGATGGAGGTGTCAGTGGGCTTAACGCTGCTGGAAATGCTGGCGATGATGAACTTAGCCGGAGTAAAGATGAAAGTCGCTCCCGTTAGTCCGCTACCGCTCACGGTCACATCGAAGGCGCCTAGAGTCGGGCCTGGCTTTGAAGTGATCCCCGTAAGCTTGGGCGCTGGCGTCGACGTTTGTGCTGCTGGCTGCTGCGCCTGAACGGCCGAAGCGCCTAACAACAACAGCGCGACGCCTGCGAAATGAAATCGGCGATTGGCTTTTCGCGGCGAAAGACAATAATGGTGCATTGACCCTGGTCTCCTCTCCAGTCAAATTGGTTTTGAATTGCCGTTTTGATGAAGAAGACGAAGACTGCAGTAATTTCCCTGTGTGCTTCGAGGGATTCTGTCAACTCACGCGGACCATGACAAACTGCAACGGTTTTGCAACGGTCTTCGTGAAACTGACCAATACTCGGCGATAACCGCCCACTCGCCGATTGACATCCGAAAGCGCCCTGAGCCTGGCCATCTAACGTGGCCGCTCCCGTCAGCATGAAGCTGATTAAGGCGTGAGCCGCCAGACTGGTTGGACTACCCCACGCATCGCCAACGGCTAGGATGGTGAGGAGGAGCAATTTGGAATCAAGGCGTGGAATGAAGAAACCATTCACAGAATTCGTGCCGTCCGGCTCAGCATCGCAACGTGAGTTGGATACGTGGCACAACGGGGCCGACGTGGAAATCCACCTGTATGCCCGGTCGCTTCAGAAGGCTGCGAAGATTCTGGTCGAAAAGCTCGACTGGAACGAGAATCCCGAGACGGCCTGGGACGTTGGCCCAATTGTGTTTTTGTACCGTCAAGCTATCGAACTCGGCCTCAAGGCCGTAGCCGGTGAAGGAAGCGGCTTTCTGAAAACGCCAACCGACCATCTGACCCTGGCCAAGACACATTCTCTCCGCTGGCTGACTCAGATCACTTGCCAAATAGTCAAAGTTGCCCAATGGGAAGCCGAGTTCAAATGCGAGGGAGTTTGCAATCTCGCCGAGTTCAGTGCCTTGGTTGCTGAGATTGAAGCCATGGAGCCGGTTTCGGCGGCGATCTATGCTGAACGAACAAAGAAGAAGCTGGGCGAGACTCCTGTGCAATTGGGCAAAAAGAAGGTCTTGGAGATCGTCTTGAAGATTGATGCGCTAATCGATCTGTTGGCGACCACGGCTGACGACCTAGCGGCCACGGCGGATTTGATGAACGTTCACGAAGGCAATCGTGGGCAGACGATTCAATGACCTTGGAGATCCGGGTATGGAAGTTCGGCGGGATTCGCCCGATGAACAATCTGCTGTCGTGACTGGCGAACACAGCATTTTCTCATTGAAGAATGAGCCTGAAGGCGGGAGCGAAGCGACCGACCGGCGGGCCTCCTTGTTTGGGGTTGGGTTTGGGGTTTGCATACATAAAACTGTCGTCGTGGCTGTGGGAATGTGGGAATCGCGGCGCGATTTCCAAGGGCGGTGGGAGGAGCGGGAAACCTGGGTTTGGTTTTCCGCTCCTTCCATGGCCCGGCATTTCCACAGCGCTGTTTTGGCTCGGAGCATCACTTACGCCGAAAGCGCGCCGATACTGCGGAACAGTTCCTTTTTGGCGAGCCGCATCTCGCGTGCGGCATCGGTGTCGGATTGTTGCTGGGCCCGCTGATGCAGTGCTTCCAGCGTTATCCCGGGCCGCAGGAACCGCTCGGCCTCTGCTATTCGCGACAGGATCTCGAGGGGCGTCCGATAGCTGGGGTACACGCGCCGGATCTTCCCGTTGGCCTGAGTGATTAACTGGGGCACGCCGCAGGGCCGGTGAAAGTTCAGGTACGGATTCAAGTGCCGGCGATGAAACTGATTGACCGCTTCGGCATGCGGGTGGGCGATATGTCCAAAGCCGAGGTGCTTGCGAATCACCGCGCCGTTTTTCGATTCCACCAGGCCGTTGTCGTTGCTGTGGCGCGGCCGTGACTTGGTTTGTTCGATCAGCAGCTTGTTCAGCAGTTCCTCCACGGTGTGATTGATGAACTCGCTGCCGTTGTCGGAGTGGAAGCCGCGAATGCGAAACGGAAACTGCTCCAGCATGGACTCCAGCAGCGGGATCAGCCATTGTTCGGAGATGAAGGGCACCGCTCCCACGATCTCCCATTGCGTCACCTCGTCGACTGCATTGATGTGATACAAGCCCTTGACGCCCTCCCGATCGCCTTGATGCACGGTGTCCAGGCGCAAGTAGCCCGGACGTCCCTCCGGCGCCGGCTTGCGCCGTTCTCCGATGCTGACCGGCGTGGGCCGCGTCGACCGATAGGCGGTGTTGTGCTTGCGGTACACTGCGCTGGCACGGAACCGGTAGATTTGCGCCACCGAGATCGATGCCAAGCGCTCGAACACGGCCTGGCCGAACTCGTGGTACTCGCGCTGGACAATGCGCTGCGTCGCCGGACCGCTCAACGTGCCGTGCATTTGGTCCACGTAGGCCAGCAGCCCAATGTCGGCCTCGGTATAGCGCGCGGCGAACTTCCGTCGTTGGTACACCGGAGCCGGCACCTTCCCTTGCGCCTGATACCGGCCGATTAACCGTGCCGTCTGCGCCCGGCTCAACCCGGTCATCTTGGCGACGTAGCTCCGCAGCAGCCCCTTGGCCGCCCGTCCCAGCCGCCCATAGTCGTGCTGTCGCAGCGTCTGCTCCACCCAGCCGTACCGCTCCTTGCGGTCCTCGCCAGCAAACTCCACCGGCCCGGCTCCGGCCAGAAACGCCCGGATCTGTTCCAGGCTTAGCTTCTCGGGTTGTTGCATGCGAATGATCAATTCCCAGCATCCGCTGTCGCTCCTTCAGGCTCATCTTGTATGAGAAACGCGCCTCCGCTTCAGGCTCATCTTGTATGAGATAAGACTACACAAGGCTGAGGGACGAGCAATGTGTTATCATTGTGTACGCAAAGGTGATGCACCATGCAGACAACTAAAGTTGGCATCCGCGAGTTTCGAGAGAACTTGTCCAGCTTCCTGGAATCAAAGACTCCCGTTGCCATTACGCGGCACGGTGCGACTATCGGTATTTACGTCCCAACGAGGCCCAAGCCGAGTCAGGCCGATCTAGAGGCACTTCGGGTCGCCGGTGAGAAGATGCAAGAGTTGATCGCCGCGGCGGGAACCACCGAAGATGAGCTCGTCGAGGATTTCCGGAAGCTGCGCCGCGAAAGACGGATCAAAAAGAGTTGATCATGCTGGTGCTCGACGCGAATATTCTGATTCGCGCCGTCCTCGGTTCGCGCGTATTGTCGCTACTTCGCAAGTACGCTGAGCAAACGGAATTTCTAGCACCCGATACCGCATTTCACGAAGCACGGGAGCACTTGCCTCAGATTTTGGAACGGCGACATGTGCCGTTGGCTCCCGCGTTAGCGCTGCTCGAACTAGTCGCCACCCTCGTACAGACCATAGAACTTGAAGCCTACTCGCGCTTTGAGTCGGTTGCCCGCGAGCGCATCGGACGACGAGATGAAGACGATTGGCCGATTCTGGCCTCGGCACTCG
>JASHQT010000374.1 GCA_030039005.1 Bryobacteraceae bacterium
ATGTCGTTCACCATCGCGAGCAGCATTTTGCGCACGCTTTCGGCCTGGCGCTCCTCGCGCGAATAGAATTTGAGCTTGCTCAGCTTGGTGACGCCGTCGACGCAGGCGGCGACTTCGGCGCCGAACTCCTTCTTGATCTGATCGAGGCTGACGCTGGTGTCTTCGACGGTGTCGTGCAGCAGCCCGGTGATCAGGCATACCATGTCCATCTGCATGTCGGCCAGGATGAGGCTGACGTGCAGCGGGTGGATCATGTAGGGCTCGCCCGACTCGCGCAATTGGCCCGAGTGCGCGGCGTTGGCGCGATGGAAGGCTTTTTCGAGCTGTGTGAGGTCCTCTTTGGGGCGCAGGGCGCGAATTTTTTGTTCGAGCTCGGCGAAGAGCTGATCGACGAGACCAGGGGTGGGCGCCGGGGAGACCGGGATAACTTCGGTGGACACTCTGTTTCTAGGTTACAGGGTTCGGGCGGCGGAGCGCACGTTTTCGGCGGCTATGCGTTCTGGGCCTTGGAGGATCGAATCGCGGCTACTTTGCTCATTATGTGGTCGCCATAAGGAGTCAATGACCAGACTGCGAGGTCTCCACCGGCGAGCGATTTGTCCTTCAGTTCACGGATGAGCCCCAGGGCCCGCAGTTGTACCTTGACCTGTTGAAACTCCTCGTCCCGCACGTAACACTCATAGATCTGAATCCCAGACTTGTCCTTGAGCCGATTGCGAAAGGCCGCGTCGAGTTGGTCCTTGAGTTGCTTTTCCGAGGCTTGTGTAATCAGTATAGGTCCTAGAATGGCAAGGATCTCATTCCAACTGAACGTTGCCTCTCCGTCGGTGTATCCGCTTCGCGGCTGCTCGTACCTGAAGTGGAGTGTGATTGTTTCCTCGCCCTGAGCGAGCTCTTCGGTGCCACGCGGCGGGGTTGACTCGGCGCTTGCAACATTGGTCCTGAGTTCGTCTATCGTCTTCAGCAACTTCAATATCTCCTGCGCGGCGCTCCCGTCGGCAACTTGGTCTGCCCGCACCCAACCCACACGCGGCTTGAGCTTGATCAGTGAACTCATTCCGAAGGCGATGAGCCCGCTAAGTTCCTTCGGATCGGACCAGTACCTCACGTGCCGTGCGGCCTCGACCTTCGCGCGAAACCTGCCTAGAGCCGCCTTACCCTCGTCCGTCTGCTCCGTTCTCTCTGCGGCAAGCTTGCCCACGTCCTTACATAGAAAAGCTAGGATCGGAAGCCCAAGCTCGGTGGCATAGTCGTATTCCATCTCTGTATAGCTTTTTCCGCCCGCTCCCGTCGACCCGTAGCGACCTGCCACGATGACGATGTAGTAGTCGCACTGGCCTATGAACCTCTTGATGAGTTCCAACGACTCATCGTCGGTCGCCGGAAACAGTTCCATCCCAGTGGGTATGCAGTCCATGGTGAGGAGTGCTTGCATCGCCTCGCGGCGTGCTTCTTGCAAGTCCTCAAACGTCGAACTGACGAAAACCTGATAGCGCTTATCCATAACTCCACTCGATCCGACAAAAGTTCTAAATTTCAGGGTAATTCAATAATGGAGTCGACGGTGATGGAACGAGCGTCCGCGACTTCGTTCAGGATTGAGTGCAGTGTGCCAGTCTTGATCGATTTGTGGAGCGGAACCGTGACTGAATGCGCCGGCGGCCCTTTGTGCCGCAGCCTGGAGTGACTACCCTTTTGGCGCACCAACTCATCGCCCATTGTTTCCAGGCCCCGAAGGGCTCGGTCTCCGGAAACACCGCAAGGAAGTTTCACGCTGCTTCTAAGGGGATCAGCTCGTCTTTTACGTAATGAAGCTGCACCAATCGAGGCCGCACGGTTTCATCCTCGAAGTGTAAAGAGGTTGCCTCCAGGACATTGGCGCGAAGCTCGTCCCAGGTATCGCCTTCGGTGAAGATGGCGTGGCCGAGCGCACGGGTGCAGTAGCCGCCCTCGTCGGCATCGCGAACTTCGAAAATCAGCTCCATGCACGCTAGAATACCCGAGCCGGGTTCGTGAACCCTGCTCGCGGGCGCTCAATTCGCGGTGATCGCGCCGAACACGCCCGTGGTCTGGCTCTCGCCGCCGGCGTTGAAGTACAGCACGTTGGTCGGGCCCGATTCGGTGTTTCCATCGCCAAACGCGAGGCCCCACAATCCGGGAATTACCACGTTTTCTCCGTTGTTTTGGAGAAAACCCTGAAAACTGCCGTCTGCAATTTTGTACGCGCCGATCAATCCGCTGCCGGTGTTCCCGATCAAAACCATATTGCTGAATGTGCCGAAGTTCGCGGGCGACAGGGCAATTCCCCAAGGCTGGTTGAAATTTCCGTTTTCCAAGCGCAACAGAAGCTTGCCCTCGCTGTTGAATGCGTCCACGTACCCGGTGCCTCCGCCGGCCGCCGCGTTGTACGCCACCACGACGATCTCGCCGAACGCTTGAATGCCGGCGGGTGTGTAAGTGGAAGGGATCTTGGAATCGGTGAATGCACCCGAGGTCAGCGTCAACGGACTGAACGTAGTGGCATCGTACGCCTCCACGCCGCCGTTGGCGTTGGCCGCATAATAGGCGAGTTTCTTGGTTGTCGCGTTGGTCCCGATGGTGAGGCCTTGGTAGGAGGCGCCTAATCCCGAGTTGTTCACCATGATCGTCGCCGTGGTCACATGACAAAGCAGGCAGGAGCTCCCCAGCGTCATGGGTTTGGTCTTGGGATTCCAGACCGAAATGGTGCCGTCCAGAGTGGCAAACGCAAACTGGCGATTCGAAGAATCATAGGCGATTCCGGTGGGGCTGCCGGTGCCCGTCGCGCCGGCGGGCGGGACTGTAACGTACAGAGCAACGCCGCTGCCGTCAGCGTCGTACAAAGTGGAGAAGCCGCTCGCCTGATCGTTCGTCCACCACTCGTTTTCGCTTAAACTGGCGCTGGCGGGTCGGGAGAGTCCCCACGGGTTGAGCAGACGTGGGTCTTGAGCGGAAGTCGCTCGATTCGATACGGTGTAATTGGTGGTTTGAGCGCTCACGACCATTGAGCCGGCTAGCGCCGCGCCCAGCATAAGAATACGTTTCATCATCTCCTCCTGGATTCGGGCACAGTCCCCGTTTCGGCAAAGAGTAGCATGTCCGTCGTGCCCTCAGGAAGTTCGCTCCCGTGCGACGCATCGCCGTTCCTAGCGCGGCATTCCACACACCCCACGCGCCTGATAATCTGGGATTTGCATGAGCGATAGCCTCACCATTACTTTGCCGGACGGGAGCGAGACCCCCGTCGCGGCGGGCGACGCGCCAATGGACGTTGCCAAGCGCATCAGCCCGCGATTGGCTGACGACGCCGTGGTCGCTCGCGTGAACGGGCAGCTTTGGGATCTCACGCGCCCGTTTGAAGGCGACGCGAAACTCGAGATTCTCACGTCGAAGAACCCGGAAGCGCTCCAAGTCTACCGGCACTCGACCGCGCATTTGCTGGCGGCCGCGGTGCTGGAGCTGTTTCCAGAGACCAAGCTCGGCATCGGGCCGCCGACCGACACGGGCTTCTATTACGACTTCCAGCGCGAGACGCCGTTCACGCCCGAGGATCTCGAAAAAATTGAAGCGCGCATGCAGGAGCTGCAGGCCAAAGGCCTGACGTTCGAACGCAAGCTGACGCCCAAGGACGCTGGGCTGAAGAAGTACGCCGACGATTGGATGAAGCGCGAGCTGATCGAAGAACGCGCGGGCGAAATCTTTTCCGAATACACGCTGGGGCCGCATTTCATCGACTTTTGCCGCGGCCCGCACGTGCCTTCGACGTCCAGATTGAAAGCCTTCAAGCTGTTGTCGGTCGCGGGCGCGTATTGGAAGGGCGATGAGAACAATCCACGCCTGCAACGCATCTACGGCACCGCGTTCTTCAACAAGAAAGAGCAGGACGCGTACCTGCAGCGGCTGGAGGAAGCCAAGAAGCGCGACCATCGCAAGCTCGGCCAGGAGCTGGACCTGTTCAGCATCCAGGAACTCGCCGGGCCGGGGCTGATCTTCTGGCATCCCAAGGGCGGGCGCATCCGCAAGATCGTCGAAGACTGGATGCGCGATCAGTACCTGGCGCGCGGCTATTCGCTGGTCTACACGCCGCACGTGATGCGCCGCGATCTATGGAAGACTTCCGGGCACGCGAACTTTTACAGCGACAACATGTTCAAGCCCATGGAGCTGGATGACGCCGAGTATCAGCTCAAGCCGATGAATTGCCCGGGTCACATTCTGATTTACGCCGACAAGCTGCGCAGCTATCGCGATCTTCCGGTCCGATTGGGCGAACTCGGCACGGTGTATCGCTACGAGCGCTCGGGCGTGATGCACGGGCTGATGCGCGTGCGCGGCTTCACGCAGGACGATGCGCATATTTTCTGCACGCCCGAACAGATCGAAGACGAAGTGGTGAGCTGCCTGCAGTTCGCCATCGACACGCTGAATACCTATGGCTTCGACGATTATGAAGCCGAGCTTTCCACCTGGGACGGCGGTGCGAGCGGCAAGTACGACGGTACGCCGGACCAGTGGGAGCTGGCGGAGAATGCGCTCAAGCGCGCCACCGAACGGCTGAACATGAAGGTGAAGGTGATGCAGGACGAGGCGGCGTTTTACGGGCCGAAAATCGATGTAAAGCTGATCGATGCGATCGGAAGGCCGTGGCAGCTTTCCACGGTCCAGTTCGACTTCACGCTGCCGCGGCGCTTTGAGCTGGAATACGTGGCCGAGGACGGCAAGAAGCACCAGCCGCTGATGGTGCATCGGGCGTTGTATGGATCGATCGAGCGCTTCTTCGGCATTCTAATCGAGCATTATGCCGGCGCGTTTCCGGTGTGGCTGGCGCCCGTGCAGGCGATCGTCATGCCGATCACGGACCGCCACAATGAGTACGCGAAGAAGGTCCTCGATCAGTTGTACGCCGCCGGGCTGCGCGTGGAATTGGACGACCGCAAGGAAAAGGTCAACCTCAAGATCCGTGAGGCGCAGTTGCAGAAGGTGCCTTATATGCTGGTGGTGGGCGACCGCGAAGCGCAGGAAGGAACGGTTGCCGTGCGCAACCGCAAGCATGGGGACCAGGGGGCGCAGAAGGTGGACGAATTTATCGCAAACATCCAGCAGCTAGTGACCACTAAGGCACGAAGCGAGTAGGCTCATCTTTGCGATGAACTGATCCCGCGCGCCGGGCCGCCAGGCAGGGCGCCGATTTGGCTTGTCCGCTGAGGGTTGCCAGACGACTCGTTTATTGATCGCGCCAAAACTGCCGCGGAGCGGGCTCGGGCGCCAGGTGAGCAGCGCTGCGCTGTGGCCGCGCCGCCGGTGCCTGGATCGGAAATCAATGATCCGTTGACCGCTGTAGCCACCTGCGCTAGAATCTAACTGCGGGGTGGAGCAGTCTGGTAGCTCGTTGGGCTCATAACCCAAAGGTCGGTGGTTCAAATCCATCCCCCGCAACCAATCCTTCCAACAAGTTACACGGATTCGAGCCGTACCAAAAAACTCCCATTAACTCCCAATAGCCGCAACCGGCTTCTCGTGCCCGGCTTTTTGGTCGTTTTTCCTGCTGTTTAACACCATCTCTACAACTTTGCTGTGAGCCTGACGCTTACTGTCCGTCATGGCCTTCCCGTAGATATTCATCGTCGTCTGGATGCTCGCGTGTCGCATCAACTCCTTTTGGACAGTGAGAGGAGCACCCGTTTCATCCAGCCACGAACGATAGCTGTGCCGGAATGTGTGCCAGCCAATATCACCGCTGATCCCGGCCGCTGCTCCAGCCCTACGGAGATGCGTTTTTTGAATCTCCTCCTGATGGTAAGGTCGGCCTGTCGCCGGATTGGCGAATAGCCAGCCCTCGGAAGTTGGAAAGCAACGCTCCTTATGAAGCTGCAGGGCCTCAACTACCGCAGGGTCGAGTGGAACGCTATCCCGCGAGTACTCGGTCTTTACGTCTCCGATCCTCCCGTGAACCACGCTCCTCTGTACGAGCAACGTGAGTCCAGTGAGGTCGAAATCCTGCCATTGAAGCGCAACGATCTCGCTAACCCGCAGGCCCAGGCACCCTGCAATCAAGACCATTGTCCGAAACGGCTCCCGGATCAGCGGTAGCAAGACGTGGAACTGCTCAGGCGCAAGGACCCGAGGCGTTTTCAAACGCTTGGTCCCTCCCTTCACCCGAACTAACTTGATCGGGTTCCTGTCAATCAGTTCCCACCTCTCCGCACACTGAAAAATTGTGTGCATGAGGCTTCGGACGTGACTCTTGGTTTTCGGAGCCAGAGGCAGGTTCCTCAGCCAATCCTCGACTGCCATAGGCTTGATGGCAGCCATCGGAATACCGGCCCATCGGGGCCGAATCTGGTTCTTGATATACGACTGATACGCTGTCTTTGTTGAATACCGTTCTGGCATCTCTTCCTG
>JASHQT010000375.1 GCA_030039005.1 Bryobacteraceae bacterium
ATCTCTCGCATTGATCCCAGTGCGTCTGCTATGATTGCCAAAGGAGCGTTTCTGCTCAGTTTGGGAATCGGTTTCCTTAAATTGATCCGACAGTCAATTGTCTAGGGGTCCGACTCGGTTTATGCGTTGGTGTGCAGGCTCCGGTGGCCGAAAGGCCGCTATAGGAGAAGCCTAAAGACGCTCGGAGGGCTCCGCCCTGGTGAGTTTCGGGGTCAAGGACGGGAGCCGGTTCCGCTGGTAAGCGCTCCTTTTTCTTTTCTTCCGCCATAAAACTTGATGAACATTCTATTCATTGGCGACATTTTTGCGTCGCCGGGCCGGGCTCTGGTTGCGCGGCACTTACAAGAAATCATTACCGAGGAAAAAATCCAGCTTGCCATCGCCAACGCCGAGAATTCGGCCGGTGGATTCGGCATCACGCCGGTGATCGCCGAAGAGTTTTTCTCGATGGGAATCGATGTACTTACCTCGGGTAATCACATTTGGGATAAGAAAGAGATCTTCGATTATTTGCCGCGCGCGCCGCGCCTGCTGCGCCCGGCCAATTATCCGGCCGATCTGCCCGGGAGCGGCTGCCTGGTGACCAAGGCGCGCAACGGAGTTCAGGTGGCGGTGATCGATCTGCAGGGCCGCGTGCATTTGCCGGCCATCGACGATCCGTTCCGTGCGGCCGATCGCATTCTCGAATCGCTCGACCCGGCGATCAAAGTGCGCTTCGTCGATTTTCACGCCGAGGTCACCAGCGAAAAGATGGCCATGGGCTGGTATCTGGATGGCCGCGTGTCCGCCGTCATCGGCACGCACACGCACGTCCCCACTGCCGACGAGCGCATTCTGGCCGGAGGCACCGCCTATCAAACCGACGTGGGTATGACCGGGCCGTACGACTCCGTCATTGGCTCGGAGAAAGGCCTCGCGATTCGCCGCTTCCTCACGGGGTTGCCCATCCGCCTGGACAACGCGAAATCCGGCGCTGAGCTGCACGCCGTCATCGTGACTGTGGACCCGGCCACTGGCCGCGCCACCGCGATCCGCCGCTACACTCGCCTGGGCTGAGCACTACTTCAGACGCGGCGGAACACCCAGACATCCTGCCGCGGGTTGCCCCGCGCTCCTTCCGGATGAAACGCGGCGACCTCCCAGCCCTCGGCCAATTCACGGCGGACGAAACTTTCCGGATGATAGGCGTTGCACAGGTTGCTGCCGGCCGCCGAACGGAATCGAACGACAAGACTTCCCGCCATAAATTGCCGCTGTTCTTCTTTGTCCAGGCGAGGCACATAGTAACCGCCGTGTGTGCTGAAGATCAGTAGTCCTCCGGGCTTCATCATGCGGTGGAACTCACGAAGCCAGCGCTTCTGCGCGGCGGCGGGCATGTGCGTGAGCACCGAGAACGCGTAAATCGCGTCGAAGAACTCGCCCGGGAATGGAGCGGGCGCCTCGGCCGGATTCACGGAGACTTTCGCGAACGGAAGATGGGTTGCGCACCATTGAACCAGGTCTTCGTCGACATCGGCTCCGTATAGGGCGGACCCGGTCAGGTTCTGGAAGTGCCGCAGCACGCGTCCGCAGCCGCAGCCAAAATCCAATATGGCGCGGCATTGTCCCATGGTGCGCCCGCTCTCACTCAATAACTGACGCACCACGTCGGCGCCCATCCGGCCGCCGTGGAGGAACGCTGCCACATCCGCGGTTCCGGCGACGCGAACCCGCAGCGTGGGAGGCGGCAACGTGAGCCCGCCCGGGGCCGGCCCAGCCGGCGACGTTCGAGCAGCCTTGACTCGCTCGTATACGCGGAACAAGCGCCGCAACATCCAACCGAGAATCTGCAAGGAGTCTTATTGTATCCGGATCGGGAGCATTACACTCGTACAGGATGCGACGGTACAGGATGCGACTGCCGAGGATTGCTTGGGTCATCGCGGGGCTGCTGTGCCTGGCGACCACGCTCAGTTACCTGGACCGGCAGGCGATCGGGATTGTTTCAGTCGAAATCCGGCGCGAATTCGCGCTCAACGAGGAAGATTATTCCTACATCGTCTCGGCGTTCCTGATCGCCTACGCGATCGGATACGCGATCTCGGGACCGCTGGTCGACAAACTCGGCGCGCGGCGCGGCTTTGCCGGATTCATGGCGAGCTGGTCCATCGCGCAGTTGCTGCACGGGTTCGCGACGGGCAAATGGAGCCTGGGCGCGTACCGCTTCCTGCTGGGACTGGCCGAGCCGGGTGCGTGGCCGGCGGCTGCCCGGGCCATCGCCGAATGGTTTCCGGCGCCGCGGCGCGCGCTTGCGATGGGGGTTTTCAACGGCGGCACGATGCTCGGATCGGCGCTGGCGCCGGTGACCGTCGCGCTGATCACGCTGCGCTACGGCTGGCGCAACGCTTTCGTGTTCACAGGACTCCTCGGGTTTGGATGGCTGGCGCTATGGCTTATCGTGTACCACGTGCCAGGCACCCAAGTCCCCGAGGACCCAGCCCCGCGAGCCACCCGGTGGCGAGCTCTTCTTCGCGATCGCGCCTGCCTGACCCT
>JASHQT010000004.1 GCA_030039005.1 Bryobacteraceae bacterium
ATCCCCCCGTTACATTTTCATCTGCCGGAAAGTGAACCGGAAATATCCCCAGCGTGTTCCAGCGACTGGGCGGCGTTCGAGATCGGACTACCACGGTTTTGCTGAACAATAACCGCGGCTCGCAGCAGTACCAATCCACACATTCGTCGATTGCGTGACGATAGCGCAGCTGCCCAGAAGCAGGCATGGCTGTCGACTGCGGCCTTCGCAATGTCCCGGCAATCGCAGGATCGCTCTGGCATGGGTGCGCTTTGATTGACGATGGGACTTTGCCTTCATGACCGTGGCCTCCAATGCCAAGGCTCACACTATACGGTCAGATCCGAGTAGCGCGTGTTCCGACCGGAGGCGCCAGATCGACAGATGGCGACTTTCCGGCCGCACTGTCACCGGGAACGATTTCCGAGCCCGGCAGTCAATCCAGAGATGGAGGTCAATCGACATGAGCCACCTCGACTCGATGTTAAAACGTAACAAAGACTTTGCCGCTCGTCAGGCTGCCGCCGGTACGCTTATGCCGTCGCTTCCGCGGGCGCTGTTCAATGTGAGGGCGATCGTCATCGGTTGCGCTGATATGCGTGTAGATCCTGCCTATGTACTTGGAATCGCGCCGGGAGAGGCCGTGGTCATTCGTAACATCGGTGGTCGAATCACCCCGGGATTGTTGGAGCAGTTGGGTCTCCTCGGGCGAATCGGAGAAGTTGCCAGAGCGGTTCCCGGAGGAGGCGGAGAGTTTCACATGATTGTGCTTCAGCACACCGATTGCGGTATCACTCGCCTTGCGGGCGACACCGCCATGCTGACGCACTATTTCCAAATCGGGGAAGGAGAACTCAAGACAAAAGCAGTCACCGATCCCCACGCGGCGGTCGCCGTCGACGTTGCTTTGCTCCGGGCGATTCCAGCATTGCCTGGTGAGTGGTTTGTCTCCGGTCTCATCTATGACGTGGCAACCGGCTTTGTTGAGATCGCCGTACCGCCAGCGCGGATTCGTGCGGTAGCAGACGAGCCGGTCGGCATGAAGTCGTGAAGATGTAGCTTTCCCAACGGCTGGGCCGGCGACCTGTCGCTCCAAGGAAATTGCTCGGTGATGGTCGAGCGCCCAGCCACAGCCGCGACGAAGTTGATCGCGCCCCGCCCGCAGCGGACTCGCTTCCCGCTATACTCGGTGACTATATGAAATTCCGGTCCACGCTGCTGGTTACCTTTGTGTGCGTTCTTCCCGCTTTGGCTGAAACGCCGGAGCGCCTCGGCACCGTTTCTTTCCCCGTCTCCTGCGCCGCATCGCAGCAGGTGGCCATCAACCGCGGCATCGCCCTGGTGCACGACTTCTGGTACGAGGAATCCCAGCGCCAATTCGAACAGGTCTTGAAGGCCGATCCGCATTGCGCCATAGCCCATTGGGGCGTCGCGATGAGCCTCTACCATCAGATTTGGAACCACCCTGGCGCAGCTGTAATGACCCAAGGCTGGTCCGAGCTCCAGAAGGCGACGGGCGCGAAGAGCGCGCGCGAAAGGGATTACATCGCGGCCCTCAAGGTCTTTTATCAGCCCGGCTCACTGAAGTACCAGCAGCGCGTCGATCAATACTCCGCCGCCATGCGCGATCTCTACCAGCGCTATCCCAACGACATCGACGCCGCTGCCTTCTACGCGCTCTCGCTGCTCGCCGACGTCGCTCCCGATGACACCAGCCTCACCAAAGAGCACCAGGCGCTCGCCCTGCTGACGCCGCTGTTTGCAAGGTACCCGGATCATCCGGGCCTCGCGCACTACATCATCCATGCGTGCGACAACCCTTCCATGGCCCAGCAGGGGCTTCACGCCGCCGAACGCTACGGCACTATCGCGCCCTCCGGCGCGCACGCCGCTCACATGGGCGGACACATCTTCGCCCGCCTGGGAATGTGGCCTGAAGACATCCAGGCCAACCAGGCCGCCGTTGCGGCCGCACGGAGGGCGGCCGAAGGCAATCGCGGCGGAGGCTTCGATCAGCTTCATCCAGATGACTTCCTGATGTACGCCTACCTTCAGAGTGGACAGGATGCTCCGGCCAAAGCTCTCCTCGACACAACCGCTGCGATGCTGAAACACATGGCGACCATGCCCGGCATGGTGGAGGACGGCATGGAAACGATGGTGCCCGGCTACAGCACGGAGTTCCCAGTCATCTACGCTCTCGAACGCCGCGATTGGAAAACGGCCGCCGCGATGCCGCCCGCCGCAGGCGCTCCGGCTGACGTTCAGCTCGCGACCTATTGGGCGCATGCCATCGCCGACGGACATTTGAAGGATGGAGCCGCCGCAAAGGCGGACCTAGCGAAGTACGAAAGCCTGATGGAACAGGTCAAGAAGGGACCGCGCGCGTATTTGGCGGAAGGCACCGGGCCGCAGATCGAAACCGGCACCGTCCGCGCGTGGGCCGCATATGCCCAAGGCGATTTCGCCAAGGCCCTCGGCCTGATGCGCGAAACTGCCGATCTTCAGGACAAAGTGGGACAAGGAGAAGTCGACATCCCGGTGCGCGAAATGCTCGCCGATATGTTGCTCGATTTGAAACGCCCGCAGGACGCCCTGGTTGAATATGAACGCGCCCTGCAACTCAGCCCCAATCGCTTCAATGGTCTCTACAACGGCGGCTTGGCCGCGGAAGAGGCAGGCGACAAGACGAAAGCGCGCCAATACTACACAACGCTGCTCAAGGTGACAGACAACGGTCTCCACTCCATGCGTCCCGAAATAGCGCACGCAAAGGCGTTTCTGGCTAGCGCGGCTGTAGCAGGTAAGTAGCGATTGTGGTGTCCTCGTAGTGCCTCGGCGCCTGGCCGCTCCGCCGACCTGGAGTTGCTTGGCCGCGCTCGTATTTAATGAACCAGATCAGAACTTTCTGCCCGAGTGACGTTAATGACAGCTCTGTACGAGTTGTGCGTCACTCGGCCAGAGAGGTTATTGTCGCCGGAATCACAATCGACAGTGTTGCAGCAATGATCGCGTTTCCGTGAAGTGACGACCCGGGAGGATTGCTACGGCACCGTGATCATATAGATGTTCCGACGCCGCCCGGCGGCAAAGCGGGTAGGGATACCGCGTGCCGAGAGCCATCGAGCTGGTATACCAAGCGCGCTACATCGGCGAGGTGCGGCACCGTGGCGCGAGGAGTCCTGAGGCCGTGCCGAGGTCGCGCGCGTTGGTGTAGGATGTCATCAGGTCATCTAACTGGAGCAATCACATGAATGTCCGCCACCTCGTGCCGCCCGTGAGCCGCTGCCTCCTGTCCATGGGATTCCTTATGTTGACCGCCGGCCTGCAGCAGCCGGTTAACGCGTCAGGCGTAGACCTCTCGAAGTTCAGATCTATCGAGCCGCAGTTCATCGCGGCGCTGGGAGACCCCGGGGCCACCTCCGGCAACGACGCGCAATCCTGGGGCCTCTGGAACCAGGACCCGGGCCCGCGCGCTTGCAAGCTGGACCACTACAAACAATTGAAGGCGGCCGGCGGCGTGGCGCCGGCACAGTGGAAATTCGACGCTGCGGACTGGTGGCTCGAGGAACACGGCTTGATCATGGAGAAGCCGACCTTTCCGCTGCCCCCTGGGAAATACCTCGTCACGGGCGACCGCAACGTCACGACCGTGCTGACAATTCATCCCAAGGACAAGGACGGCAATCAGCGCTGGGAACTCGCCGACGGCGCGACCCTCTACGATGTCACCCATCTCGGATGCCGCTCCGCACGCTACACGCCGGCGACGGCTAACAACTCGTGCTCGCCCGCGAACGTTCGGACCACGGGTTTTCCGGTGAGTCCAGGGGCGGCCATGCCCGCCGTGAACGGCTGCCACAAGCAGGACTACGCGGTTATCATCGTCGTTGGACTGCCCGCCACTCATTGAGTGGCTGCACACAGGGCGCGACCGCTCGCCACGTGACCACGCCGGCACCCGAACGCTAGTTCTCCACCGAGTAGCCGGAGCGCCTCTCGAACAGATTCATAGCGGAAGGATCAGACTATTGATCCCGAGTAACGCCATAGTGTTTACCGGGACCAGCGGCGGATTGTCGGCCACTCGTTCTTTGGTCATACCGCAGCCGCCTCCAGGCGGTCACTTCACAAAATATTCACGGCCCTCGCGGCTAGCAGCGCCACCGTGGCGAGTGAAATCAGCGCCTGCGTCATCATCAGCAGTTTGGCCCAGCGCGAGAGCACTGGAACGTCGGTGGGCGAAAAGGCCGTGCTGGTGTTGAAGGCCAGGAACAGGTAATCCACAAAGCCCGGGCGCCAATCCTTGTCGCTATCCCAGGGCGTCACCATTTGCGGAAATAGGAACGCGCCTTCTTTGTGCTCGGCGAGAGCGTCGCGCGCGTTGGGACCGCCGGCGTCCAGCCGCCAATACCAGGAGGCGAAGACCAAAATATTGATGACCCACAGAGCCGCGGCGGCCCGGAGCAGCTCGCCGGGAGGGTCGACGTGGCGCGGCAGCCGGATAATCAACATGGCGAGCGACCAGACCATAGATGCCGTCACCGCGCCCGCCACGGTATGGCTGAGAACCCGGTTCAGCAAATCCTTGCCCACGCGGTGCGCCACCACGGTGGGGATCAGCAGAATGCTCACCACCACCAGCAGCAGCCATTCCTGGCCGAAGCGCAGCGCGTCCGGAATCGCGAAATGCAGGCCGCCCGCTCCGAGGAGCGCTAGCAGGGCCGGCCAGCGCGGTTCGGCGGTCCTGGGCTCGGCATTCGCGCGCACCGCAGCGGCGCGAGCCGGAACCTTGAGCTGGGCCATATATGGGACAATGTAGCAAGTCACCTCCCCATGAAGGTTGTGGTTCAGAGTTCGTCGCTATTGTTTACGCTGCTGTCGATCATCCTGAACGTGCCGATCACACGCGTAAAACGCAAGCCCGCGGGCCGGGAGGAAACCCGCCGGGAGCCTAGACACGCCTCCGGCTAGCGGCGATCTCAAGTTCGGCGGAAGAAATTAGCCATGGCCCTCTCACCTCGGTTCGCGCTGCCGGCCGGTCCCGAGCTCTCGCGCCATTCCTCCGGGTGCGTGTATTCGTTCGATCTCGAAGGAAATCTCATCGAAATGAGCGCGGGGCTCTCGGCCGTCCTGGGTTTCGCCCGCGAGGAGGCGATCGGCCTGAACCTCGCCCAGCTTCTCGAAGCCGAATCGTGGAAAAACTCGCGCGAACAGATCTTCACGCAACTCGGCGGAGGCGGGCCGCAACCGTTGACTCTGACCGCGATCGCACGGGACGGCCGTTTGATTCAGCTCGCCGTCGTGCGGCGGCTGCTGTTCGAGCGCGGACGTCCGGTGGGAGTACAGGATTCCGGACAAGTGCTCGAAGAGGGAGCGGCGCGGGTCCGTTTGGAGCGTGGCGTCCAGCCGTCCGAGGCCGACGCCGCCCGATTCGCGGAACAACTGAGGCAGTTGCACCGGCTGAGCACCGCCAGCTACCTCTCCGTCGACCTGGCGCTTCAGGATCACCTGGAAACCGGCTGCCGGCTGTTCGATCTGCCGGTGGGAGTCTTGCTGCAGGCGGATGGATTCAACGGTTTGATCCAGGCCAGTTGGGGCCTGCCTGATCTCTCGCGCGGCGAACAGATCCCGCTTTGGCAGACGCGCGCCTATTCCGTCTCCAGCCGGTTACGCACACTCACGGCGTCAGAGCCCGGTTCAACGGGCAGCGGGCCGCGCCTGGAGTTTGAAACTTACATTGGCACGCCGGTCTGGCTGGGTTCGGAACTGTTCGCCAGCCTCAGCTTTTCCGGGCCTTGCGAGGGATCGCCGCGGGAGTTTTCCTCCTCCGACCGCGAGCTGATCGAATTGATGGCGCGCAGCATCGGCCGCGTGGTGCTGGAGCACCGCATTCAATCCGAGCGCGACCGCTTGCAGAGCCTGGAGAAGAATCGTAATCGCGTGCTGGAGATGGTGGCCGAGAACGAGAGCATCGCGACCATTCTCGAAGAGGTAGTCCATCTGGCGGAGGCGCAGTGCCCGGATGCGCTGTGCGCGCTGCTGCTGTTGAAGGATGAGATGCTCACCTGGGCGGCGGCGCCCGGATTTCCGGGAGAAGCGCTGCGCCTGCTGAAACCGTATCGAGTCCTGCGCGATACCGCCGGCCTGGCGGTGGCTGAAGTCGCGCGCAGGACCGTGCTCTGGGACGACGTGCGCTCCTGTCCGTTTTGGGCCGATCGCGCCCATGTGGCCAGCCAGATGGGCATCGAATCGTGCCGCTCCACGCCGATTTTATCGGGCGATGGGATGCTCCTGGGAATGCTCGCGCTGCACTACAAGGCCGGGCAGACCAAGGACGAGAGCGATACCGAACTGCTGGAGGCGGCCAGCCGCCTGGCCGCTCGGGCGCTGGAACAGCGCGGTTTCACCGAAAAGCTGGAGTTTCAAGCGCGGCACGATTCGCTCACCGGTCTGCCCAATCGCGCGTATTTCATGGAGTTGCTGGAAGGTGCGCTGCTCGATGCCGCTGAACGTTCCGGCAGCCTGGCGGTATTGTTCATCGATCTGGACCGCTTCAAGCAAATCAACGATATTCTGGGCCACGCCATGGGCGATCGGCTGCTCAAGGAAGTGGGCCAGCGCCTGAAGCGCCTGCTAACCGAAGACGACCTCGCCGGGCGCATGGGTGGCGACGAATTTACGATCGTGTTGACGCGGCAGCCGGACGAACAGTCCGCGGTGCTGGCCTCCCAGGAATTCCTCAATGCGTTTCGCGCGCCGCACCAGATCGAAGACAACGAGTTGTTCGTCACCGCCAGCATCGGCGTCGCGCTGTTTCCGCGGCACGGCCAAAGCGTGGCCGAGCTGCTGCGGAACGCCGACTTGGCGATGTATCACGCCAAAAACACCGGTAAGAATGACGTGGTGGTGTTCCGCGCCAAGGATCACACCGCCAGCCTGGAGCGCTTGCGCCTGGAAAACGCGCTGCGGCGCGCTCTGGAGCACCAGGAATTCGAGCTGCTGTATCAGCCCGTGGTCAGCATGAACGGCAAGGTGGAGGGGCTGGAGGCGCTGCTCACCTGGCGGCATCCGATTTACGGCAGCATCTCGCCCAAGCAGTTCATTCCCATCGCCGAGGAAACCGGGCTCATCATCGACATCGGATCCTGGGTGATCCAGCGGGCCTGCCTGGAGGCGGCGAGCTGGCACAAAGCCGGGCACCGCGCGCGCATTTCGGTCAACGTTTCCGCCTTGCAGTTCGAGCGGCGCGATTTCCTGGAAACGGTGGCGGCATCGCTCGCGCTCAGCAAGCTCACCCCCGATTGCCTGGAACTGGAGCTCACCGAAAGCTACATCATGAAAGACTTGCCGCAGGCGGCCGCGCGCCTGACGCAGATCCGCAACCTGGGCGTGAGCATCGCGATCGACGATTTCGGCACCGGATATTCGTCGCTGAGCTACCTGAACAAGCTGCCGGTGGACGCGCTGAAGATCGATCAATCGTTCCTGCGCAATCTGCACGAGCCGGAAGGTTCGCTCGCGGTGATCCAGAGCATCGTGCGCATGGCCCACAGTATGAACCTGGACGTCGTCGCGGAAGGCGTGGAAACGCGCCAGGAACTGGACCTGGTGCGCGTGCTCGGCTGCGACAAAGTACAGGGACACGTATATGGTCCCGCACGCCGGCGCGAGGAAGTGGAGACGCTGCTCGAAACCAACGATTCGCTCAGGCCGGCGGAGTTATAGCGGGCTCGGGTATGCCCAACTGGAGCAGCCGGGCGAGTTCGAGTAACTCGTTCGCCCAGTCGGAATCGTCTTCCGCATCCAGCTTCTGGAGCAACGCGTAGCAGCGGTTTTGCACCGCCCACAGGACCAGCGGGAAGGGCAGGGAACGCGCGGCGGCGAGATTGGCACGCAATTTCGCCAGCCGCTCGAGGTTTCTGGGATCGGCGAAGAATTCTGCGCCCTGGTGTTCGAGATTGCGGCGCAATACGATTTCCAAACCTGACTGATCCAAAGCAATGCCCGAAATTCGCATTTCTTCCAGCAGATTTTGAGCCGCCGCCTCATCCATCTCCGGCGCGGCCAGCGCCTGCCGCAGAAGCCCGTTTAACGCCACGTCGGCCGCGGCTTTGAGCTCGCGCGGGATGGGAATGCCACAATCGCTCATAAAGCGCAGCGACTGCGCCTGGCCCTCGTAGATGTCGCGCGCCACCGTAAACGCATGTTCGATGGCGGACTGGAGCACTTCCGCCAGCACCTTGCGCTGCTCGTCGCGAAACAGGTCTTTGAGCGAATAGGTGCGTCCGGCAAATCCCTGATCGAGGCAACGAATCACGGCTGCCACGTCCGATCGCGCGAGGGCATCGCGCGCGGCCTTGGTCAGATCCCGATAAACTTCCTCGGACTGAAAGAGCGCCACGCCGCCGTGCAGATTGTGATCGCCAAAATGCAGCGCGCCGAACATCAGTATGTCGGACTCCTGCGTAATTTCCGAAGTCAGGCGCGCTTTGCCGAACGCCAGCCGCATTTTCCCCGCGCGCCGGACGCGATAATCCTTGATGTCCACCGAGTAGGCGTAAATGCGCGTGTTATCCGGATAGCTCTCAAACAGCGAACTCATGGCGTAATGCGCGCCCAGCTTCAGCAGGTCCCCGCTCGCGGGTTTGACGAATTTTTCGTAAACGGCGGCGCCGTCGGCGTGTTCGGGAAGATTGCTCTTGGCGGCGGCGAGTTTTTCGAGGAAGCCGCGCTCGAAGCGTCCCTCGGCGTCTGGGAACAGCTCTTCGGCCAATTGCACGGCGCGCGCGGCGTATTGGATCACCTGTACGGTTTCGATGCCCGACAACTCGTCGAAAAACCAGCCGCAACTGGTGTACATCAGCATGGCGTGGCGCTGCATCTCGAGCAGCTTCCAAACGATGGCGCGGTCGGCGGCCTTCACGTTCTTGCGGCGGAAATTGGCGGCGGCGAAGCGTTCGCGGCTTTCGGGCGAGCGGTCCAAAATGACGTGAATGTAATTGTTGCGCGCGGCCCAGGGGTCCTTGAAGAAACGCCGGGCCATTTTTTCGTAGCGCGGCGCGATCTCGTCGCGCAGCCAGTCCAACGCCTCGCGCAGCGGCGCGCGCCAGGCTTGGTTCCATTCGCCGTGCGCCCCGGAGTTGCAGCCGCAGTTCGAATTCCAGCGCCCGACGCCGTGCACACAGCTCCAGGCGGTGTTCTCCAAAATTTCCACGTCGTGGACGGCAGGATATTTTTCCAGGAACTCGCCGTAATTGGTGACTTTCGCCAGGCCCTTGGACTCGATGTGCTCGAGCGCGTACGCCAGCGCCATGTCGCCGAACGGATGATGATGCCCGTAGGTTTCACCGTCCGTGGCGATGTGGGCGAGTTGCGGCCCCGCGCGCTGGTCCGAGAAGGCATCGAGAAGCCGCTCGGCGAACCGGCCGCCGTCGTTGAGCAAGCGCTCGAACGCCACGGCGCGCGAGATGGGGCCGTCATAGAAGAACAGGCCGATCGCGCGGCCCGACGGGAGTTTCTGCCGATAGACACGAGCCGGGTCGATGCGCTGGCCGCTCACGTCCACGCCATCGGCGGTCTTGGCCTGGGACGGTGCAAGAACCGTGAATTTGATGCCGTGCCGAGCCATCAGGTCCAGCGTTTCCACATCGACGGCGGTTTCGGGAAGCCACATCCCCTCCGGGTCCCGGCCGAAGCGGAAGCGAAAATCTTCGATTCCCCAGACGATCTGCGTCAGCTTGTCGCGCGCGTTGGCGAGCGGCATGATCATGTGGTTGTAGCATTGCGCCAGCGCCGAACCGTGGCCGGAAAAGCGCTGCAGGCTGGCGCGGTCGGCCTCCAGGATCGCCTGGTAGGTTTCCGGCGCCGCGTCCTTCATCCAGGAAAGCAGCGTGGGACCGAAGTTGAAGCTGATGCCCGCATAGTTGCTGACGATTTTCGCGATGCGGCCTTCGGCGTCGAGGATGCGGGCGGCGCTGTTGGGCGCGTAGCACTGGGCGGTGACCCTCTCATTCCAGTCGTGGTAGGGCGCCGCGGAATCCTGGAGCTCAATCGCTTCCAGCCACGGGTTCTCGCGCGGCGGCTGATAGAAATGGCCGTGAATGCAGAGATAGCGGTTTTCGTTCACAGAGGACAATGCTAGCGGGACGGCCTCACTACCAGCGCAGTGCCATAGCAAAGCACTTCGGTGACTCCTTGCATGATCTCGGTAGCGTCGTAGCGCACGCCGATCACGGCGTTGGCGCCCAGTTGCGCGGCGTGCTCGGCCATGCGTTGGTAGGCGTGCATGCGTGTTTCTTCGCAGAGATTGGTGAACAGCGTGATGTCGCCGCCCACCAGGGTTTGTAGGCTCGCGCCCAGGGTTCCAAAGACGGAGCGTGAGCGCACGATGATGCCGCGCACGATGCCGAGGTTGCGTTCGACGGTGTAGCCGTCGAGCGAAAAGGCAGTGGTGACCATGGAGTCGGGGACGGCGACAGAGGAGGGTTCCATTGAGGTAAGGCTAGTATTTTAACATTGAGCCCGGAAGCAACTAGCCCTCGTGACGGCGCTACGACGGTTTCTTCCCCTCGAGTTTCGAAACCCGGTCTTCGATCTCCAAGTCGATGGCTCGCATCGCCGGCGAATGCGTACGCTGACGTGCCTCGTTAGGCGACGCCCATTTGTGGAACTCGGCAAGTAGCTTAGTTTCGGTGGCTTCAATTCGTTCTTCCATGTATGTTCGTAATCGAGCTTCGGCGGCATCGACGCGAGTGGCGAGACGGCCCTCCAACTGCGCTAAGGCTTGATGTAGTTCGGGGTCCACAATCCGAGCATAGCACTCGGGTTTTCGCGGCGACTTTTCCGTTTTTCCCCCTAGACGAAATCCGCAGCCTGCCGATGGATCTTATAGTAGCGGCCGGTCACCGCCGCTGGGAAAGAATTTTAATAACGCTGGGTTACGGATTCTGCAGCCGCCGAGACCGTGCCGTGCGTCCAAAAAGTATAAAAACTGTTCTTGTCGATGTTATATTGAGAATCGCGCGTTAGTCCATGGCCTTTCAGATTCAGCCGGTTAAGGAATTTCTTGTCCGGCCTGCACTGCCCTCTGCCATCGCCCGGATGAGCGATCTGGCGTACAACGTCCTCTGGAGTTGGGATCACACCATTCGCTCGTTGTTCCGGCGGCTGGATTCAGCGCTCTGGAAGAATTGCGGCCACAACCCCGTTCTGATGCTGGGGCGCGTCCCCCAAGCGACGCTGGAGCGCGCCGCGGCCGATTCCCGGTTTCTGGCGGCGTATCGCCGCGCCTGCGACCGCTATTCCAACTATCTGGAGAGGCCGGGGCCCACCGATGACCGGTTGATCGCGTACTTCTCCATGGAATATGGGCTGGTGGAATGCATGCCGATCTATAGCGGCGGCCTGGGCGTGCTTTCCGGCGACCACATGAAGGCGGCGAGCGACGGCGGTATTCCCCTGGTTGGCGTGGGTCTGTTGTACCAGAGGGGTTACCTGCAGCAAACGCTCAATCCCGACGGCTGGCAGCAGGAGCGCAATCCGGTCAACGATTTTTACACGCTTCCCGTGCGCCCTGTGCGGGATGGGGACGGCAAAGACATCATCGTCAGCGTCGAGCTGCCCTCCGGCGTGGTTTTCATCAAAATCTGGTACATCGATGTCGGGCGCGTGAAGCTGTACCTGCTCGACACGAATATTCCGGAGAACGATCGCGCCGAGAATCGAGAAATCACGGCGCAGCTCTACGGCGGGGACAACGTCACGCGCATCCGGCAGGAAATCGTGCTGGGCATCGGCGGCCTGCGCGCGCTGGACCGGCTGAACCTAAAGCCCACGGTATGGCACATGAACGAGGGCCACTCGGCCTTCCTGGCCGTGGAGCGCATCCGCCGCCTGATGAAGGAGTATAAGCTCGGATTCGACGAAGCCTTTGAAGCCTCGCGGTCCAATAGCGTGTTTACGACGCATACTTCGGTGCCGGCGGGCATCGACCTGTTCGATGCCGGTTTGTTGTACGAGTATTTCGGCGAGTATTGCTCGGAAAGCGGCATTCCGTTCGAGAAATTTCTGGCACTCGGGCGGTTTCGGCCCGAGAATCATCACGAGCCCTTTTCGATGGCCATATCGGCCATCCGGACTTCGGCCTACCGCAACGCGGTCAGCAGTCTGCACCGGCAGGTGTCGCAGGAGATGTGGCAGGAATTATGGCCGCGTTTGCCGGTGTGGGAAGTGCCGATCACTTCGGTCACCAACGGTGTCCATTTGCTGACTTGGCTGAACGGCGATCTGGCGCAGCTCTACGACCAGCATCTCCAGCCGGACTGGCGCGAGCGCAATGCGGATCCGCGCATCTGGGACCTGGTGGAGGACATTCCGGCTCAGGAGCTCTGGGAAGCCCATCGCCGGCGCAAACGCTATCTGGTCTCGTTCGTGCGAGAGCGCGTGGTCAGCGCCGCGGTGGCGCGGAAAGCTCCCGCCGCCGAACAGCGGCGCCTGGCCGAAGTGCTGGACCCGGACACCCTCACGATCGGTTTCGCGCGCCGCTTCGCGACGTATAAGCGGGCCACCTTGCTGTTCCGCGACGTCGAGCGCCTGAAGCGGCTGCTGACGCACCCGGAACGGCCGGTGCAGATCGTGATCGCCGGCAAAGCGCACCCGCGCGACCTTCCCGGCAAGACCCTGATTCGTGAGATCGTGCAGCTCTCCCGCGCGCCGGAGATCGCCAAGCACATCGTCTTTGTCGAGGACTACAGCATCGAAGTGGCGCGCGAGCTGGTGCAAGGCGTGGATTTGTGGCTGAATACCCCTCGCCGCGGCGAGGAGGCCTGCGGGACCAGCGGGATGAAGGCCGGCTGCAACGGCGTCCTGAATCTCAGCATCCTGGATGGCTGGTTTGACGAGGGCTACGAAATTTCGGGCGGCTGGGCAATCGGAGACCGGGAGTCGTATTCCGAAGACCAGGACGAAATTCACGCCCGCGCCATCTATTCCATACTCGAAAACGAAATTGTGCCGATGTACTACCAGGACCGCGAAAGCGGCGTCCCCGTCGAGTGGATGCGCCGCGTCAAGCAGTCCTTGATGCACTTGAGCCATCAGTTCAATTCCGGACGGATGGTGGGTGAATACCTGACGCAACTTTACGAGCCGGCGCATCAGGGCTACCTGGAGGTTTCCCATGACTGCTTCCAGCCGGCTCGCGATCGCGCGCGCTGGAACCTGCGCGTTCAGCAGGTGTGGGACAAGGTGCGCTTCGTCGAGATTGGCCCCGGCCCGGATGTGTCGGTGTTGACCGGTCTCCCCATTCCGGTACGGGCGGTGCTGGATCTGGCCGGCCTTACCCCGGACGATGTCCGCGTGGAGGCAGTAGTCGGGCGGATCGGCGTCAACGGCAATCTCGAGGAAACCCAGGTCATGACCCTGCCGTCGGTGGAACGGGTGGGCGAAGAATATGTGTTCTTAAAAGAGTTCGTTCCGCATCAAACAGGCAGGCTGGGGTATTCCTTGCGAATTAGTCCCAATCACTATGAGGATCCCCTCACCCGGCCCTGCAACTCTTTACTGAAATGGAGCGCCGATTGAACCTGGTATTAGAGAACCATTAGTACTGACATGTAAATGTCACCGGATCGCGGTGAGATTTCAGTAGCTTCTGGCATGGATTCGTGGTACATAGTAATTTAGGCACAAGCGGGATACGTCTTTTCCAGCTCAGCCGGCTCCCGCAGCTTCCTCCGCATCGATCCTCAAGCTAAGTAGCAGTGGACCTGTGCCGAATACCTTCACAAGGAGAGTTGCGAGAGTTCGAAATCCAGGAGTGCATTTTACACATGGATGATGACCGTAAGTACCGACAACGCGGTTACATGGAAAGTAATGGGGGATCCCGCGACCGGCCCTATCATGACCGGCCCAAACCTTCTGGCCCCCGCCCGCCCATCGATGTCACCGGTCCGCGTCTCCCGCGGCTGCTCCAAAACGTGGTAGCCGCCCGTTGTTTTAATTGTTCTACGCCGCTCGCCGCCGACATCGATTGGAAAGGGAAGTGCCCGAAGTGCGGCGCCGCATTACATTGCTGTAAACAGTGCGCGCATTTTGAGCCGTCCACCCGTTTCCAATGTCTGAAACCGGTTCCAGTACGGATCGCCGTGAAGGATCAGGCCAACGAGTGCGAGCTGTTCAAGCCCCGGGTGACCGTGGCGCGCGATGCGGCGCCCGTCAACCAGCAACCCGCCGCCGCGGCGCCGCAACTACCGCGAAACTCCAACGACGCTCGCGCGGCGTTCGACAATTTGTTCAAGAAACCGGAATAACCACTTCCTTACGGTGGTGGCTCAGTTGCGCCGCGCGCGTCAGCAAGCGGTCCCACGAAGAAGTCCAGCGCGTTCGCAATATAATCCCTCAATTCGGACCGTTTCACCACTGCGTCCAGGAAACCGTGCTGCAGCAGAAACTCGCTGGTTTGGAACCCGGCAGGGAGCTTTTGCCGGATGGTCTGCTCAATCACGCGCGGCCCGGCAAACCCGATGAGCGCGCCCGGCTCGGCGATGTTGAGGTCGCCCAACATGGCAAAGCTCGCGGTCACGCCGCCAGTGGTGGGATCCGTCAGCACGCTGATGTAGGGCATCCGGGTTTCGTCCAGGCGCATCAGCGCGGCCGAGATTTTGGCCATCTGCATCAGGCTGACGGCGCCTTCCTGCATGCGCGCGCCGCCGGAGGCGGAGACAATGACGAGGGGGACTTTTTGTTCCAGGCTGCGTTCGATGGCCCGGGTGATGACTTCCCCCACCACTGTCCCCATACTGCCGCCGACAAACTTCAGCTCCATGGCGCAGATGTGCACGCGACGGCCGTGGAGATTGCCCCCCGCTGAGAGAATGGCGTCCCGCAGATGCGTGGCTTGCTGCGAGGCCGACAGGCGATCGCGGTATTTCTTCGAATCCGCAAACTCCAGCGGATCGGTGGAGGCCAGGTTCCGATCGAACTCCTCGAACTTCCCGTCGTCGAACAGCAGTATCAGCCGCGAGCGTGCGTCCAGCCGCTCGTGATGGCCGCACTTGGGGCAAACCTGCTGGTTATCCTGGAGCGCTTTGCGCCAAATAATCTGGCCGCAATGGCCGCATTTGAGCCAGAGCCCTTCGGTACGGACGCGTTGTTCGCCCTCCTTCGGTTCGACCGCCGGCTTATTTCTCGTGAACCACGCCATATGCAAGTCAGGCCATATTTAAGATCCGGCCGTCACTCCTCAGTATAGAGAGCGCCAACCGCTTGACATCAGGCGGCTATTTTGCATATGGATGCCCGGCCAGCGTCGCAAAGGCGCGATAGATCTGCTCGGCGAGCACCACTCGCGCCAACTCGTGCGGCAAGGTCAGCGCGGACAGTGAAAGCAAAAGGCCGCCGCGCTCTCTCCATGCCGGGGGCAGGCCGCTCGCGCCGCCGATCAGGAATACCAGATCGCGCGCTTCCCGTTGGGCGAGGGAAACCAGCTTGGCGAAAGCGGCCGAATCCATGCTTTTGCCGGCCGGGTCCAGGCAAATCTTAGTGGCCGTAGGATGCTTGGCCCAGGGGTCGAAGCGCCCCGGAACGATCTCGCGCATCTCGCAACGGCCGTAGCGCGAGGAACGCCGGATGAAGTCCTCGGCCATGCGATTGGCGTGGGGATCGCGCGGCTTACCTACGAAATAAACTACGATCTTCATCCACTTACGTTATTCTAAGAGCATATATGGCTGGTGTCGCAGCCAAGTTCATACCGCGAGAACTGTTGATCCACACGCCGGACGGCGCGGTACGGCCGCTCATGCTGGAGCGCCAGCGTTACACGCTCGGGCGGTCCAGCGCCAACGAGCTGTGCTATCCCGAGGACGCCGGTCTCTCGCGCCAGCACCTGGCGCTGGAACGCGAAGACGACACCTGGACGGTGCGCGATTTGGGCAGCAAGAACGGCACGTATGTCAACGGTGTCCGCATCACCGCTCCCTATCCGCTCGGCAAGAACGATCGCGTCACGGCCGGCCACATCGCGCTCGATTTCGGCGAAAATTCGCTGCCTCCGCCCAGCGATCACACGGTCATCTTCATTGAAGGCGTCACGCCCGCGACTTCGGTCGCCACCACCGTGGCCACGAGCCTCAAAGGCGTGCTCAGCCAGGAAGAAAAGATCGAGGGCGGACCACAGATGCGCGCGCTGATTCGCGCGGGCCGCGAACTGGCCGGCAATATGCCGCTGGCGGAGCTTTTCAAGCTCATCATGAACCTGTCCGTGGAAGCTGTGGGCGCGACGCGCGGTGTGTTGATGACGCTCGAAAACAACGAGTTGGTGGTGCAGGCGGCGCTAGGGGAAGGCTTTCGCATCAGCAGCGCCGTGCGCGACCGGGTGATCAAGGAGAAAACGTCTCTGCTGGTGCGCGACGCGCGGCTGGACGAGGCGTTCGCGGACCGCATGAGCATCGTGCAGCAACAAATTCGCAGCATGCTGGCCGTTCCGCTGCAAACCGACGACCGCGTCATCGGGCTGATCTACCTGGACTCGCCGCACTTTATCCACGAATTCACCAAGGACGATCTCAGCCTGTTGACGGTGATGGCAAACGTCGCGGCCATCCGCATCGAGCACACGCGTCTGGCCGAAGTGGAAGCGGCCGAGCGCCTGCACGCCAAGGAGCTCGCGCAGGCCGCCGAAATCCAGCGCAGCCTGCTTCCGGTGAAATCGCCGCATGTTCCGGGCGTGGATCTGGCAGGCTACAACGCCGCCTGCCGGACGGTCGGAGGCGACTACTACGATTTTCTGACGTACCCGGATGGCCGCGTCGGAATTCTGGTGGGCGACGTGGCGGGCAAGGGAATGCCCGCGTCGCTGTTGATGTCGAGCTTACAGGCGCGCGTGCAGGTGTTGTTCGACGATCCTACGAATTTAGCGGCCCTGGTGACGCGGCTGAACCGGATCATCTCTTCCAACTGCCCTTCCAACCGCTTCATCACGTTCTTTATCGGTGTGCTCGATCCCCAAACGGGCGAGCTCACCTATGTCAACGCAGGGCACAACCCGCCGCTCGTCGCGCATGCCGACGGATCGGTCGAAAAACTGGAAGGCACGGGCCTGATCCTCGGAATTTTGCCGGTTGCGGTGTATCAACAAAAGGTGTGCCATCTCGATCCCGGCGATGTGGTGCTGCTGTTCAGCGACGGCGTCACCGAACCGGTACGTCCGGGCACCGACGAAGAGTTCGGTGAAGACCGGCTGGCGCGCATACTGACCGGGCTGCGGGATCAAAGCGCCGAATCGATCATCAACAGCGTGAATCAGAAGCTGGAGGAATTTACCGAAGGCGCTCCCCCTCCCGACGACATTACGCTGGTGGTGGCTAAACGACTGGCGAGCTGACGCCGCTCTTGCGGCCGAGCGTGGGCAAACGAATTTTCAACACGCGCTCGCGGTCCCGCTCCTGGGCCAGATTGCGCGTGCGCGCCGAGAGCAGATCCCGCAGCGCGATCATGCCCAGCAGCTTTTTCTCGCTGCCCCGCTCCACCACCGGGAATCGCGTCAGCCCGGTTTCCGCCATGCGATACACGACCGCGCGCAACGGCTCGTCCGGGTGAGCGACCACTGGCTCCTTCACCACCTCGCCGAGCGTTTCGCCGGCCGGATGCGTCTGCTCCAGCCATTGGTGCAAATCGTTCCGCGTGATAACCCCCAGCAACCGGCGGTTCTCATCCACCACGGGATACAAGTGCTGGCCGCGAGGGGAATGATTTGCGCTCAGGATGCTGCGCACCTGCTCCAAGGTTTGGCCGGCGTGAAACGCCACCAGGTTGGTACGCATCGCTTCGCCCGCCGAGAGCACCTCCATGGGATCGACGGCGTATTCGCAGGTCAGATGATAGCCGCGTCGCGCCACCTTCTCGGTGAGGATGGAACGCTTCAACACCAACACTGTGAACGCGTGCGCCACAAGAGAGGCTACCAAGAGGGGTAGGAGCATGTTGATGTCGTGGGTGAGTTCGAGGGCGAAGATCGCGCCGGTTAACGGGACCCGCATCGCGCCGCCCAGAATCGCGCCCATGCCCACCAGCGGCCAGAACGCGACGCCTAAATGCGGCAGGAAGATCCCTTCGAACCCGCCGAGCGCGCCTCCCATCATCAGCAGCGGCGCCAGCACACCACCCGAGGTGCCCGAGCTCAGTGCGACTACCCAAATGGTAGACTTCACCAAAAGAATGCCGATCATGGTGCTGCGCGGCACGTCGCCCTGGACCAGCAAGCCGATGGTGTCGTAGCCGACGCCCAGCGCCTGCGGGAAAATCAATCCGCCGATGCCGACCACCACGCCGCCGATCGCCGGCCACCACATCCAATGGATGGGAAGTTTGCGAAAAAGATCTTCCGTCGCGTAGACGGCGCGTGTCAGAAGGCTGGCCAGCACGCCGGCCAGGATGCCGCAGATCACGCAGCCGATCAAGCCCCACACACCAATGAAGAGGGGATGCGGCTTGACGGGAAAAATGGGGCCGGTCCCGAGGATGTAGCGGCGCGCCGCGCCCGCCGTGGCACTCGCCAAAGCGACGGGAATGAAGCTGCGCGGCTTCCACTCGAACAGCAGCAGCTCCACGGCCAGCAGCACCGCCGCGACCGGCGAAGCGAAGGTGGCCGACATTCCGGCCGCCGCGCCCGCCACCAGCAGCGTCTTGCGCTCCACGCTGGTGAGCCGGAAAAACTGCGCCAGCATCGAGCCGAATGCGCCGCCGGTGACGATGATCGGCCCCTCGGCGCCGAAAGGACCGCCGGTTCCAATCGCAATCGCCGACGACAGCGGCTTCAGAAACGCCAGCCGCGGCTCGACTTTGCTGCCGTTGATGAGGATGGACTCGAGCGCTTCGGGAATTCCGTGCCCGCGTATGCGTTCCGAGCCGTAGCGCGCCATGAAACCCACGATGACCGATCCGGCCACCGGCACCAGGATGGCCCAGAGGCCCAAGGTATTCGCCGAGGGCGACGACAGCGCGGTACCCCAGCGGTGGAAGTATGCGAAGTTTGTGATAATGCCGATCAGCCGGAGTAGAACCCAGGCCATGCCCGTGCCGATGAAGCCAACCACGATCGCCAGCGCGGAGATCGGAAGCACGCGCCAATCGGTGGAGAAGTCGCCCAGTTCGTGGGAATGCGAATGCGGCTGGCTGCTCATGCGGCACTCGTCCTTCCCGGATGCTGGCCTGTATGCTGGGCTGCGTGCTGGCGCGCGATGGAACGCAACGCCTTGGCCAGCCGCGGCCCGGCGACTTCCAGCTCCTGGTGATGCTCGATGGAAAGCTTCCTTAAGACGCGGGCGCCGGAAGCGGTCAGGTGAACCATCACTTCCCGCCGGTCTTCATCGCCCGCGGCCCGCGAGAGGTATCCGGCCTTCTCCAGGCGGTCGACCAGCTCAACGGTGCTGTGATGCTTGAGTTGCAAACGCGCGGCCAGTTCGCCGATAGTGGCGCGGGCCTTGCCGGGCAGTCCTTTGACGGCCAATAGCAATTGGTGCTGCTGCGGCTCCAGGCCCGCGGCGCGCGACTGCTCCTCGCTGAAGGCGAGGAATCGCCGGATCTGAGAGCGGAATTCGGCCAGCGCACGGTATTCTTCGAGAGAAAGATCTTTCATCTATTTATATCGTATCACGATATAAATCCGGATGGCGGTGGCGCCGTTGCGCGCAGGCCCGCACAATCCGACAGCGCTATTTCTTTCCCTGAAGCTCGGTCAGCCGGCGCTGCGCCTCTGCGTTGCCGAGCGCGGCGGACTGCTGGTAGAGCTGCTTGGCCCGGTCTAAGTTTTTAGGTACGCCGCGGCCTTGTTCATAGAACCGCGCCAGGTCGTACAGACCGGCGGGATTGTTCAAATCGGCCGCCCGCTGAAACCACTTGGCCGCTTCGTCATTGTTCTGGGGAACATCTTCGGCGCCGAGCCAGTATAATGCGCCGAGCGAAACCATGGCGGCGGAATTGCCCGCCACAGCAGCGCGCAGGAACCAGCGCTCGGCTTCCAGGCCCTGCTGGGGAACACCGTCGCCGGTGCGATAGCATTCGCCTAGTTCCTGCATTGCATTCGTATCGCCCAGATCGGCGCTTTCGCGCAGCAGCGCGGCGGCATCTTCCGCCTTGCCGTCGCGACGTTTGGCCAGTGCGGCGTTGTAAAACTCCCGCGCCCGGAAGGAATCCGGAACTTTGACCGCCGGAGCCGCTTCCTGCGTGCTCCGTGGCGGCGTGGAGGACGGCTTATCCACCGATTTATCGGGCGATTTATCGGGCGATCTATCGGGCGCGACTGCGGGCGCGATTGCCTGCGAATGCTCGGCGGCTTCAGGCCGCGGAGACGAAGCCGGTCCCACGGGAGTCGGCTTTTGGGGGAGAGCGTGCCCCACGTCTGGGGCAGCGGCCGAGACGACCGTTGGGGGCACAGCGGGAGTATTTCTGTAGTGAAGCGCGGCGAGGGAAAGCGCGAGTACGAGCAGGGCCGCGGCGCTGACGCCGAGATATCGCAGAGGGACGCGGCGGCGTTTGACCAGCGGCGGATTTTGCGCCGGAACGGCCGGCTCGGCGAACAGCGCCTTTTCCAGCGCGGCTGTGAACTCGGCGCAACTCGGATAGCGCTGCTCGGGAAAACGATGCAAGCCGCGAGCCAGCACTTGATCCAGCGCCGCGGGCAAAGCGGGCTTCACGGCACGCGCGGAAGGGCGCGGCCCGTAGACAATCAGGTGCGCCACGGTGGCCATCGAATCGGCCTCGAACGGACGGACGCCGGTGAACAATTCGTAGGCCAGCACGGCGAGCGAAAACTGGTCCGAACGGCCATCCACTGGCTGCGCCTCGATCTGCTCGGGCGACATATAGCTTGGCGTTCCCATCAGCACGCCCGTCAGAGTGGCATCCTGGGACACCACCTTCGCGATACCGAAATCGGCCACTTTCACGGTGCTGCCGTTTTGCAGCATGATATTAGCCGGCTTGATGTCCCGATGCACGATGCTGTGCTGGTGCGCGTAATCCAGCGCCGCCGCGGTCTGTTGCAGAATTCCGAGCGCTGTTTTCGATTCCAACGGGCCCGCGGCGAGTACCCCTTGCAGCGACGGGCCGTCGACGTGCTCCATGGTGATGAAGGCCGAGTCTTCGTGCATGCCGACGTCGAGGATGACGACGATACCGGGATGGAACAGGCGGCCGGCCGACCGCGCCTCGCGGAACAGACGCTCCTTCAGGAATTCAGCTTTCGCGGGCTCGGTTCCGGCGCTGAGGCCGATCACCTTGACGGCCACGCGGCGGCCGATCATCGGGTCGATGGCGTCGTACACGATTCCCATGGCGCCGCGCCCGAGTTCGCCGCGGATCAGGTAGCGTCCGATCTGGTTGGTGTGCGGAAGAGTGGCATCGAGGAAAGAATCCCGCGCGACGCGGGCGCGCAGCAATTCTTCCACGGCCTCCGCTAGAGCGGCGTCGCCCGCGCTGGCCGATTTAACGTAAGACGCCCTTTCGGCTTCCGGGCGCTCCAGCGCCTGGTCGAAAATCTGGCGCATGCGTTGATGAAACTCCGTCGCCATAGAAGGCTCGACCGCGGCGGGGCCCGCAGTTTCCTCATATTATAAGCGCGAGCGCCTCGGAAACCCGTGCGAATTATGCCGAGGGTTTTCGCGCCGGACGCGGATGCATCCGGCTCAGCAGCCAGGCTCGCGCGAATTCCCAATCGCGGCGGACCGTGGGGACCGAGATCTCGAGCGTCTCCGCGATTTCGGCATCGGTATAGCCGCCG
>JASHQT010000036.1 GCA_030039005.1 Bryobacteraceae bacterium
GGCTTCCCCACCCCTTGACCTTCTACATATCCTAGCGTATATGTAGAAGAGCAAGGTGTCCATGCCTCCTAAATCCGATCTTCCCCAAGGCACTCTCGATCTCCTGATCCTCAAGGTCATCGCGCTCGGTCCCATTCACGGCTACGCCATCGCGCAGCGCATCCAGCAGATCTCGCGCGAGGTCTTGCAGGTCCAGCAAGGTTCGCTCTATCCCGCGCTCCATCGCCTCGAGTACAAAGGTTTCCTTAAGGCCGACTGGAAAGAGTCCGAAACCGGCCGAGAAGCCAAGTATTACCGGCTTACCGCCCAGGGCCGTTCCCATCTGGAAACCCAAACCGCCGATTGGAAGCGCCTGGTCACAGCCATCGGACTGATCGTCAACTTCGCTGAAGGAGATGTTCGATGAACGAAAAGCGCCTGGACCGGGAACTTCAATTCCATCTGGATCAATTGACCGCGAAGTACATTCAACAAGGCATGTCCGCAGACGAAGCCCGCCGCCGTGCCCGGCGCGAGTTCGGCGGCATGGAACAAGTGAAAGAAGAATGCCGTGACGCCCGCCCCACTCTCTGGCTCGACAGCACGCTCAAGGACATCCGCTTCGCGCTGCGTACGATGAGGAAAAATCCGGCGCTCACGGTCACGATCCTCGCCACTCTGGCGCTTGGCATCGGCGCCAACACCGCCATTTTCAGCGTGGTGAACGGCGTGCTTCTGCGTCCGTTGCCATACGCGCAGCCCGATCGCTTGATTACGCTGTTTGAAACCATGCCGCAAATCCCGCAGGCCTCGGCTGCCTATTTGAACTTCCTCGATTGGCGCAAACTCAACCACAGCTTCGAAGGCCTCGCCGCTCTGCGCTGGAGCGATTTCAATCTCACCGGCTCGGGCGACCCCGTGCATCTGCGCGGCCGCATGATTTCCTCCGATACGCTCGCGGTGCTCGGCGCCGCGCCGCTGATCGGCCGCGCCTTTACTCCCGACGAGGACCGCGCCGCCGGCAGGCCCGTTGCGCTGATTTCCGAGTCCCTGTGGCGCAGGCGTTTTGGCGCCGACCCTGCAATTCTGGGGCGCGCGCTCACGCTGAACGGAACCGCGTACACCGTCGTTGGCGTCTTGCCCGCGGGCTTCCAATTCCCTTTTCACGGTCCTGTCGAAGAGGATGTTGCGGTACCCCTCGGCCAGTCGTCCCAGGACCCGACCAT
Organism: Bryobacteraceae bacterium; assembly: GCA_030039005.1. The sequence continues at coordinate 1,206 of JASHQT010000036.1, forward strand.
GCGGAATCGGCTCTTCCATCCCGGTATTCGCGTCATCGGCCGTTTGAAGCCCGGAGTCTCCATCGAAGCCGCCCGCGCCGAGCTCGCTCACATCGCGCAATCGCTTGCGCAAGAATATCCCAGAGAAAACGGCGGCCACGGAGTTTCGGTCGACTCGCTCCAAGATGTGCTGGTGGGCGAAGCCCGCAGCGCCCTGTATCTGCTGGCGGGCGCAGTCGCTTTCGTCCTCTTGATTGCCTGCGCGAATGTGGCCAATTTGCTGCTCGCGCGATCCACGGCGCGCGAACCTGAGATCGCGATGCGCGCTGCTTTGGGCGCCAGCCGCAGCCGCATCGTCCGCCAGATGCTCACCGAAAGCGTTCTGCTGGCAGTCGCTGGCGCAGTGGGCGGGTTGCTGCTGGCTTCGGCGTCCACGGCAGCCCTTCTGAAATGGGCCGCGCGCGTCTTACCCGGCGCCGAACGCATCGGCATGGACAGCCGCGTGTTTCTGTTCACCCTTGCGATTGCTGTGCTGACGGGTCTGCTCTTCGGCCTCGCGCCGGCTGTGCAAAGTTCGCGCTCGGGCGTTCGCAATTCCGCACGCGGCATCGTCGGCGGCCGGCATGGCTTTCGCGACTTGCTAGTCGTTGGTCAACTGGCGCTCGCATTGCCGTTGTTGATCGGCGGCGCTCTGCTCATCCGCACGCTGTGGAATCTGTCTCAGGTGAATCCGGGCTTCGATCCCCATCAGGTTTTGCACGGTCAAATTTCCTTGTCTTCCGCCGCTTCGTCCTCCGGCGCCTCGATTCGTACCGCCGTCCACAATCTTCTCCGCCGCCTGGACGCGATTCCCGGCGTGGAATCTGCCGCTGTGATCGACAATCTCCCCATGTCCGGCGACGATGAGGCCGCGCCCATCTGGGTGGTGGGGCATCCGCGGCCCAAATCCGAGTTCGATCTGCCTATCGTCCTCCTCTATCCCACCACGCCTGAATATCTCTCCGCGATGAAGGTCCCGCTGCTGCGTGGCCGCTTCTTCAACCAGTACGACGACGAAAAGAGCACGCCAGTACTGGTGATCGACGACACCGCGGCCCGAACGTTATTTCCGAATGAAGACCCCATTGGCAAACGCGTCGTGCTGGGTGAGACGGTAACATCGGTGATTATCGGAGTCGTAGGGCATGTGAAGCATGCGGGTCTCGACGATGATGTTACAGACAAGCTTCATCTGCAGACCTATACTCCGTTATTGCAACTTCCCGATCCGTTCCTGAAGCTGATCTCAGGCTCGTCGGAAACCTTCGTGTTGCGTTCGCGGCTGAATCCCGGCCTCGCGGACGCAGTCCGGGCCGCCGTTCGCAGCGTCGATCCGGACGATGCGGTTTCCAACCTGCAACCGATGGATGATCTGGTGTCCGGCACGCTCGCCTCGCGCCGGTTTCTGTTGGCGCTGCTGGGAGCCTTCGCCGGGATCGCGCTACTGCTCGCCTCGGTCGGAGTCTACGGCGTGATCTCCTATTCGGTGAGCCGCCGCACGCGCGAGATCGGCATCCGCGTGGCGCTGGGCGCAAGGCGCGCCGACATTTTGCAAACCATCGTCGGACAAGGCGCCGCGCCCGCGCTGATGGGCATTGCGCTCGGGGTCGCGGGCAGCATGTTCCTGACGCGATTCCTGAGCAGTGTGCTGTTTGGCGTTGGCGCCACGGACCCGCTGACCTTCGGCGGCGTCGCGATCGCGCTGGCCTTGGTGGCGCTCGCAGCCAGTTTTCTGCCCGCGCTGCGCGGCGCACGCAGCGATCCTCTCGCGTCGTTGCGCTGTGAATAAATTATTTCGCCCCGGACTATTTCGCCGCGGACTCGACCTTGCGCTTCCAGACGTCCCACGCCCGCACGAAGCCGTCCTGCGGCGCGGTTCTCTTCGCTTCCTCCGGCTCAAAGTACGTCACTTTGCCGCCCAACAGAATGGCCTGCTCCTGCAAGCGCGCGTCGAGATCCAGATAGTAGGCTCGGCCCACCACTTCCTGAATCGTTGCGCCCACTACCGCCGCTCCGTGCCCGCGCATCAGCGCCGCCGGATGGTCGCCCAATACCTTCGCCAGCGCCTGCCCGCGCTTGGGGCTCGACACCAGCATGTCGGTCATGCCGTCGACGTCGCGAATTTCGAACACCGGCACGCCCTCCCCGATGAAAGCCGCCATGTGCGCCACCGCGCGCAGCCTCACCGAGCTGATGCTGAACGGAATCACCGCCGGGGAATGATCGTGCACGATGGCCATCACATCCGGCCGCGCTTTGTAGATTTCGCCGTGAATAAATCTCTCTTGATAACCCTTGCGCGTGTCGCCGATCGGATTGCTATCGAGATCGTATTCGATGATGTCCGCCGCCGTCACCAATCCCGGCGCGAGCGAGCGCGAAAGAAAGTAGCGATTCGGATTCGCGGGGTCGCGGACGCTCACGTGCCCGTAGCCGTCCACGATGCCCTCGTTGGCCAGGATGTGGTTCGCGGTGACCAGATCGTCGATCAGCGCCCGTTCGCGCGACCCGGCGGGAGTTTGCGCTACCGCCATGGCGGCGAAAACCAGCGCCGCCGCGAGCGTTACGGCCATCGGAAAATGCATGTGGTGGATTCTATCACGCACTACAATGATGTCTTGCGGCCGTTCGTTCCCTTTTTTCGAAATCCGCACCTGGCAACCCTCGCCGGCAACTACTGGCGCCGCGACGCCGGCGAGCAGCGCTTTCCCGTCGAGACGCGCTATTACGAAACCGATCCCGATGTCCAGATCCTGGTGCATTCGCAGGTGCCCGAATCCGCGCCCGTCGCGCAACTGATCCTGGTGCATGGCCTGGAAGGCTCGAGCGCCGCCGGTTACGCCCGTAGCCTGGCGCATGCGGCGCTACTCGCCGGATGCTCGGCGCATCGCTTCAACATGCGAAGCTGCGGCGGCACCGAACACTTGAGCGGGCGGACGCTGTATCATTCGGGCCAAACGTCTGATTTGCTCGCGGTGATCCGCAGGCTTCGCTCCCGAGATCGGTCCCAAGCCCCGATTTTCTTGGCCGGATTTTCACTCGGCGGCAATGTGGTGCTGAAACTCGCGGGCGAACTCGGCGCGGCGGCGCAGGATCTCATCGCTGGGATCATGGCCGTTTCCACACCCATCGATCTGGCTGCCTGCGTTCGCGCGATCGACCGCCCCTCAAACTTTATTTACGCCCGCCGCTTTGTCGCGCGCCTCAAGGAACGCGCGCGCGCCAAGGAACGGCTCACGCCCGGAACCTTCGATTTATCCGGCCTTGATGTAGTCCGCAACATTTATCAATTTGACGACAGGTTTACAGCGCAGGCCTTCGGTTTCGGCTCGGCCGACAATTACTATGCCACGCAATCGGCGAATCAATTCCTGGACCGCATCCGCGTTCCCGCGCTCCTGGTGCAGGCCAAAGACGATCCCATGATCCCGTTCTCCGTTTACGATCACCCGGCCTTCGCCTGTAACCCTCACCTGAAGCTGGTCGCTCCCGACCACGGCGGCCACCTCGGCTTTATCGCCAAAACCAAGCCGCGCTTCTGGCTGGACGGCGTTCTCGTAAACTGGATATTGGAAGTACGGAACAAGGTCCCAGCTGGTTTCGTCCCCTAGTATAAGTGGCGAAAAGTTCTAGACAAAACGCGTCTTTTCGCGAAGCCGCGGCCGTGGCGGCCGATTCGTTGCGCGCGAGCAAGCTGCGCAGTTTCCTCACGCTGCTCGGCATCATCCTCGCCACCACCACGCTCATCGCCGTGATGTCCCTGATCCATGGTATGGATGTGTACATCGCCAACACGGTGACCAGCATGGGGTCGGACGGGTTCCGCATCGTCCGCATCGCGTTTCTCGGCAATTTCGATCCCAAGAAATACCTGCAGATGCAGAAACGCAATCCCGAGCTAAGCCCGGACGAATACGAATACCTCAAGCAGCACGCCACGCTGGTGAGCGATTTCGGCATGGTCGCCAGCCGTTCGGTGAGCGTTTCGCTGGGCTCGCAAAGCCTCACCAACATCACGCTGGAAGGCGGCACGGACGATTGGGCCGACTTGAACGACACCCAGATCGCCAACGGCCGCTACTTCACCGACGTCGAGGACCGGCACCGCTCGGCCGTGGCGGTGATCGGCGCCGACGTGAAAAACAACCTGTTCGGCGGTTCCGATCCCATCGGTCACGAAATCAAGGTCGAAGGTTTGCCGTTCACCGTGATCGGAGTGGCCCAGGCCAAGGGCAGCGTGTTCGGCCAGTCCCAGGACGGTTTTGTCGACATTCCCATCGGAAGCTACTTCCAGATTTATGGATCGCGCACCGGCATCCGCTACGCCGCCCGCGCCGCGGACCAGAACATGCTGGAACAGGCCAAGGATCAGATGCGCATGCTGATCCGCGCGCGGCGTCACGAACAGCCCGGCCAGGACGACACGTTTTCGATTCTATCTTCCGATGCGCTAGTGAGCGCCTTCGACCAGCTCACGAATGCCATCTCGGCGACGGCAGTGGCCATCGTTTCCATCTTCATGGTGGTGGGGGGCGTGGTGATCATGAATATCATGCTCGCGGTGGTGACCGAGCGCACGCACGAGATCGGGATCCGCAAATCGGTGGGCGCTCGCCGCCAGGACATCCTGAATCAATTCCTGGTGGAATCCTCGATGCTCTCGGGGATGGGCGGCTTTATCGGGATCATTCTGGCCTGGATCGTCGCCATCGCGGTGCGCAACACCACCGCCGTCCCCATGCGCGTGCCGATTTCGGCCGTTCTGATTGGCCTGGCGCTTTCCACGGCCGTCGGCCTGTTTTTCGGAATCTATCCGGCGCAGCAGGCCTCCAAGCTCGACCCGATTGAGGCTCTGAGGGTGGAAAGATGAGCCACGCGCGCGAGCAAGCGGAGGCCCTCCGATGACCTGGGTGGAATTGAGCTCCTGCGTGGGCCTGGCCCTCGCCACCGTGCGCGAGCACAAAATGCGCTCGTTCCTGACCATCCTGGGCGTGATCATCGGCACCGGCACCATCATCGGCGTCGGTTCCATCATCGCCGGCCTGGACAGCGCGGTCACGGGCATTATTCGCGCTTTCGGCACCAACACCGCCATCATCTTCAAGTTTCCGGTCGGCATAGGAACCAAAACACCGGAGATGCTGCGGCGCAAGCCGATCACCTACGAGGACGCGCTGGCCATCGCCGCGCGCTGCCCGGCGGTGGAATCCGTCAGCCCGTACCTGCTGCCCAACGACATCGGCGGGGGCCCGCAGATCAACATTGCGCGCTACAAAGGCAACGAGCTGTACAACTCCAGCCCTGTGGGAACCGAGGCTTCTTACGCCGAAAGCGGCCAGATCGAGATGCAGGAAGGGCGCTTCTTTACCGACGTGGAGAACCAGCATCGCATGCCCGTCGCCGTGATCGGCGCCGACGTCCCGCGAGCTTTGTTCAACGGTGAAGATCCCATCGACAAATGGATTGACGTGGATGGTCACAAATTCCAGGTGATCGGCGTCACCAAACGCCCGGGCGCTTCGTTCCCCGGCCAGGATGACGTGAACATTTACCTGCCGTACTTCAGCATGCACAAGCTGTTCCCGGCGTCCAAGGAAAATCTGCTGTACATCAATGCCAAGCCCGGACAACTGGCCGCCGCCGTCGACGAAGCTACGGCCGTACTGCGCATTCAGCGCCACGTCCCGCCGGACAAGCCGGACGATTTTTCCATCTCCACCGCCGACGAGCTGGTGCAGCAGTTCCACAGCGTCACCGCGATTGTCGCGCTGGTGATGGTGGTGATGAGCTCGGTGGGATTGCTGGTGGGCGGCATCGGGGTCATGAACATCATGCTCGTGTCTGTCACGGAGCGGACGCGCGAAATCGGGATTCGCAAGGCGATCGGCGCGCGCCGCGCCGACATCGTGCTCCAGTTCCTCACAGAGGCGGTGGTGCTCACTGGCTTGGGCGGGTTGATCGGGATGACCATGGGCTGGCTGGTATCTTTGGGATGCAGGCTCGCGTTTCCCCAGCTTCCCACCGCGGTTCCGTTATGGGCGGCCGGGCTGGGAGTGGCGGTATCGGTGGCGATCGGGCTGTTTTTCGGGATTTGGCCCGCCAATAAGGCCGCGCGCTTGGATCCGGTAGTGGCTCTGCGCTACGAGTGAGCCGCCGCTCAGGTTCAATTCACTCGCCGAACTGGCTTGGCCTTGCGGACTGCCCGTTTGGCCCCCAGCGTCGTCGGATTCAGCGGACGATTGCAATGCAGGCAACGCACCAGGTCCGACCGTGTAGAGAGGTGACACGCCTTGCAGTAGGTCTGCGGCAGCGAAACGGTGGTGAGTCCGGGTAACATTTTCGACTTGATATGTTTATCGGCCGTCCGCGCTGCCGCTTTAGGGGGAATGTTGTCTTTGTTTGGAATGTGTTAGTATCGCCCCTATGTGTTCGGAACGTTGTAACCTGCTTTCCGAGTACTCCGAGACTGCCCGCGTGTACGCGGACTCCGTACACAAGATGACAGAGCTGATCGGTCTGGGTCTCAGTTCGGAAATCGATCTGCTGCGCCGGAGTTGCCGGTCCGCCTGGGACGCCGCCGAGCGCGCCCGTCTGGCGCTTTCCCGGCATGAAGCCAATCACGGCTGCGATCGCCCGGATTTCGCCGAGGCTGCGGCGGTCGCCGCCGGGTGACCCCTCTCCGGTTCGCCCCCAGGGCTGAGTTCCCATGCGATGATGGTTGCGTAATGCAACCCAAGCCAGCCGCTTCGTACTGGATCGAAGCTGCCCAAAGGGCCATGGAAATTGAAGCCTCGGCTGTAGCGCGCGCCGCCCGGCGCCTGGATGGCAATCTATCCTGCGCGGTGGAAACCATCCTGGCTGCTCCCGGCAAGCTGGTGGTCACGGGCCTGGGAAAATCCGGTCACGTGGCGCGGAAGATTGTCGCGACGCTTTGTAGCACCGGCACCCCGGCGGTTTTCCTGCACGCCGCCGAAGCCTCCCACGGCGACTTGGGCCTGTATTCTCCTGGCGACCCGACGCTGATGGTTTCCAAAAGCGGCAACACGATCGAGCTGCTGCAGCTCATTCCGTTCCTGCGCGATCTGCCATCGCCGCGCATCGGAATTCTCGGCAATCCGCGCGCGCCGCTGGCCGGCGAAATGGACGTGGTGCTGGACGCCTCGGTAGAGCGCGAAGCCGATCCGGACAACCTGTCGCCGACGGCCAG
>JASHQT010000376.1 GCA_030039005.1 Bryobacteraceae bacterium
GGAAACTGCCTCACTTAAAAATGGTGAGGCTTCAGCGGCGGATGGGTATTCCTACGAAACGGTTCCATCCGCCGCGTTAACTGCCCTGCGGGACCCGCACGCGATTTTGATTGTATCGGCACTATACGAGTGCTACCAGCCCGCCGACTTCAAATTCCCGCTAACGATTACCCGGCTAAATGCGTCCCGAGTTGCTCGTCTGGAATGACCTGCTCTCGATTATCTCCTCCAAACTCCGCATTCCCACAGAGTTATTTGGAATTGGAGCGTCTCCTGTTCCGCCCACAAGCCATTGATCAAATGATTGCAGTGATTCAGCGAAGCTCAGACCGCGCACCTGCTATTGCGGCAGGGGTGCTGTCAGAAACTTGTTTGGCGCGGCGCTCGGGCTGACTGGATGTGGCCGAACCCGTAGGTGAGGACATGGCTGTCTCACTGCCACCCGCCACCGAGCGCTTTGTAAAGCTGAACCACGCTCACAAGTTCGGAATAGCGGATCTGCTCCAGCGTGAGTTGGGCCGACAGCAGATCACGATCCGCGTCGAGCGCGTTCAGTTGGGTATCGACGCCTCCATCATAGCGACGATACGCCAATCGCTTGCGAACCTCCAGCGCCAGGACCAGTTTCTGCTGCTCGACCCTGCTCTCCCGGGTTCGCTGATGTGCGATCAGCGCGTCGGAGACTTCCTGGAAGGCGGTACTGATCGATTTTTCATACGCGACTTGCGCATCCTGGCGTTCGGCCTCGGCAAGTCGAAGGTTGTTCTTCAACCGGCCGGCGGTGAAGATCGGCTGCGTCACCTGCGGCACGAAGCTCCACGCCGCGTTAGGGCCAGAGAAGAGCCTGGCTAGCGCTGAACTCTGGCCGCCGATATTGCCCGTGAGGGTGATCTGCGGAAAATACTGAGCCCTCGCAACACCGATGTTCGCATTCGCCGCAATCAGCGACTGTTCAGATGCCCGGATGTCGGGCCGGCGCTCAAGCAAGGCTGATGGCAGGCCGGCGGGGACCTCCGGAACCAAGTATTCGGCGGTGAAGAGGCTCGCTCGCTCGATGCTTCCCGGGTTCTTGCCGAGCAGCAGCGAGATTTGATCCTCGGTCTGTTCGATCTGCTGCTTTAATTGCGGAATGCTCACGGCCGCGCTCTCGACGAGTTGCTCGGCTTGCCGTACGTCGAGCTCTGTGGCGATGCCGTGCTCTTCGCGATCCATCGTCAATTTCAACGACTCCTGCCGCGAAACCAAGGTGCTATCGGAGATCCTGAGCTCGGAATCGAGTTCCAGCAATTCAAAGTAATCGGCAGCGACTTGGCTCACTACCGTAGTGATCACGGTCTTGCGGTTCCAGTCGGCACTCAGCAAGTTGGCACGGGCGGCCTCCGTGGCGCGTCGCAACTGGCCCCATAGGTCCACTTGGAACGATAGGAGGTTGAGTGTAGCCTCTCCCCAATTGCGGTTCTGATCGGGGAGAAACGTGGCCGGCAGCGGAGTCGCCCCGCCCCGTGACAAGCGGGTGAACTGGAGATCCCCCGACGCACTGACCTGCGGGTATTGGTTGGAACGAGTGATTCCGAGGTTCGCGCGCGCCTCGTCCACCCGCGCCACGGCATCGCGCAGATCGTAGTTCTGAACCAGAGCGACCTTGATCAGGTTGTCGAGCTGCGGATCGCGGAAGACTTCGAACCATTTCAGGTCCGCGAGCGTTGCGCCTTGCGAGACCGGTAGCGGCTCGGGCGCACGGAAGCTTGCGGGAACGGCGATCTGCGGCCGCTTGTAATTGGGGCCAACGGTGCATCCGGCCAGCGTCACCGCCGCCACAGCGACTCCAAAATAAAAGGACGTTTTCATGTCAGTCTCCTTGAGCCGGCGAAGGTAAGGGATCCGGGCCGGGTGCGACCGTCCGGGCGCCCGACAGCTTCTCGACTACAACAAAGATCGCGGGAACCAGGAATCTGCCGAGAAACGTTTCCGCCACCATGCCTCCGATGGCCGTCGTGCCGATGATCTGGCGCGCGATGGAGCCGGCGCCGGATGCGACCCACAGCGGAATGCAGCCAACAATGAATGCGAGCGCGGTCATCATCAGCGGGCGGAAGCGAATCCTCGCGGCGTCGAGCGCGGCCTCCACCAGGGGCTTGCCTCGTTCGTACTCCTCTTTGGCAAATGCGACGATCAGAATCGAATTTTTGGCGCCGAGTCCGATCAGCATCACCAGGCCGATTTGTAAATACACGTCGTTTTCGAGCTGCACCATGTAAGCCGGCAGGAAAGCCGCCAGCAACACGCGACGCAGCCACAGCACCGCCACGGCCCCGAAGACCGCGACTGGAGTACTCAACAACACGCTGAAAGGAAGCGACCAGCTTTCGTAAAGCGCCGCGAGAACCAGGAACACGAAGAGGAAAGAGAAGCCGAAGATCACCCAGGAGGAAACGCCCTGGCGTGCTTTCTGCTCCTGATACGACATGCCCATGTAGTCGAAGCCCATTTCGGACGGCATGGTCTGACGGAAGACTTCTTCCAGCGCCGCGGTTGCCTGATCGGAGCTGTAGCCGGGAGCCGCGCTGCCGTTGATTTGCGCGCCGCGGTATTCGTTGTAGCGCAAGGTGAACTCGGGCCCGAAACGATTTTGGAAGTCCGAGACGGCCGTCAGCGGAACTGCCGCACCCTGGTTGTTGCGCACGTAGAACTGGCCCAGGTTGTCTGTATCGGAACGATAAGGCGCCTCGGCCTCCACGTATACCTGCCAGGTGCGCCCGAAATCATTGAAGTAATTTATGAACAGACCGCCCATGTAGGCCTGAATGGTTTGGTAGACATCGGTCAAAGCGACGCCCTGCTTCAGCACTTTCTCCCGATCTACTTGGATAAAGCGCTGCGGAACACTGGGCAGAAACGTAGTGGTGATGGTCCCGATTTCAGGACGCTTGCGCGCGGCCGCGAGAAACTTGTTCAGGTTGCCGGCCAGGAACGGGATGTCCTTGCCGGCGCGGTCTTCGAGCACGAACTGAAATCCACCGGAGGTTCCGACTCCGGGAATCGCGGGCGGCGAGAAGGTGAAAGCGGTTCCGGCGGGCAGCTTGCCGAGCTCGCGGTTGAGCCGATTCTGGATCGCACGATACTGCTCGTCTCTGGTCTTGCGATCGCCCCACGGCTTGAAGGTGACGAAGAAGAAGGAGTTGTACGTGGTCTGCGCGAAGCTCAGCAGGTTGAAGCCGATGACGGTGGTGGTGTATTCGACGCCCGGCGTGTTGGCGAGGACCCTCTCGACCTGGGCGGCGGCTTCGCCGGTGCGCTCCATGGAAGAAGCCACGGGGAGCTGCAGGCTGACGTACAGATACCCTTGGTCCTCATCGGGCAGGAAGCTGGAAGGAAGATGCTTCGCGACGAGGACCGCCGCGGCGCCACACACGACGAGCACCAACAGCACGATGGCGCCCTTGCGAATTACGATGTCGGACCAATGGACAAAACCCTCCGTGGCTCGTTCCCAATAGCGATTGAAGAAACCGAAAAATTTTGCGAGCGCTCCGCGGCGCTCATTGTCTGCAGCGGGCGCCGGCCGCAGCAACAATCCGGCCAGCGCCGGGCTGAGCGTTAGCGCGTTGAAGGCCGAGAGCAGCACCGACATCGCGATGGTCAGGGCGAATTGCTGGTAGAGCCTTCCGGTGATGCCGGGGATGAACGCGGTGGGCACGAAGACGGACGCCAAGACCAATGCGATGCCCACCACGGGGCCCGACAGTTCCTCCATCGCTTTGTGTGCCGCATCCTTAGGTGCCAGGCCTTCCTCGATGTGGCGCTGCACTCCCTCGACGACCACGATGGCGTCGTCCACCACGAGACCGATGGCCAGCACCAGGCCCAGCATCGAAAGCGTGTTGATGGAGAAGCCGAAGATCGGGAACAGTACAAAAGTTCCGATGAGCGAAACGGGTACTGCCAGCATCGGGATGAGCGTGGAGCGCCAATCCTGCAGGAACAGGTAAACCACAAAGATCACCAGCGCAATCGCAATGACTAGAGTGATGGCGATTTCCTTCATGCCTTCCGTGACGGGAAGCGTCTGGTCCAGCGATACGGCGTAGTCCATGTCCTCGGGGAAACGCTGTTTCATCTGCGCCATCAGCTTGCGGACGCCGGCCACGGTTTGAACGGCGTTGGAACCCGGTAACTGGTAGATGGCGATAATGGCGCTCGGCTTCCCGTTCAGGCGGCCCCGTACGCTATAGCTTTGCGCTCCGAGCTCCGTCCGGGCGACATCCTTCACGCGCACCGTGCCGCCGTTGGGAGCTTCGCGAACCACGATGTCGCCGAATTGCTCGGGCGACGTCAGGCGTCCTTGGGCCAGAACTGCATAGGTGTACTGCTGCTTGGCGGGAGCCGGCTCGCCGCCCACCTGACCGGCCGGATTCACCGTATTCTGCGCCTGGATGGCATTAACGATATCGGGGACGGTGATGTTCAGCTTGGCGAGCTGATCCGGTTTCACCCATAGCCGCATCGCATATTGGCCTGCTCCGAAAATCTGGGTTTGTCCGACGCCGTACGAGCGCGCGATGGGGTCGTTCAGATTGATATAAGCGTAATTGGCGAGAAACGTCGCGTCGTGAGTACCGCGCGGCGAATAGACAGCCACCAGCATCAGCGGAGCGGTGGTGGCCTTCTTGATGGTGATCCCGTAATTGTTCACTTCGGGCGGCAGTTGGCCGGTGGCCTGCTGCTCGCGAGACTGCGTCAAAATCAGATCCATATTGGGATCCGTCTTCAGATCGAAGTCACTGAACAAGGTCGTGCTCGAACTGCCGGTGGCGTTCACCGAATACATGTAGTCCAGATTGTCGACGCCATTGACTTGCTGCTCGATGGGCGTGGCAACCGCCTGTTCCAGAGCCAACGAGTCCGCGCCGACGTAAGTGGCCGTTAGCCGGATCTCGGGCGGGGCGATGGCCGGAAACTGCGCCACGGGCAAAGTCACCGCCATGATCACGCCGACAATCACCGTGAGAATGGCGATCACCATGGCTACGATGGGCCGTCTGATAAAGAAATTGGACATGGTCCTGGCTCCTTTCCTTCGCTCGCCGTTAACTGGCGTCGTTAGCTCGCTGAGTATGGCTTCGGCTGCACGCGCATGCCGGACCGGACCTTCTGCTGGCCCTCGACTACCACCCGGTCGCCGGGCTTCAGTCCACCAGTGATGACCCACAGGGTGCCCACGCGATCGCCGACCTGAACCTGGCGCGTCGCGACCTTGTTGTCACCGCCCACCACCACGACTTCGTAGCCGCCTTGAATCTCGCTCACCGCCGGCTGTGGCACCAGCAAAGCGCCTTTGTCCTCCCCAGTCACGGCGCGCACCATCGCGTATTGGCCAGGCCGCAGGATGTTGCCGGGATTGGGGAACAGGGCCGTCATTTGGATGGCGCCGGTGCTGGGGTCCACCTGCCGGTCCGCAAAAAAGAACCGGCCGTCGTGCGGGTGCGTAGTCCCGTCGGCCAGGATGAGCTTCAGCTCCAGATGATGCAGCGCATCGGCCCGCGCCAGACTGAGATACTCCTGCTCGCTCACGGTGAACACGGCCCGGATGGGGTCGAGGGTCGAGACCGTGGTCACCGCGGGGGTGGAAGGGCCGACCAAGTTACCCACCTGGACGGTAGCGGTGCCGGCGATGCCATCGATCAGAGATGTCAGCCTGGTGAAGCCGAGGTTCACGTTCGCCGTTTCGAGAGCAGCCTCGGCTGCTTTCACGGCGGCGCCCGCGGCTTCGATCTGCGCCTTCGAAGTCGCCACCTGGGCCTGCGCGGCGGCTACCAGTGCCACGTTGGATCGATTCGTCTGTACGGCATTATCGAGGTCCTGCCGGGTGACGGCCTTATCCTCGAAAAGCGGCTTGTATTTATCCTCGTCGAGCTGCGATTTGCGCTGATTCGCCTCGGCGCTCAGAAGCTGCGCCTGCGCCTGAGTGAGAGCCGCCTCAGCCTGCGCCAGTTGCGCCTTGGACTGGGCGAGCTGCCCCGCCGCCTGGTCGACGGCAGCTTGAAACGGGCGCGGGTCGATCTCAAACAGTAGCTGTCCTTTGTGGACGAAGGAACCTTCGGCGTAATCTTGACGCAGAAGATACCCGGTGACCTCTGCATTAATAGCTGCGTTGACCAATCCGTTGAGAGTCCCGATCCATTGGTGGCGGACAGGAAGATCGCGCTGCTCGACGACCGCAACCTGGACTACGGGCGGCGGTGGTGGCGTGGCTGCCGCTGTGCTCTTTCCATGGCTCACAGCGATGAAGACGATCACCACAATCACAAACAGGGTGGCTGCGGCGCCGATCTGAATTCTGTGTTTATGATTCACTTGTTCCCTCCTTCGGAAGTCCTGACCGGCGCCGGCGGGCTTTGGCGGCCATTTAGCGTCGCGAGCAAGTGTTGATGCTCCACCCCGGAGGCGACAAGTTCGGCGCCGGCGCTTCGCATTTCGGCGAGGAGCGTTTCTCCAGCGTGATCGATACAGGTGACTTCTCTGAGGTCGACGATGGCGCGGGCTAGTGGCGCGAGGTCGCGCGCGTACTTCCAACACGAACGCAGCTCGTGCACCCAGGGACCGGCGAGGCGCCCATGCAGGCTCCAGCGCTGCCCGTCGGTCGTATCGGAATAACTAACTCGAAACATATCGCAACGCCTTTCGGGTTCGAAGAAAGGCATGCGCGCTGCCGAAGATTTACACGCTCATTTCCAAGGGCTTTCACAAACCGAAAGCAGAAATCGCTGGCGAAGTATGGGCATGCCGCCGGAATTTCGGCAGATGCCGAAACCACCGAAGCCTATCGATGGCAGGAGGCCTGCCGAAAATTCTGCCTATCTTTCGGCAACTGCCGTTTAGGCGGCACGGAATCGATGCAGCGAATGGGGAACTCCTGAATTTTCCCGTTCGGAGCGATCGGCTGCAAAAGTGCTGTCCCCCAGGGGCAGGTGAATAGTAATGAGGATGGAAACTGCCAACAACACTGACGACGTTAGAAACCATGCCACGGATCTCTACTGGCTGGCCTTCCTTTTGACCGGACGCGAGGATATCAGTATCGATGTTGCCGCTGACGCCGCGGTGTCCGGCGACTATGCGACCCCATTCTTCACGGACTGGATGCGGGGCTGGCAGCGGCGGGTCGTTATCGGAAAGGCTCTCGCGGCGATCCACGATCCGCTTGCCGCTTCGGCGCGCCGGGCTCAACTCGGGCATGTGAGTGGTTCGGCCAGGCCGCCGCGTAACTGGTCGCTCAATCCCGGGACAACAAAAGCAGACCTCGAACAAGCTCTGCTCGCGATTGATCTGTTTCCCCGAGCCGCATTGCTGTTACTCGTCTTCGAGGGCATTCGAATGGCAGACGCGGCCACTCTGCTGGATGCCGATCCCGCGCTCATCCGCAAGGCACAGGCCATCGGGCTGCGCGAATTGACGGCCAACCTCGCCGGAAGAAGCTCGTCTGTGGACCAACGCAGGAGCGAGGTCACCCCAAGGCCGAAGAGGCTGTGTTCCTGGCTGCGAACCACGGCCCTCTGCCATTAGGGTCACGCGCCCGGCGCCGGTACGGGATCGTCTTCGTCAGACACCCGTTTTGGAAACCCGGATCCCGAGCTTCTGCATGCGCGACTGTAACGTCGACCGCTTCAGACCCAGGCGCGCGGCCGCGCCTTGCGGACCGGCCACTACCCAGTTGGACTTCTCCAGAGCGGCCATGATCTGCTCCCGTTCGGATTCCTCCAGCGCCGAACGCAGATCCTGAGCAGATGCTGGAGCGCCGTGTCCATTGGGCGCGCTCAATGACACACCCGGCGAGCTGGGCGCCCGCAGGTCATCGATATGAACGCGCAAAACAGGTCCGTTGGTAAGAATGACCGCCCGTTCGATGACGTTCTGAAGCTCGCGGATGTTGCCAGGCCACGGATAGCGCGTCAGCGCCGTCATGGTCTCAGCGGGAATGGCGTCAATGGTCTTGTTGAGACGGCGGCTGAACTCTTGGACGAAGTGGCGGACCAGAACGGGAATGTCCTCGGCCCGTTCGCGCAGCGCCGGGACGCGGACCGGAAAGACATTCAGCCGGTAATACAGGTCCGAGCGGAACTTTCCCTCAGCGACAAACTGATCCAGGTCACGGTTCGTGGCCGCGATCAGCCGCGCGTCCGACCGCAGGGTGCGCGTCGAACCCAGACGTTCGAATTCACGCTCCTGCAGGACACGCAGGAGCTTGGGCTGCAACTCGAGGGGTATCTCACCGATCTCATCGAGAAAGATCGTGCCGCGATGGGCCAGTTCAAAGCGGCCGATGCGTTGCGAAATGGCGCCGGTAAAGGCGCCCCGCTCATGCCCGAACATCTCGCTTTCCAGCAGTCCGGTGGGAATCGCGGCGCAATTCAATTTCACGAAAGCTCCGGATTTGCGGCCGCTGAGATTGTGAACGGCGCGCGCGATCAGTTCCTTGCCCGAGCCGGTTTCGCCATAAATCAGGACCGTGGAGTCGGTCGGCGCGACCGTCGCGATCTGCTCCAGCACGCGGCCCAGGCTTTCGCTGCGCCCGACGATCTCCTCGAACTTGCCCTCGCTGCGCAGCTCGTCTTCGAGGTACAGCTTTTCCAGCGTCAGTTTTTGCTTCTCTTCGGAGACTTCCCGGTAGGCGAGCGCATTTTCGACAGCTAAAGCGATCTGACGGGCCACCTGAGTAAGAAACGGCAGATCGTCACTCGAGAATGCATTCTCGCGCTGTGTGCCGAGGGAAAGCACCCCAACCACTCCGCCGCGGCCGGCCAGCGGAACATGCACGGAGGATCGAATCCCGTGGTCCGAGGCGAGCTTCAAGCGGCCGATGTTTTGTCCCGCAAGAATGGCGGGTTCACCGCTTCGAAACACAGCCGCAACCGGGTTGTCTTGGTCTTCACTGGGTTCGTAGCCTTCTTCCAAATCGGCGGGCGCATTCGGAAAATCGAGAGCATAGATCCGCAGCCTGCCGTCACCGGGGCTCGGAAGGCCAATTCCCACACCGTCGCACTGCATCACCCCGCGGATCTGCGCCGAGATTTCGCGCAGAACCTCCCGCAGGTTGAGATGGGACGCGACGCGATTGGTGAGGTCGAGCAGAAGCTGCAGCCGCTCCTGCGCGCGCTCGGAATTCGCGAAGTTGATCGCGTCATCCGTCGCCAGAGCGATTTGGTCGGCCACCAGCTTGAAGAACCGAACTTCCTCGCGAGTGTAGGCGTCCGGCTGAACGCTTGCGATGATCAGACTTCCCAGCCTGCGATGCGCCGTGGTCAGCGGGACAGCGCAAAGGGAACGCAGCCCAGCCTCTCGCATCATCCTCGATTTGACCGGAAAACGGGCATCCGAGTCCCAACTGTCCAGCACGACGGTTTCCTGCGTCCGATATACATACGCGGACAACGTTTCCCCATCTTCTTCGCCCGGCGGGTGCCGCGGCGCGCGGCAAACGGGCCCGAAGTGCCAGCGTATCTTGGTCGCCGATTCGAACTGCGCCATGGCATCGAACTGGATCACCTTCCCGAGTTCATGCACCAGGATGTCGAATAGATCCTCGGACTCGGTACGGGCGCGGATGGAATTCGAGATTCGCATTAGCGCTTCATATCGCGCAGGCGTGGACTGCTCGATTGTGGGCCGCTGGATTTCAGTTACTGCCGCGCTGGACATCGACACCACTCTCTCCTAACGATTTTTCGCTCACGGCCGGACCAATTGCCTATACACCATCGCCACGGGCCCGCCGTCCTACGGAGACTGTTCTAGCCCTTGGGTATCGGATGTTCGTGGCCCGAGGAAAGTTGCAACCCGGGTTCTCATGGTGGCTGGAGGAGCCTCGCGAAAGCTAGGGCGCTTTCGTCGCCGAGCTAGTTTGGCGCGTGTCGAAAGACGGTCAGTTTACGTCGGCCCATGGAACACGCGCACGACCCGCCAATCCATTTTTGTGCAAAACCGGCGGTTTCTCCCAAAGACCGAAGGTCACGAGAATGCTAATATCCGAATCGGTCTGGTGATCCAAATGATCCCACAGTCGGTTCTCTTGCTTTGGGCGTCGGCGGGTCGGGAGCCATTGAGTCCGACCAACATTTTCGCGCCCGTCTCCACGCCCGCGGACTCGATCTTCCGTGTCTCCCTGTTTGCGATCGCGGTTACGGGGGCGATTTTTCTGGTCGTATTTAGCTTGTTGGTCTATGCCAGCGTCAAGTTCAGAAGAAGAGCCGGTGAAGACCGCCGCGAGCCGGCTCAGGTCTACGGAAGCAAGCAAGTGGAACTGGCCTGGACCGTGATTCCGGTCCTGATCGTCATCGTCATGTTTCTGGCGGCCGCGCGCGTGATTGCCAGCATTCAAGGCGCTGAACCGCCGCCCAATGCGATTCGAGTCACGGTGATTGGTCATCAATACTGGTGGGAATACCGATACCCGGATTTCGGCGTGGTGACCGCGAACGAGCTGCACGTTCCCGTCAGCGATCCCACACATCCCACTCCCACGTTTCTAACGTTGCTCTCGGCGGATACCGACCATAGCTTCTGGGTCCCTCGACTGGCGGGCAAGACGGATTTGATACCCAATCATCCTAATCACACGTGGATCGATCCGCACCAAACCGGCCTGTACCTCGGCCAATGCTCCCAGTACTGCGGCGTTCAACACGCGCTGATGCTGCTGCGCGTCTACGTGCAGACGCGCGGAGACTTCGACCGGTGGCTCCAGCAACAGAGCCGGCCGGCGACGGTGAACGAGACCGTTTCCGAGGGTCAGCAGATTTTTGAGTCTACGGCTTGCGTCAACTGCCACACAGTCGCGGGAACCGTGGCTCGCGGAAGATTCGGTCCAGACCTGACCCATCTAATGAGCCGCGACACCATTGCTTCGGGTGCGGTATCCAATACACACGAAAACTTGCGCGCCTGGATTCGCGACCCAAGCGCCTTCAAACCCGGTTGCCTGATGCCCGCCATGGGACTGAGCGACCGGCAGGTGGACGCCATAAGCGCTTATATGGAGACGCTGCACTGATGCCGGCCGGAACGATCGCACTGGAACCCACTGCCGCCCCGCGGCCGCCTTTGGTGGAAGCGCTTCACCAATGGGTGACTACCGTCGATCACAAGCGTCTCGGCATCCTGTACATCGTTTACGCGCTGTTGTTCCTGGCGCTCGGCGGCTTAGAAGCGCTCATCATGCGCATCCAACTGATTCGCCCGCTGAATCACTTCACGTCGCCCGAGGTTTTCAACCGCATGTTCACCATGCACGGGACCACCATGATTTTCTTCGTCGTCATGCCGCTGGTGTTCGGCTTCGCGAATTATCTGGTGCCCTTGATGATCGGCGCGCGCGATACGGCGTTCCCGCGCTTGAACGCCTTCAGCTTCTGGATGACTGCTCTAGGAGGCGTGTTCCTTTACTCCAGCTTCATCGGGGGCGACGGTTTATACGGCGCCGGCAACGCGCCCGACGTGGGGTGGTTCGCGTACGCCCCTCTGACCTCCCCGACGTTCTCGCCGGGCCACAGCACGGACTTCTGGACACTCGCGCTGTTGATTTCGGGGATCGGCAGCATCGGAACCGCCGTCAATCTCATCGCCACGATCGCTTCCCTGCGGTGCCCCGGAATGACGCTTGGCAGGATGCCCTTGTTTGTCTGGATGGTGCTGGTGACCTGCGGGCTGGTCCTGCTGGCGATCAGTCCGCTTTCGGCCGCGCAGCTCATGCTGATGGTGGACCGCTACCTGGGCGGACATTTCTTCGACACGCAAGCCGGGGGTTCGGCCGTGATCTGGATGCATTTCTTTTGGGTTTTCGGGCACCCCGAAGTCTACATTCTGGTGCTCCCCGCGTTCGGCATCGCGTCGGAAGTCATCCCCGTTTTTTCCCGCAAAGCGATTTTCGGTTATCCGGTGATGGTGGGCGCCACAGTCGCGATCGGGTTTATCAGCATGAGCGTTTGGGCGCACCACATGTTTGCGGTGGGAATGACGTCCAACGCCAACACCTTCTTTGTGCTGTCCACCATGGCTATCGCCGTCCCTACAGGAATCAAGATTTTCAACTGGCTGGGAACGATGTGGGGCGGGAAGATCCACTTCAGCGTGCCGATGATGTTCTGCGTTGCGTTCTTGTTTCAGTTTCTCCTCGCCGGATTGACGGGCGTGATGCAGGCTGTTGCTCCGTTCGACTGGCAGTTGACGGCGTCCTATTTCGTCGTTGCGCATTTTCACTACGTCATCGTCGGCGCCATTCTCTTCACGCTCTTCGCCGGCTTTTACTACTGGTACCCGAAAGTAACCGGGCGAATGTATAACGAGCGGCTGGCGCACATTCACTTTTGGCTCATGTTTATCGGATTCCATCTCACGTTCACCGTCATGCATATTCCAGGGATTCTCGGAATGCCGCGGAGAATCTACACCTACGAACCGGGGCGCGGTTGGGAAATATGGAACCTCATCGTTTCGGTGGGGGCATTCTTCCAGGCCGCCGCAATCTTGGTTTTCGCCACGAATCTGATTTGGTCGTACTTCCGCGAGCGACTCGCCGGGAGCGATCCTTGGGACGCCTGGACGCTGGAGTGGTCCACCGCTTCACCGCCTCCGTCCTATGATTTCGCCACCATTCCCGAGGTGCACAGCCGGCGTCCGCTCTGGGATTGGAAACACCCCGAAGATCCCGACTGGAAGTACGAATGAGAGAGCCGCTATGAACGCCGCCTCCCTAACCGCGCCCAGCGCCGATCGCGCCTGGCGGACTCCCGATCGCGGGCCCGTGGCGATGTATAGCCTCATCATTGCCGAGTCGGCGATCTTCTCGATTTTCGTCGTCGCGTACCTTTTTTATCTCGGAAAAAGTCTCACCGGGCCGCAGCCTCAGAACGTCCTCTCACCACCCATCTTTTTCACCGTCTGTTTGCTTTCTAGCAGCATCACCATCCATCTGGCCGGGAAACAGCTCCACGCGGGCAACACACGGGCCTTCGCTTTCTGGTGGCTGCTGACGATTCTCCTCGGCGCCACTTTCCTGGTAGGTACAGCGCTCGAATGGCATCATCTGATCTACGACGAGGGCCTCACGATTCGGACCAACCTCTTCGGCACCACCTACTATTCCCTCGTCGGATTGCACGCGTTCCACGTGACGGTCGGCCTCTTGCTCTTAAGCTCGGTCGCCATCTTCAGTGCGTTGGGCTTTGTTCGGCGCGAGCATGCTAAGCGGGTGGAGGTCTTGTCCATGTACTGGCATTTCGTCGACGCGGTCTGGGTGGTAGTCTTCACCGTGGTTTACATCATCGGACGTTAGGGAAACATGGAAACCGAATCCACGACAGAAATCACTCCCGAGAACGTCCGCGTGCCGGCGCCGACTGCCTGGCCCTTTGTACTCGCTTTTGGAATCACGACGATGGCCGCGGGGCTCGTCACCGATGTGTCCCTGACCATTTTGGGAGCCATCCTTATGCTCGCGGGCGTTGTGGGTTGGTTTCGCGCCGTGCTTCCGCACGAAGCCCACCAATCCGAGCCCGTTACTGAGATCCCGCAGCCGGTAGTGACCACGCGCCGCGAAGTGGACCGCATTGAGATTGCGCCCGACGTCCACCGCGCCTGGCTGCCGCTCGAAGTCTACCCGATCTCGGCGGGCATCAAGGGGGGATTGGCGGGAAGTGTGGTGATGGCCCTGCTCGCGATGACATATGGATTGTTGAGCCGCACCAGTATCTGGTATCCGATCAATCTTCTGGTGGCCGGATTCTTTCCCGGGGCCGTGAACGCAAGCACTGCTCGCCTGGCTGCGTTCGACTTAAACGCGCTTCTCATCGCCATTCCGCTGCACCTCATCATGTCGCTGATGGTCGGCCTGCTCTACGGCGCCATACTCCCCATGCTGCCGCGCAGGCCGATTCTGCTGGGAGGCTTCATCGCGCCGATTCTCTGGTCCGGCCTGATCTACGCCGTGCTGGACATCGTAAATCCGGTACTCAATCAGAGAATTAACTGGTTCTGGTTCGTCCTTTCCCAATTCGGCTTCGGCCTGGTGGCGGGGATTGTGGTTTCGCGCCAGGAACGTGTGCCAACCGGGCAGGCGATTCCGTTTTTCCTGCGAGCCGGCATGGAGGGCTTTCGTATGAGGGACGAAAACGAGCGGGAGAACGGGCCGCAATGAAGCCTCGGGTTGCGATTGCGATCGCAGCGCTGCTTGCGGCCAACGCCTGCGGTGTCCGCGAAGCTCCCGTCGCCTCCGTCGTCGTCCGTCCGGACCGCATTCTGGACTTCGCCACGCTGTATGCGGACAATTGCGCCGGATGCCATGGCAGCGAGGGTCAGGGCGGGGCCGCGCTGGCCTTGCGCAATCCGGTCTATCTGGCCATCGCCAGCAACACGGTGATTCAAAACGCGACAGCTCAGGGCATCGCCGGCACCGCCATGCCGGCCTTCGCCGAGAGTGCCGGTGGAGCGCTGACGGATCAGCAGCTCGATTCGATCGTCGTCGGCATTCGCCGCTGGGCGAAGCCCGGCGCGCTCGATGGCCAGACGCCGCCGGCTTATAGCTCGCAATCGGCCGGCGATGCGGCGCGCGGCGCGAGTGTTTATGAAACTTACTGCATGTCCTGCCACGGAACGGCGGGGCACGGCGGCGCGCGGGCCGGGTCCATCGTCGATGCTTCCTATCTCGCCCTGGTGAGCAATCAGAGCTTGCGCACCACCGTCATCGCGGGACGTCCCGATTTGGGCTCGCCCGATTGGCGGAACGATGTGCCCGGAAAGCCAATGTCGGACCAGGATGTTTCGGACGTGGTGGCATGGTTGGCCGCGCAACGCCCGCAGATCAGCGCGCGCAAATAGGAGAGGATCCCATGAACGTAACCGACCAATCTTCCAGGCGCGGAATGCTTGTGAAGCTCGGGCTCCTGTTGAATGGAGCCGCGGGAGTAGTTCTCGCAGCGCCGATCGTTCGTTACTTGCTCTCGCCGTTGATCCGCGATTCCGGCGCCTCCGGCGAACAATGGCTCTCGCTCGGAGCCACGGATCAGTTTCCGGCCGGCCAGACCAGGCTGGCCACTTTTCGCAACCCGATCGTTTCTCCCGCCGACGGGGAAACGGACAACATCCCCTGCTGGGTGCGGCGCGTCGACGGCCAAACATTCCAAGTATTCGCGGTCAACTGCGCTCATTTGGGATGTCCCGTCCGCTGGTTCCCGCAATCGGGGTTGTTCATGTGCCCCTGCCACGGCGGCGTGTATTATGAGGACGGCTCGCGCGCATCGGGTCCGCCCGAACGCGGCTTGTTCGAGTACGCCTACAAGGTGGAGCAAGGCGCGCTGTGGATTAAGGCGGGCAAAATGCCCACCACCGGCAGTCCCAGCGCGGCGCTTGTGCGGCTGGGGAGATCGTCGTGCGCTTGATCTCCGCGCAGCTCGCACGCCGAATCGGCGCTTGGCTGGATCAGCGCCTGCAACTCGCCGCTCCCGTCCGCGAGACTCTCGAACATCCCGTTCCCCGCGAATCAGCGAGCTGGTTTTATGTTTTCGGCAGCGCCGCGCTCACCGTATTCATGCTGCAGGTGGTGACCGGCATTCTTCTCGCGCTGATCTACAACCCGTCCGCCTCGGATGCATGGAATACCCTGCAGGTTCTCAACCATCGCATCGCTCTGGGTTGGTTCATCCGCGCGCTCCATGGATGGGGTTCCAACTTCATGCTCGCGATTGTGCTCATTCACATGGCGCAGGTGTTTCTTTTCGGCGCGTATAAGTTTCCACGCGAGCTGACGTGGCTCATCGGCGTACTTCTGCTTTTATTGACTTTGGGGATGGCCTTCAGCGGCCAGGTGTTGCGATTCGATCAGGACGCCTATTGGGGCTTGGGCATCGGCGCCTCCATCGTCAGCCGGGTTCCAATGCTCGGGCCGTGGACCGTGCAACTTATGCTCGGAGGCCCGATTATCGCGGGCGCCACGCTCTCGCGCTTCTTCGCTCTGCACGTCTTCGTGATCCCGGGAATCCTGATCGCATCGGTCGGCCTCCACCTGCTGCTCGTGCTGAAGCTGGGCATCAATGAGTGGCCGATGCCGGGACGCCTGGTGCGTCGCGCAACGTACATCCAGGAATATCACGAACTGACCAAAAAAGAAGGCATCCCGTTCGTGCCCGGCGCCATCGCCAAAGATCTCGTTTTTTCCGCGGTGATCCTACTGGCCGTTGCTGCCTGCGCCGCTTTTTTGGGGCCTTTCGGTCCGAGCGGCCAGCCCGACCCCACGATCATTCAAACCGTTCCCCGGCCCGATTACTTCTTCCTGTGGCTCTACGCCGTATTGTCGCTGCTTCCGCCGTCGCTGGAGACTCCGGTGTTGCTGATCGGTCCAGTGATTGTGCTGGCGATCTTGGTGGCGCTTCCTTTCGTTGCCGGCGAAGGCGAGAAGAACTGGCAACGCCGGCCGTTCGCTGTAATCATGATCCTGGTGTTGGCGGTGGGACTTGGGACCTTCACACACCTGGCCCGCGTCGCTCCTTGGAGTCCTGTCATGGACGCCTGGAGTCATGATCCGATACCCGCTCAATACCTGAACGGCCGCACGGCCCTCGAACGCCAAGGCGCGCTCGTGTTTCAAGCCAAGCAGTGCCACAACTGCCATGCGCTCGGCGGGGAGGGCGGCCTACGCGGGCCGGCTCTCGACCAGGTGGCCCTCGATCTCACCTACGACCAACTGGTGCGCCAGGTGATTCAGGGCGGCGGCAACATGCCCGCTTATGGAAAGAACTTGAGCCCCGCGGAAACCTCGGCGCTAGTGGCTTTTCTCGAGACACTCCATCCGAAGAATCTCCCCGCTGCGCAAAATGCCTCGCGCGCCAGGGAAAGATAGTGACTCGCATGCCACTAAAAGCCATCCCTGCTCCGCGCCTGGCCTGCTTGCTGGGTGGCTTCGGGGCTTTATGGCTCGCCGTAGCTTCTCCGCTCGCGGCTCTCGACTGCCGGCTGCTCATCGCGCACATGCTGCAACACTTGATACTCATGACGATCGCCGCTCCGCTGATCCTGTTGGGTGCGCCGGCGATTACTCTACGTCGTGGAACACTGCAACGGCTGCTGCAGACATTGACGACTCCAGCGGTCGGGTGGCTCGCCGGGACCGCTGCGGTGATCGCCTGGCATATTCCCAGGATTTTCGAGCTGGGCATGAGTTCAGATCCGTGGCATACGGCTGAGCGCGCCTCCTTCTTCGCCGCCGGGCTCCTGTTCTGGTGGCCCATCTTACGCCCCACCGCTGAGATTTCGCATTCGCAAAGCTGGATGCCTCCCATTTATCTCTTTCTGGCGACGTTGCCCTGCGACGCCTTGTCCGCGTTTCTGACTTTTTGTGATCGCGTGGTTTACCCGTCGTATCTCTCGGTCCAACAGCCATTGCAACTCTCGGCGCTCCAGGATCAGGAGTGGGCGGGAACCGTGATGTGGGTATGGGTCACCTTCGCGTACCTCGCGCCCGCGTTCACAATTACTATGCGGCTCGTCTCACCGCCGCCTTCCAAACTCGCCTCTAACCTGCGGCCCGCCACACCCGGATTCAAATAAGGCGGTCCGATTCAACCGATGCGAGGAAGGCAACTGCTTGAAGCGAAACTTTTGCGTGAGGATTCCGGCGAAGCCGAACTGCATTCCGGGATGAACCCGAACACCATGGGAGCGTAGCGACGCTGGCAGCTCGATTCTGCAGGAAGCGTTCGGGCTTCTCCTTGGTCCCGGGGACCGGCATCTACGAGTTACTGGAGTTCCAGAATATAGGCCTAGTATGCACTGGCCCCGCGACTTCCAGAAGGTGGAGCTAACGGTGAGAGCGATCCGGCAGACGGTCCGCCGGGGCCGGAACCTGGGCCGGAATATCTTCGCTGCGCGGTTGTCCGGCGCGGACGCGGCGAAACAACTCACTCAGGATCGCGATGATCACGACTCCCTGCACCACCATCACAGCGTCTGTGACTGTCCGGAAGAAGCCCGTCGCCACCAGGATCGTAGTGGCTTCCGTGGCGGCGTGATCGATACCCAGCCGAAAGTCGGCGAACATGCTGAGAAAGACCGCCAGCGCCACACAGGCCACGCGAATGGGCGCGATCGAATACGAATTCACAAAGGTGATTGGGGCACTCCAGGCGTGCAGAAGGAATACGGCGAAAAAACCGGCGCCCAGCCCGATCATGTGCCCCAGGAAGATGTTGTGAAACGAGGCGGTGCGCTCCCTGGGCCTGTGGGCGGCCAGATAAGCCGAAGGACCCAAGCTCGCAAACAGCAAGGGCTCTCTGGCGGCAATCCCGATGCCGGCTACAGCGCTCAGCATGAGCACGGCCGCCGTGGGCGCCCAATAGCGGTCCGGGAAGCGCGCGGCCCAGTCGCGCCAAGCCGGAGGAAAGGGCCACAGCGGTGGTATGTCCTGCGACGAGCGCAAGTGTTCCCTCGCACTTCTTTGGACGCGTCTTAGGGGATAAAGTGATCACGGGCGTATGGCAGGCAGGTTCGAGGACAATTGGATTATGAGCACAGCGACCATCCATGCCCGCGCCAGCGGGACGTTCGTCATCGGAGATCTCACGGTTCATCGTTTGGGCTTCGGCGCCATGCGCATCACCGGGCCTGGAATTTGGGGCGAGCCTCGCGATCGCGCAGAGGCGCGCCGGGTGGTGCAACGGGCGGTCGAACTCGGCGTGACCTTCATCGACACGGCCGATTCCTACGGGCCGGAGGTCAGTGAAGAGATCATCGCCCAGGCCTTGCACCCCTATCCGGAAGCCTTGGTCATTGCGACCAAGGGCGGACTGACACGGCAAGGTCCGAACCAATGGTTGCCCGTGGGCCGTCCCGAGTATCTGCGGCAGCAGGTGGAAATGAGCCTTCGGCGGCTCAGGCTGGAACGAATCGATCTTTACCAGCTTCACCGCATCGACCCTAAGGTGCCGGTGGAGGAGAGCCTGGGCGCGCTGAAGGATTTGCAGGCGCAGGGAAAGATTCGCCACATCGGATTGTCGGAGGTATCGCCGGAGGAGATCGAGCAGGCGCGCAAGACGGCGCCGATTGTAACGGTGCAGAACCGATACAACCTGGCCGATCGCGCTCACGAGCGGACGCTGGAGTATTGCGCACGCCACCATCTGGGTTTCATCCCCTGGTTTCCGGTGGCCGCGGGCAAGCTCACCCGGCCCGGAGGCCCGCTGGATGACTCGGCGCGGCGCCACGGTGTTTCGGTGGCGCAATTGTCAATCGCCTGGCTGCTCCAGCGATCGGCGGTGATGCTGCCGATCCCGGGCACCTCTTCGGTGGCGCATCTGGAAGAGAACGTCGCAGCCGCCAATCTTCAGCTCAGCGCCGAGGAATGGCGCCTCATCGAGCAAGCGGCGGGTGAGCAGGCTTGAACCGCTGCTGGCCGAACCACTATTGACTGCGGAGGGCCAGCACATCGACGGTCTGGTTTTGCAGCGGATTTTTCTCGGCTGTGACGATCGCGTTGGCGCGCGCGACGAACGATTTTGCCTCCTGCTTCCGGTGAAGCTTTTCGAGCGCTGCCGATAGCGCGATCATGCAGGACGCAGCAGCATGATTGTCGCCCATCACCTTTCCCGGATGGCCAACGCCCAGCGATATTCCCCCCGCGGCCGCCGCCCAATTCTTCTCCGCCATATACAGGTCGCCGTGGTAGCACAACGCGATCGAGAAGATGAGGGGCGCTTTCTCGGGCGAGCGATTCAACGTCGCCAGGGCTTGATCCAACCAATGCTGAGCCTCGGGCAATTTGTGAAGCGCGATTTTGACGTGCCCCAACTCCGCGGCCCCTGCGGCTCGCGAAACGGACGTGGCCGGGGAGACTCGGCCCTCTATTCCGATAAAGCGGAGTAACAACTGCTGCGCGTGGGCGTAGTCGTGGTAGATGGCGCTGGCCTGACCGTAGTGCAGGAGAAGAACGTCGAAGGTGGCCGAATCGGGGCCAAACTTCGCGTCCTTGATCTGTATTGCCTGCTTCCATTCCCGTTGCGCCTCCGAGTAGCGGTTTGTCGCGCAGAGATACGCGGCCTGAGTGTCCAGATGGTCGAGCAGGGCGCCGGCGCCCAACGGCGCCCGATCACTTAACTCGCGCGCCTCATCCATGATGCGGAGCGGCGTCGAAGTCCCGGCCCCAGGTCGCGTACAGCCATCCAAGCCCGTCCAGGGCATGCACCAGGCGTCCGTCGTTGGGCCGCGCGTAACGGCGCAATAAATCGATTCCCCGCTCGTAACTGGATTCGGCTAACGCAAATGCCCCGCGAAGATGATTGACCTCGGCCAGGTTGAGATAAACGCCTCCTGCCTCCGAGCGCTTGCCACTGGCTAGCAGTAGGTTCAATTCCTGCGTATATAAACTCACCGCCTCATCGTATTTACCGAACCGGGCGTCGTGCAGCGCCAAATTGCCCAGGATATCCGTGGGAGTCGCGCGGGCTTCGAGCAACACAGTGCCGTTCAAAAACAGAAGTCCGAATACCGCAATCACGAACCGCGCCATGCCTGTTTCGCACGTTTTCGAGATTTTCCGCGGGGCGCTCTCGTTGCGGCTCGGCGGAAGAAACTGCGTGCGCCTCCGAAAGTTTGCGAGGCAGCGCTGGCCGCCTCGTTACTTAGACTCCGCGGGAGCAATAATGCTTTAGCTTTCGACTTACTTAACGGTAAATAAAGAAAGTTTTGAGGTGAGAAACTAATCGAATGAACTTTCCGGTATAACGTGCGGGGCCGCCGTGCGCGCCCTTATCACGGAATAATTCAAAACACCACCTTCGCGCTCAACTGCAGGATGCGCGAGTGGCTGGAGAAAGCCTCCGCGGCATTGTTGAACTGCGCCGTGCCGGGAATTATGTAGTTCAGCGACGTCGCCGCCGGCAGGCCGATGTTGTTCAACTCGCCGGGAACTTGTGCGAGAGCGGGAACTTGTGCGGGGGAGGCAGCAGTGTCCGCGCCAATGCTCAGCCCTGGGGATCTTCTATGGGTCTTTGCAGGCATCGTGTCTTTCATTAGAAACGAGAGGACAGTCATCAGAAACGAGAGGACAGTCATCAAAGAAGTTCCTGGTTGCGCGCAGTTTTTAGAGGCGCTGGGATATTCGTGAGGTTAACTAATTGGATGATGAATGTCGATCTGTCGACACCAATTCCCACGCGTATTCATCACTGCAGGCGGTGAGTTACCCGGGGTTAGCGCTGGACCTGGTCCCTCACGAGCAGATTGAGAATCACCGAGACGATGCTCACAATTAGCGCGCCCAGGAACGCAGACCCGAAGCCGTCGACGTAAAATCCGACGCCGAACCAATCCACGGCAATCTTGGACGCGAGCCAGAGCGCGATGCCATTGATCACCAGGACGAAAAGTCCCAACGTTAGAATGATGAGAGGGCAAGAAAGCAATTTCAACAGGGGACGCACGACGGCGTTCACCAGCCCGAGGATCACAGCCATGGCCGCGTAAACGGTCCAAGCGTCTTGCCGCACGCGAATGCCGGGCACCACCCAAGCGGCTGCGAACAACGCAAAACACAGGATGATCCACCGAATAAAGAGTTTCACCAGTGCCTCCTCCGCGGCTAAACCGCTACTCTAACGTAAGGGCGCGGGTGCATGAAAGAGGGCAGGCATGGGACAAGAGGTTGCGCGAAACGTATGAGACCAGCCGGAGCAGGATGGCAAAGCATCAAGGGCTTCTGATCGTATTGTCCCTGGCGCTCGCCGTCACATCATCATCGTCCTGCTTTGTCCGCAGACGCGCCGTGGTATCGCCCGGCCGGCGCCCGGCCAGCCCCGTGCTGGCAGCAACGAAAGACGAGCTGATCCAGCGCTTGCATGCGATTTCGGACCCCATGCAATCTTTCCTGATGACGGCCGACCTGTCGCCGTCGGTTCTGGAGCCATCTAAGGGAACAGCCATCGACTATGCCACCGTCAGCGCCTACATTTTGTTTCTAAGGCCGGATGACATCCGGGTTCTGGGGCGTGACCCGGTGCTCGGAAGCACCATCTTCGACATGGTGTCGAACGGCGCCGAGTTTCGCGTTTCCATCCCCCCCAGGAAGCGCTTCATCGTCGGGAACAACAGCGCGCCGGAGAAGCCTGGAAACAAACTGGAGAATCTTCGCCCCGAGGCGCTGCTCAACGCGTTGATGATCTATCCGCCGAACCCGGAATCGGACATTACGGTTCTGGAGGACGATACCGAGCGCGCCCTGTACATATTACAGATCCTGCGCCGCAATCAGGATCAATTTGCGCTCGCTCGACAGGTCTACTTCGACGGTTACACGCTGCAGGTGTCGCGGCAAAAGGCGTTCGATCCATCGGGCTCGGTCATCAGCGATGCGAAATATTCGGACTGGAAGCCGTACGACGGCATCGCGTATCCATCAAGTATCGATATCCAGCGTCCCAAAGACAACTATGAGGTGCAGTTGAGTATCGAAACGATGAGAATTAACTCACCCGAAGTGACGGCGGCGAAGTTCATGCTCGCACAGCCGCCTGACTTCCAGGTGGAGGAGTTGAAGTAAGGCGCTATAGGCCGTATTACGGGGAAGCTACAAGTGAGGCATTTTCCCCACCCTGCGACGGATTCTTGCGTGGAATACCACGCGCTAGGCGACCATTCCAGCGTGCAGCCTGGCGGGGGAGGTGTCATCGTAGCGATCCGCGGGGGTATCGGGGGCGGCAGATGGTACGGATTCAGGGCGGGTCTTTACTTGGGCCGTCGCGACTTGAGTCGTCGCGACTTGGGTCTTCGCAGTCCAAACGAATCCTAGCGTCTGGCGGACTTCCGCGGCGCTAAAGGGCATCGGAAGCGAGTGAAAAGCGCCGGCTTCCACCAACCGGGGCCAATCCACGTGCTCGGCAAATCCATGGCAAAGGATGGGAAGCGCGCCCGGGGCCGCGCTGAGAACATGCCGGAGAGCTTCATCACACTCCAGACCCATTGCGCTCGGAGAGAAAAAAACTGCCACTATATCGTCATCTAAACTTCCTATGTGTCGGAGGGTTGGCACCTCCCTAACCGAGTATCCGAATACCGATACCAGGTGATCCATCGCCGGACGCTCCACACGTAGACTTCCCAGCAGAACCACTGTTCCATTTGCCATGCACGCCTTATCGGCAATTCGTGGGCCACTTTAGTGAGCGAAAAGACTATGACCTTCGCTGACGCCGCAAAGGCACTCTGGTACGTAAGGTGCAAGTTGTCTCCACGTGGAGAGCTAAGGAGGGATGGCGATGAGTACATTTTTCGAGCGCGAAAATTACATCCGTCTTTCAGAAGATGGCACGCATCTCATATCGACGACCAGGTACGGCCGGTTCTTCAAAAGGACGGCGGAGTTCGATGTGTTTTGCGACGTGAATAGCCGCGCTTCGAACATGCGCGATTCGAACATGCGCGATTCGAACATGGATGACGCGCGGGAAACAACGGACGAGAAATCGTTCGCGCCCTTGAAGAAGCGCTGGTCCGATTGGCCGTCTGACGAACCCGTCTAACGAGCACTGAAACGCTCCGGCGTGTGCGGAACCTGAACCCCACACCCGGCGGAAGCTGCAAGTAATGTGAAGCTCAAGTTCCTGGGCACGCGCGGCGAGATCGAACTCCGAAACCGGCTGCACCGCAGGCACTCCTCCATCGAGATTTCTTATTTGGGTCATCGCGTGATCATCGACCGTGGCGCGGACTGGCTGCGCAACTGGGCTCAGGTTGACGCCGAAGCAATCCTGCTTACTCACGCTCATCCCGATCATGCCTGGGGGCTGAAGAAGGGCCTGCCATCGCGGACCGGAAGGAGAGGATGTCCGGTATATGCCACCGAGGCGACGTGGCGCTCGATTGACCGCTTTCCCTTGCCGGACCGGGTCCTCGTATTTCCGCGCGTTCCTTTTCCGATCCACGGCATGACGTTCGAAGCTTTCCCAGTGGAGCATTCGCTTCGCGCTCCGGCCGTAGGCTATCGAATTACCGCGGGCGCAAGCGCCGTGTTTTATGTTCCCGATTTAGTTTCCATCCACGAACCGCATGCAGCGCTGCGCGGCATCCGGCTGTATATCGGAGACGGCGCGTCTTTGCTACGTCCCATCCTGCGCCGCCCCATCCTGCGCCCGAAAAATCATGCCAACCACGCCCTGGTAGGACACTCAGCGATCCGGACACAACTGGAGTGGTGCGAGCGCGAGCGGGTTCCCAAAGCGATCTTCACTCATTGCGGCTCGCAAATCGTCCGTGGCGACCGGCGAGCGATCGACCTGGCGGTTCGCGACCTGGGACTGGAACGAAATGTGCAGGCCCTGGTCGCCATCGACGGCCTTGAAATGGTACTGCCGTAAGACGCCGTAGAGGGATCTACGCAGAGCGCCGAGGTGGACGCCGATGTGCACCCTAGCAAGTGGAACTCCGGGGGAACCGTATGAAGGCGCAGATCCTGGCGGCGATCGGCGAGACCGGGCTGGAACGTTCCACCCAACTCAATGCCGCGTTGGCAGCCAACGATCGTCTGAAATACTTCTTGTCGCTCTTACAGATGGCCGCTGAGCACGCCGACCGGCCGGAGCAACCTGGGGCGATTTTGCGCCAAGAACGCTTGGCGTGTGGCATCAAAGACGCGGGTCTGGACGACCTGGCCACGGCGGCGCGGCGCGAAAATGGGTACTATCACGTACCCGGGTGCGCGAAGGTCCTACAGCGAATCACGGAAGACCTGCGGATTATGGCTACGCCGGTGTTGGCGCGGCCGATCGAGGAAAGGATGGATCGGCTGCTGGCTGCGCTACCTCCATGCCAGGACGATCAGATCCCCGCGCAGGCGGTGAGCGCCATTACGCGGGCGCGCCACGGCAAGGCGGACAGCATTCACCAATTCGTCATGGATCTGCACAAAGCGCTGAACGCAGTCCAGGCGGAGATGGCCGAAGAGCGGCTGGACGGCGCAGCGGTGTACGCAATCGAAGACCGCGACCGGCCGTTGATTGCTGCGTTCATGGCCGGCGTGAATCGCACGGCGCCACTTAAATTCGGCCACCCGGGTTTGGGGACCACGGCGACGCGCGCTCAAAACAAGCTGGTCATTCAGAATGACATCGGCAGCACGGACGCGCATGTGATTGTTATCCATGTCGACGGGCTGACAGTGGAGCTGACATATTCGGACGTTCATCCGGAACGCATCCAGTTTTTGCGCGAAATGTTGCAGTCCTACGCGGTCGTGTGGAGCGGAGAGCGAACCAGCCAGACGCCGGCGCTCGCCGAGGGCGCTACATATTATTTGGTCACCGGCCGCTTCGAGGCTGCCAACGACTCACAGTTTCTCGAGTACCTGAAATTCCTCGGCTCGCGGCTGGTGTTTTTGATCGACTGGAATCGCGCGCGCAAGCAGTTGCGCACGTTCTTGGACGGTCCCGGACGCATGGCACTGCTCGGTTGGGCCGCCGAGGCGGAGGTCGGGCATCGGGGATTCCTGGAACTTGGCGGCGCGCGGCTGATCAATCAGGCGATCGAGGCCGCAGGCGGGTCCGCCATGCATTTCGGCGACCGGTTGTGTGACGTCCTGGGGAACGACGCGGCGCGGGATTTCGTCCAGTTCGTCTTTCGCGCGGCCACGGAAGGACTGTGCGAGCATCAATCGCAGGGTCTGATCCAGGACCGGGTGCGGGCGGAGCTGCAAACGCATTTCAGCGGCGAGGGGTTGCGGCTCCTGCGTCTGGCGGGCGACCACGCGGGAATCATTTTCGAGATCGCCACGCTGGTGCGCGAAGGAATTCGCGCGATTGGCGCGGGTTCCGACGGCGATGGGTTCAAGCGCATCGGCAAGCGAGCGCGGCAGTTCGAGCACGAAGCGGACCAGTTGGTCGCTGCCACCCGCGAAGCTGTGCGGCGGCGCGCCGAATATACACCGATATTCCGAGTGGTGGAAGCCGCGGACGACGCAGCGGACGAACTCGAAGAAGCTGCATTCCTGCTGGAGCTGCTCGCCGAAAGCAAAGCCCAGGGCGAGGCGTTGCACGCACTGGAGGCGCTCGCGGATTCCTTGGTAGCGGGCACACAGGAATGGGTCAAGGCCTTGAGCCGTGCCGCTCACGGCTATACGCCGCGCGGCGCCGGAGCCATCACCGATGGCGACGCGGACGATTTTCTGATCGCGGTCGACAAGCTGTCCGAATTGGAACACGTCGCCGACGATGCCGAGCGGGCGCTAATTCATTCCGCCGTCCAGCGCGCGCGGAATTTCCGCCAGCTTCACATGTACGCCGAAATGGGACGTAGCCTCGAATCCGCAGCCGACGCGCTGAAGTGGGCCGGGCTGATAACTCGCGATTACCTCTTCGGAACCGAGCTGAAAGCTTGAAGCGCTATGCGCTCCTTTTATCCAATTCTTCTGGGCGCGAGAACACCTGAATGCGTTCCCGAGCCAGTGAGCAAAGATCAAGTCGGCAACAAAGCATGGAACCTGATGCAAATGGCCGCGGCCGGCATTCCTGTTCCACCCGCGTTTGTGCTGCCGGCGTCGTGGTGTCGCGACTACCGCTCGGGGAAATTGGACCAGGCCGCGCTCGGCGAAGCGCTCGGCTCGGGAATCGCGACGCTCGAAGCCGCCACGGGACTGCGTTTCGGCTGTCCTCGGCGGCCGCTGTTGGTCTCCGTGCGATCCGGCGCGGCGGCATCCATGCCCGGAATGCTGGAGACGGTGTTGGACGTCGGGCTGAACGACGAGACTGTGGAGGGATTCATCGGCATGATAGGCAACCCGCGCCTGGCGTGGGATAGCTACCGGAGGCTGGTGCAGGGCTACTCGGAGGTGGTCTTCGAACAGCCGCCCGCTCCGTGGAATGAGCTGATCGCTCAAGCTCTCGCGCGAGGGGAAGTGGAAAGCGAACGCGAGCTCGATTTCGTCACCATGCGCCGGCTCACGCGCGACATGCTGGCGCTAGCCCGCGACCTCACCGGTAAGCCGTTCCCGCAAGACCCGCGCGAGCAGCTCCATCAAGCGGCGATCGCCGTCTTCCGCTCTTGGGATGCACCTAAGGCCGCCGCGTACCGCAAGCTCAATGGCATTGACGACAGCGCGGGCACGGCCGCCACCATCCAGCGCATGGTCTTCGGCAATGCGGGCGGCGCGTCGGGATCGGGGATCGGGTTTACACGCAATCCCGCGACTGGCGAGCCCGAGCTGTACATCGATTTTCTGTTCCACGCGCAAGGCGAGGACGTTGTCTCCGGCCGCCACTCGGCGCACGATCACGAGCGGTTGCGGCGTATGCTGCCGGCGGTCTGGAAACATCTTGCGTCCACGGGACAAACCTTAGAGAAGCTTTTCGCCGATGCCCAGGATTTCGAGTTTACGCTGGAATCGGGAACGCTCTACGTTTTGCAAGCGCGCGACGCCAAGCGCACCCCCTGGGCCGCACTGCGAATCGCGACGGATCTCGTGCAGGAGCATCTGATCTCCCCGGCCGAGGCTCTCTCGCGCCTCGCCGGAATCGACATCGGATCCGTCACGCGAACGCGACTGGCGAGCGCTCCTGGAGAAGCGCTGGCTCGCGCGGAGGTCGCGAGCATGGGAGTGGCAAGCGGCGCGATGGCGCTGGATACCGAAAGCGCGAAGCGCATCGCAGCGGACGGAACGCCCGTCATCCTGGTGCGCCCGGATACGGCCACCGCCGATATCGAAGGCATGGCCGCCGCTGCGGGCATTCTCACCGCAGCGGGAGGACGGACGTCGCATGCGGCAGTGGTGGCCCGCCAACTCGGCAAGGTCTGCCTGGTGGGCTGTCAGGACTTGACGATCGATTTCGACCGCCGAGTTTGCCGCATCGGAGGGCGCTGCTTGGCTGAGGGCGATCCGTTATCGCTCGATGCGAACGAGGGCGCGATTTATGCCGGCCGGCTCGAAACGGTGATGGAACGGCCAGAGCGCGAGATCGCGGCCATCCGCTCCTGGCAGCGGGCCATGCACGCCTGAGCGATTATTTCCAGGCCGAGTACACCGGCTTGCTCAGCAGGAACGCTTGGTTGACGCCCGGCCGGGGCCGGAATTTCTGCACCCGCCCGCTATCCACTTCGGCGACGTAGAAGTTGCCCTCCTGATCCACGCTGAATCCGTGGACGCCCCAGAATCCGCCGGGGAAATCGCCCCAGGCTCCGAACGAGTAAAGAAAATGGCCGTCGAGATCGTACTTCAGCATTTTGGAGGTTCCGCGGTCGAAGGCCCACAGCGCCCGATCCGCTCCGATATAGATCAAGTGAATGTCGGACGGCTCGGCGCCCATACTGAATTCGTATAAGTACTTTCCGTTCTCATCGAATACCTGAATGCGGTGATTGGCGCGGTCATTCACAAACACGCGCCGCGTCTCGGGGGCGATGGCAAGGCCGTGCACGTTATTCATGTAATAGGGACGCTTCTCGTTCGGCGGGTTCCCTTTCTTGCCCCAGTCCAATAGGAATTTGCCGTCTTTATCGAATTTCGCCACGCGTGTCCCGTTATAGCCATCGGCGACGAACATGGTGCTGTCGGGCAGCCAGGCGATGAACGTCGGCCGGCTGAAATGCGTCGCGTCCGCGCCTTGGACCCGGGGCGTGCCGATAGTCTGCACCAGGGTTTTGCCGTCGTGCGAAAACTTATAGATGGCTTGCATGTAGTCGTCCACCACCCACACGTGTTTCTCGGGGTCGTACGGATTGATGGTCACGTAGTGCGGGCGCTGAAAGATTTTGTCCCACTGCGTCCATTGCTCCTCGATGTTGCCGTTGCGATCCACCACCGTCAGGCAATGCTCCCACTTGGCGTCGACGCCCAAAGTTCCCTTCCAGGTCTTCGCTGCCTCCTGGGGGTCCTGGCCGGCGGCGCCGCCTCCGGGAAGCGAGGCCACCGTGGCGTCGCGCCATGGCAGACGGCCGATGGGAAATTCGAGGCTGGGGCCGAATTCGGGAACCAATTTGGTCTGCGGTCGCGGAATATTCGGCAATTCTCCCCGAAACAACAGAAAAACGCGGTCAGGGCTTTCGGCGTACACGCTCTCTCCGGCGCCCCAGGTCCATTTTTCATTGCCCGGCAGCGTGCTGATATTTTGCGGCCATCCCTTCACCACATCGTAAGCGCCGAAGACATCTTGGCCGTTCTTTTCTCCGGGAATCGCGGCAAAACCTGTGCCCGGCTCGTCTTTTGCTTCGACATGTGGGAGCGCCTCGACATGGAGAATCCGGGTCCCGGCCAGGAATCCCGCCGCGAACGCCACGGCCACGCTTGCCGCGACCGCCAGATACCTACGCATGGATTTTCTCCCTTCCGACGTCGACCTATTTCTTGGGTTTGGCTTCGTTCTTCAGGAACTCATCGAAATTGACGTTGTCCTCGCAAACCATTTCGGTGATGTTCCAGGTGGGATGCAACTGGAACGTGATCTGCCCTCCCCAAGGCTTAGTGTAGGCGATGGGGTCCTCGATGGTGATGTCGTCGGTTAACGTGTTCTTGTCCACCCGGCGAATG
>JASHQT010000377.1 GCA_030039005.1 Bryobacteraceae bacterium
CATTCGCCGGGTGGACAAGAACACGTTAACCGACGACATCACCATCGAGGACCCCATCGCCTACACTAAGCCTTGGGGAGGGCAGATCACGTTCCAGTTGCATCCCACCTGGAACATCACCGAAATGGTTTGCGAGGACAACGTCAATTTCGATGAGTTCCTGAAGAACGAAGCCAAACCCAAGAAATAGGTCGACGCAACCGGCGCGGGGGATCCGCGCCCGTCTCAGCTTTGACGAGGTCTTGACCCGGAATCCGCAAATCCGCGGTTAGCTCTATGCTAACTGTTTTCTTCTTGCGCGCCCTCAACACTGGTGATATCGTTGTCAGCCAAGTATAGATTCGATGACGGATCCACGTTGGAGAGCGTCTAGAACGAGTCGCCAGCAGCCGCGCGCTGTTACCCCCAACTCTGTTCCAATCGCCGTTCCTACCAAACAAAGGGAGAAAAATCTGTGCGTAGATCTCTAGCAGTATTGGCTGGTGCGGCCGCAGTATTCGCGGCCGGATTCTTCGCCGGGACCAGGCTCACGGGCGTGCAAGCCAAGGATAAGCCCGGGACGGGGTTCGCGGCGGCGCCTGGAGAGATGGGCTTGCAGGATATCTTCGGCGCCTATGACGTGGTGCCAGGCTGGCCGCAAAATATCAGTACGCTCCCCGGGAACGAAAAATGGACCTGGGGCGCGGGACAGAGCGTATACGCCGAAAACCCTAATCGCATTTTCCTGCTCTTCCGCGGAGAGCTGCCCAACATCAAAAGGCCGGAAACCAAATTGATTCCGGAGTTTGGCCCCAGTCTGCAGTTCCCCATCGGACGCCTGCCGTGGCGCGACGCCACGGTGGCCGCGCTTCCCGGCGCCGGAGGCAGCGGTCAGGATCCCGATGACGGTCCGCGGCTCTGGAAAGGTACCGTCGGCGTGGATGCGAAATGGGAACATTGCCTCACGGTGGTGGACGGCAATGGCAACATCGTCGAGCAGTGGACGCAGTGGGACAAGATCATGAAGCGGCCGCATTACGTCACCATCAATCCCTACGATCCGGAAAAGCACGTTTGGGTGGTGGACGATCACATGCACGCCATTTACAAGTTCTCCCATGACGGCAAAACTCTGGTCCAGACCATCGGAACTCCGACCGTGAAAGGCGCCGATGGCACGCATTTCAACCGCCCGACCTTTATCGCCTGGCTGCCCGACAGCACGATGTTTGTGGCGGATGGGTACAACGGGACGCGCGTGGCAAAGTTCGATAAGGAGGGAAAATTCCTACTGGATTGGGGCCAGAGGGGCACGCCACCCAACGACAAGCGCCCTGGTTACATGAACAATGTCCATGGCTTGGCGGTGGATCCGCAGACGCGCCGCGTATTTGTGAATGACCGCGCGAATCACCGCATTCAGGTGTTCAACGAAAACGGCAAGTTCTTATACGATTTCAGCATGGGTCGGGAACCCTCCGATATTCACCTGATCTATATTGGCGCAGACCGCACTTTATGGGCTTTCGATCGCGGAACATCCAAGATGCTGAAGTACGATCTGGAAGGTCATTTTCTGTACTCGTTCGGAACTTGGGGCGATTTTCCCGGCGGATTTTGGGGCGTCCACGGATTCAGCGTGGACCAGGACGGTAACTTCTACGTTGCGGAAGTCGATAACGGACGAGTACAAAAGTTTCGCCCAAGACAGGCCGTGAACGAAGCCTTCTTGGTGAGCAAGCCGATCTACTCCGCCTGGAAATAGGCGCGGGTTTCACGCCAGTTAGTAAGTATCGGATCGGCTTGTATATTGATTGACGCGTTGCGCGGTTCCGCCGCAGCGAGAGTGGTTATTGTGCGCCAACCGCCAATCTGAAAATTACCTGAAAAAATATCCCGTAAGTCGATAAAGTATTGACATTTACCAATGCTAGTGCTATACCCACTTAGATCTATTTTGGGGTAAGTGTTTTAGGACACCACCTAGGGAGGTCTCCATGTTGCATCAGCGTGTGAGCGCCCGGCTGAGTACACTGTGGACCGCGTTGGTCTTACTGCTTCTTGCGTCCTTACCACTGTTTTCGCAGGCGAACCTGGGTCGCATTCTAGGAACCGTCACCGATCAGACTGGGGCGCCGGTGCCCGGCGTGACGGTAACCATCATCGACGTCGACCGCGGCGTGGAACGCACCGTCACCACCGATTCCGCGGGCGAATACAACGCTCCCAGCCTGGTTCCGGGCAACAAGCGCGTTCGGGCTCAGATCACGGGATTCAAAATCAGCGAGCAGACCGGCATCAAATTGGAAGTCGGCCAGGACATTCGCCAGGATCTGGTGCTGCAACCCGGAGAAGTGAGTGAGAGGATCGAGGTCACCGCGGCTCCCCCCACCATCGACACCACCAATGCCGAGCTGGGCGGTACGCTCGAGAACAAAGTCATCAATGACCTGCCCTTAAATGGACGAAACTTCGAGAACCTACTCGAGCTTCGTCCGGGCGTCACCAAGTATCCCGGCGGTTCGGGCTGGACCAATAGCACCAACGGCGGACGCCCGCACGACAACTTTTTCATGGTGGACGGCGTCGACAGCAACGATCCCTGGATGGCCCAAAGCGTGATGAACGCCGTCATGGCGGCGGGCGATGCCGGAACCATGCTGCCCATTGACGCTATCGATGAGTTCAAGACCCAACAGAACCCGGGCGCCGAATTCGGCTGGAAGCCGGGCGCGATCATCAACGTCGGGCTGAAGTCAGGCAGTAACACGTTTCATGGTACTGGATACGCTTATGGCCGCGACGGCGCCTGGGACGCCGCCGACTATTTCTCCGGCGGCCAGGGCCCGTTACCCGTTGAGCTGGAGCAGTACGGCGCCAGCTTGGGAGGACCTATCGTTCGCGATAAGCTCTTCTTCTTCGTGAATTACGAGTCGCAGCAATATAGCGTCGGCACTGCTGCTCAACATACCGTGCCGATCACCAACACCAGTTCCACCGATCCCACTTACAGCCTGATCGGCGCTTGTAAGCTGGCTTTGTCGCAGGGCAAGCTCAGCGCTCTGAGCGCCCAGTTATCCGGCCTGAGCTCTTCCTGTCAGCCGCAGTCCGATTACCCCGGTTTGTTTCCGGTTAACAACACTTCTTCCACCACTTACAACACTTCGCTCGCGAATGTAAATAGCATTTACTCGGGTGTCACGAAGATCGACTATCACCTGAATGAAAAGAACTCCTTCAGCGGTATGTATTTCATCAGCCCGGGCAACGGCACATTCGTGGATAATCCGGCCGAAGAGATCAACTCCTTCTGGCTCACCCAGCAATATGCGCGATCCCAAGTCGGTTCAGGAAGCTGGATTTGGGTTCCCACTTCCAGCATGGTAAATTCCCTCCGCGTGGGTTACTCGCACTATTACCAGGTTTTCTCGACCCCCGACGCTAATGACAATCCAGCCGACTACACTTTCAACGGCAACACTTACCACTTCTACACGGGCCAAACCAATCCCGCTTACTACGGTCTCCCTTTGATGCTCTTCCAGGGTGGTTTTCAATTCCAACTGGGAAACTCCTGGCCGAAAACCGTTGGCCCTGACGGCGTCTATCAGATCAGCGACAGCGTGTCGTGGCTGAAGGGCAAACACGCCATTAAGTTTGGCGGCGATATTCTTCTCAACCAAAGCACCAACAACGTCACGGCCAACACCAAGGGACCCCTGCGTTTCGCCGGTGGCATCGACGCTTTCTTCGACGGTGACATGAGCCGTGCGCAGATCAGTTTCGGAGATTTCTTGCGCCACTTACAGGATCAGGGCTACGGGCTGTTCATCCAGGACGATTGGCGCATTACACCTCACGTCACCATTAACTTGGGATTGCGGTACGAGCTGACTACGGTATTCACCGAAAGCAACGATCTGGTGGGCAATTTCGAACCCAGCGAGGGGATGGTGCAGGTCGGTAAACAGATTTCCTCGCCCTTCAATGGCGATCACTTGGATTTCTCGCCCCGCCTGGGCGTCGCGTGGGATATCTTCGGCAACGGCCGGACCGTCCTGCGCGCCGGTGGCGGCGTTTACTACTCGCAGTATAGTTTCGATTCGTTCATGGCGGTCGGCAACTTACTGGGCATGCGCACCGTACCCACAGGCGTGAATCTGTATACCAACGGCAATCCCACACCCTTTACCGCCGGCGGCACCATCAACTTAGGCGCCGTTACATGGGGTGGCAGCGCGCTGGGCAGCCCAACGACGCCTGGAACCATCATGTACAACTGGGCGAACAATGGCCCCAACAACCCGTTGTACTCCGCTTCTCCCGCATGCGGCGACGGGACCGTCACGCTGTCCTCGGGATTTACTCCGCAGCCTTGTAACATCCTGGGGGCGGACCGTAACATGCGCTCGCCCTACGTAGCCAAGTGGAACGTGGATATTCAGCGCGCCATTAGCAACGACCTTACCCTCGACGTCGCTTATGTCGGTAACCAGGCAGAGAGATTACTCGGGATCACCGATCTCAACCAGCCACAGTTCCTTGGCGGTTACAGCCCAGGATGGGGAAACCCCGCCGTGGCCGGAACACCCGCAAATCTATGCTTGGCGAGCGCTTCCATGGGTTATAACAATTGCTCTCCGAGTGCCGCTCTGGAACAAGCGGCTGCTCCGTACAATTCCAAGTATCCCTATCTCGGGATCATCAACTGGTTGAGCAACGATAATTACGCTAATTACAACGGACTCCAGGTTTCTCTCACACAGCGGATCTGGCATGGATTTTCGTACGTTGCGGGCTATACCTATTCGCATGCTTTGTCAGTTTCTCCCGACAACTGGTCGTTCCTGCAGCCTATCAACAGTAACTGCGTGCGGTGTCTCTACGGGAGCAGCCCGTTCGACATTCGCCACCACTTCACGTGGTCAGGAACTTACGCCATTCCCGGCATCAAAACTCCCGGGCAGATTTTGGAAGGTTGGTCGCTCAACACGATCATCAATCTGCAAAGTGCCTTGCCTTGGGGCGTCAATGACTTGACGACCGACTTCAGCGGTACCGGTGAAATTAACTCCATCCCTGAAAACGGCGAGCAATGGGACTTCTTCGGAAATCCCAACGACTTTACCACTACCAAAGCGTTCATCAACACCAATGGCGGAGCGGGAGGCATTCCGTATTATTCCGGGACCAGTAATGCAACCTGCCTGGCGCACTCCCAGGCCATGGGGCCGCTGGCGGTGGCATCGCTGACGAACCTCGGATGCTACGCCTACAAAGGATCCGTGCTGGTTCCTCCGGCTTACGGCAGCTACGGGACCACCGCGCCGAACATGTTCCGCGGCTTCCCGTTCTAT
Source organism: Bryobacteraceae bacterium (assembly GCA_030039005.1). Next base: position 5,337 of record JASHQT010000377.1, read on the forward strand.
AACGTCGATTTCTCGATCACCAAATCCATGACGTTCAAGGAACGCGTCACCGCGCAGTTCCGTGCCGAGTTTTTTAACGTGTTCAACCACCCCAACATCGCCAATCCATTCGGAGGTCCGGGCGGCAGCAACGCCTACACCGATCCCTCCGCGGATGCCGGCGTCAGCTTCGGATTCCAGCCCGCCACTCCGGACGTCGTCAGTTCCAACCCAGTGCTCGGCTCGGGCGGTCCCCGCGCTATCCAACTTGGCCTGAAGCTGATATTCTGATCGCTGTCATCGTGATCGTGAAACCATGGCAACGGTTGCACCTGAGGTAGTCCAGAAGCCGCAAGGAAGGCCTATCTATAAGAGCCTTTCGGCGCAGGTGTTGTTCGCCATCGCTGTCGCCATTGTTCTTGGATACGTGAGTCCTTCCACGGCCATCGCCATGAAGCCGCTCGGCGATGGTTTCATCCGCCTGATCACCATGATCATTGCGCTGGTGATCTTCTGCACCGTTGTGTCGGGCATCGCCGGAATGCAAGACCTGAAGAAGGTGGGGCGCGTCGGTGGAAAAGCGTTGCTGTATTTCGAGGTGGTCTCCACCTTGGCGCTGCTCATCGGGCTGATGGTCGGCAATGTGGTGCGCCCCGGCGGCGGGTTCAACATCAACCCAGCCACTCTCGATCCGAAGGCCGTCGCTGCGTACGCCGGGCAAGCCAAAGCGCAGAGCGTTACCGATTTTCTGATGCACATTATTCCGAACACGGTGATCGACGCGTTCGCCAAAGGCGACATCCTGCAGGTGCTCCTGCTCGCCATTTTGTTCGGTTTTGCGCTCTCCATCGCCGGCCAGCGTTCGAAGCTGATCGTCGACGTGTTCGGCGCGCTCACCCACGCCGTATTCGGCGTCATCAATATATTGATGTGGCTGGCGCCGATCGGCGCATTCGGCGCGATGGCGTTTACCATCGGCCGCTATGGCGTGGCCTCGCTGGGACCTTTGGCGAAATTAATCGCGACGTTTTGGGTGACCTGCATTTTGTTTGTGCTCGTGATCCTCGGCGCCGTCGCATTATTTGCCGGCTTCAACATCGTCAAATTTCTGCTCTATATCAAGGAAGAGATTCTGCTGGTGCTCGCGGTCAGCTCGTCCGAGCCTGCACTGCCCACGCTGATGGAAAAAATGGAAAAGCTGGGATGTTCCCGCGCGCTGGTCGGGTTGGTGGTGCCCACAGGCTACACCTTCAACACCGATGGCACCAGCATCTACATGACGCTGGCCGCTCTGTTTGTGGCGCAAGCCACCAACACGCACCTCACCTTATCACAGCAACTGACGATCCTCGCGGTGGCGGTGCTGACATCCAAAGGCGCCAGTGGCGTCCAGGGCGCGGCGTTTATCGCACTGGTGGGGACCATGATGGTGATTCCCACGATCCCCGTCGCCGGCATGGCGATCATCCTGGGGATCGACCGCTTCATGAGCATGTTCCGCGCCCTGATCAATATGGTCGGCAACGGCGTGGCCACCGTGGTGGTGGCGCGCTGGGAACATGAACTGGATCACGAGAGCTTGCGGCAACAACTCGGCTGATCACCCGCCTTTAAGGTTCGCCCACCAGATAAAGCCATGCACCAGGCGAAAGTGGCGGCGCTCTTTTTGAAAACTGTTACTGAATCGCGAGTGTGACACCGGACTGCGTAGATACGCCGTCTACGACCAGTTGGATCGTGACACTCGGTCCCGTGGGAGCAGTGGAGGGAATTAGAACGTTGATCTGCTGCAACCCCAGGGTCTCGCCGGGCGCGTGGCCTGCAAACTGAATCTGAGCCGGGACTCCTCCGATAAACGCCTGTACCGTGTGGCTCATCAGTTGCAGCCCGTCGGCGGATGGTGCAAGATAGTCCCCGAAGCCGGTGGCGTACACCGACACGTACGAATTGAGCGCGGCTGGATGAGAAACGCCATTCACGCTTCCGTCTTGATTCACGATCGCGCCCTGACCCGAGCCATTCAACGAGAGCGTAAAGATTCCCGGCGACACTGCCGCCAGAGGAACGTCGATCGACCCGCTTTGCTGGCCGTTACAGACTACTGCGATCGCGGCGCTGCTCTCGCCATCCACCGTGGCGGGAAGAGTGAAGGTGATCATGCTGGCGGTGTGGCCGATCAGTTCCGCCGCGCTGTTATTCACCATCACCGTCGGGGCGGCGCAGCCAAACGAGCCATAAATTGCCATGATCGTGTTGGCGGCTCCTGGAACCACCTGGAAGCTGGCCGCGTTCTGGAACCCTCCGGCAGCGATCACCAGCGGCGAAACAACGTTCAATGTGACGGCAACATTGAGCGGGCTGTTCGTGGCCCCCGGAGCAACGATCTGCAAGCTTCCACTGTACGTTCCGGGCGGAAGCGAGCTCGGATTCACGGTGACGCTCAGCGCCGACGGCGTATTGGACGGATTACTCGCGACGCTGAGCCAGGGTGCGTTGGAGGAGACACTAAAAGCGACATTGCTATTTTGAGCGCTCAACAGGATGGATTTCGTCTGAGACGGCGCCACCGTCCCCGGCGAGACGAAGGCCGTAAACGAAAGAGACGGCGCTGAGACCGTCAGCACCGGCGGACCGATCACGGTGAGCGTCACCGGCACGCTGACCGGACTGGACTCGAGCGAAATGGAAAGCAGCACTTGACCCTGGTAAGTGCCGGCCGCGAGTCCCATTGCGTTCACCGTCACCGTGACGCTACTCAAGGAAGACGTTGTCGCGCTGAGCCAGGGTGTGCCGGGAGCTACCGAGGAGGCCAGACTAAACGGGCTAGAAGCGCTCACGCTGATGGACCGCGACTGAATCGCGCCACCTTGACCGATCGCGTAAGTGAAGGTCAGAGAAATGGGGCTGATGCTCACATAGCTCGCGCTGGTTACGGGAGGCACAGGCGGTGTGGGCGGAGCCGGGTTCTCCACGGTCAGGTTCGCCGATGCGGTGTTGCCAGTGCCGCCATTACTGGAAACGACGGCGCCAGTGGTGTTGGTGTAACTTCCGGCATCGCTTCCGGTCACGGTCACGCTGAACTGGCATTGCGAATTGACCGCCATCGATCCATTGCTCAGCACAATGCCCGTACCGGGATTCGTCGTCACGGTGCCGGCGCAGGCACTCGCAGTGGAGGTGGATACGGTCAGGCCGGAAGGCAGGGCATCGATAAAACTTACACCACTTAGCGCCACGGTGTTCAGGGCGGGATTCGTAATGGTGAACGTCAACGAACTCGAACCCCCGGTAACAATCGAAGCCGGACTGAACGCCGCGCTGATCGATGGCGGCGCCACCACCGCGATGCCGGCCGAGCCTCCTGGGCCGCTGATCTCCACCGGGCCCCCGTTACTAAACGTAGCCGTTATGTTGCCGGTGCTATCGTTTTTGCTCCCCGCGGTGGTTCCGGTCACATTCACGGTAACTGCGCAGGAAGAGGACGGGAGCAGATTCACCGAGGTAATGGAGATACTCGCGGATCCGGGATCCGCGATCACCAGGGCGCCGTCGAGGGTGAGGCAAGTGCCCAACATGCCGTTAGGGCTCGCGACCACCAGGCCGCTGGGCAGCGTGTCAGTGAGCCCAATGTTGAAAAAGTTGGTGATGCTGCTGGGATTCGTGACGGTGAAGGTAAGAGAGGTGGTTCCATTGACAGGTATGCTCGGTGCGCCGAACGCAAGGGTCACCGTGGGCGCCTGAACCACATCCAGGCTGGCGGTGTTGCTGGGATTGCCGGGTCCGCTTTCGTTGGCCGAAATCGGCCCGGTGGTATTGTTCTCGAATCCGATCGAGGTCGCCTGAACCTTGACCGATATAGCGCAGGAGCCGCCGGCCGCGAGCCTGGCGCCCGTCAAACTTGTAGATGACGATCCAGCGACGGCGGTGAATGTTCCTCCGCAGGTGTTGGTCACACCGGGTGGGTTGGCGACCGCTAGTCCGGCCGGCAGCGCGTCGGTCAATGATACCCCGGTCAGCGCCGAACCGGCGTTCGGATTTTGGATGGCGTAGTTCAAGCTGACTGTGCCGCCCAAGGCCGCGCCGGCTGCACTGAACGAAATGCTAATGGTCGGCGGCACAATGCTGATTGGCGTGTTCGTCAGCGAGAAACCGGTATTGGTGGTGATCGAATTGGATGTCGCGGTCACGGTGTAAGGACCGCCCGCGCTTGCGTTGGCCGTGAAGCTTTCGCTGACCTGGCCCGAGCCATTGGTGTTCGCGGTGATCGTGTTCGAGCTATTGGAAAACGTTCCGCTCGCGCCGGCGCCCGGAGCGGTGAAGGTGACCGATGCGCCGCTGATCACTACACCCGCCGCGTCCTTCACCGTCACCACAAGAGGGTTTGTAAATGCAGTGCTGACGTTTGCGCTCTGTCCGCTGCCGCTCGAGACCACCACCGAGGCGGCCACCTGCGTCACGCTCACATTGTCGGTGTTGGAGACGGCAGCCGTTCCGGCGCCGGTATGCGTCAGATCACCGCCGCCGTATGCACTGGCGGTATTGGAAACGGAGGTCGGCGAATTGGCCGGCACATTCACGATCAGTTTCAACGTCGCGAAGGAGCTGCCGCCCGCGACGGCCTGCGTCGAGGTGCACGTGACGGCGTTCGCGTTGCTGCTGCAGCTCCAGCCGGTGCCCGAGAAATTGTTGAGAGAGTAATTGGAGGGCAACGTATCCAATACAGTCGTCGTGCCGCCGGTGCTGCCGCTCGCGGCTGTGTTGCTGACCGTGATATCCCATTCCGCGGTCTGGCCTTGCGTGAACGTCCCGGTGTGAGATTTGCTCACCGCGAGAGTCGGAGCGCCGAGAATATCGATGGTCACCGCGTTGGAATTGACGCTGGCGGTGAGGCCGCTGCCCGAAACCACCGCGGTATTGCTGACATTGCCAGGCGTCGCGTTCGTAGCCACGCTGAAGTTCAGCGTCAGCGTAGCGAGGTCGCTGCTGGAGCCGATGAAATCGCTGTTCGTGCAACTGATGGTCTGGCCCGTGGGCGAACCGCAGGTCCAGTTAGTTCCGCTGCCGCTGGTGGGAGTGAGGCCGGTGGGAAACGTGTCGCTCACGCTCACCGGAACCGTACTGCCGCCTGCTGATCCTGGCCCGCCATTCTCGACTGATAAGGTGACCGAACCTGTTCCGCCCTGGATCACGGACGCCGGCCCGGATTGGTTCGCCGCCAGCACCGGCAGATTCTCGGTGAGCTCGACGCACCAGGAGCTAACGGTGCCGAGCGGATGGTCGGCAACATCGGCGTAAAGATACAGGCTCCAGGTTCCGTTGGCGTTGTAGGTGTTGCCGGAGCCGCTGCCAAAGACGGAACTGAACGTCGAGGAGCCGGAAGTAGTGGCGTAGTTGTATCCCGACGTCGGCGCCGGCGGCCCAATCGATCCGCTGCTGCAGTTGCTCACCTGCGATGGGCAGGCCGGGAAAGCGTCTGTTGCGCCCGTGCCGATCACCGTATAGCTTTCGGGCGGGTAACTGCCCGCCGGCACGGCGCCCGACGATGTGGTTTGGCCGAACGCTGCTCCGGCGCCATCGAAAATATTGAAAGTGCCGGAGCTGTCGCCAAAGCCGCCTACATTAGAGAAGAAGTCGATGTTGGAACCATTCGGTCCTGCCAGCAAGGATGCGACGTTTTGCAAGTCGTCGAAATTGCTCGCGAGCTTCAATTGGACCTTCAGCGAGTCCAGCGTTCCAGGCAGATTCGAGACGATGATGTTGGACGGATAGGGCGCGGCGTTGCCTACGGCGCTCAACTCGTCCGTGTAGGGCACCACGATGGGCGTAGTGTTGCAATACGTGTACGTGTTCCCCGATACACTCGGAGTCGGCGGCGGATTGTTGATGCGCTGCGCCGTGGTTCCTTGGCTCGGGCCGAAGCTGTTGCTGGAATCCGCGAACTCGGCGGTAATCTCGTACGTCCCCTCCGTCAATGTGCCGGCCGGAACGTTCAAAGTGGCTTTGTTGTTCGATCCGACACCGCTTTGTCCCAGAGTGGTGGATCCGCCGGTGGGAGTGGTGGCAATAAATGTCACCGTGCCGGTAGTGGCGGAGTTCACTGTAGCCGTGAGGTTGAAGCTTTGATCGGTCAGAGCAGTCGGCGTATTGGAGCTAACGGTAGTGGTCGTAGCAGCGCCGCCGGTCATGGTGAAATCGAGGCACCAGCCTCCGACTGTGGATGAATTGTTGCCGGTGCTGCTGTAATACAGCGACCACGTTCCCGTGGCGCCGGAACCGGTGTATGTGCTCTCGAACGTGGCGGACCCGGTGGGCGCTGCTTCATTTGTGGTGCTGAAGCTGGGTGTACCCGAGGGGAACGCGGCTTGGCCCGTCTGGCTCTCGCCCTCCTCGTTGAAATAGCTGAGCGGCTTATAAGTCGTGCTGCTGGTGAGCGCCGTATCGTAGGCGAGCGTGGAACCGCTGTCGGCGAAGGCAAGACTGGTGAGGCTCTGCGATACAGTCTCAGTCCCGCCGTTCGCATCGAACAAAAGGATTCCGCCGTTCGGTCCGACGAGCAGGAAATTTTGCTGCTCTTCGCCGGCCTCGCTTCCGGTACTCAACGTTTGCAACGTCACCGACACCGTGTCGATGAGCCCGCCTCCGCTGGGCGCCGTAGTGATATCGGGAGAGCCGATGAAAATGTTGGACGGCAGCGGCGTGGTCACGATATCGCCGCTAGTGAGGGTACCGATATTGCAATATTGATTGCCGGACTGCTGGGTATGATCGCTGGCCGTTACGGTGACCGGACTCCCATTGCTGTTGCTCGAATCGAACGTGCCTGAAACGCCGCCGTAACTTGCGGTGAGAGTTTGCGCCCCCTCGGGCGGGCTGAAGGAAGCCACACACGTGGCTGTGCCGCTGGATACGGTTTGATCGCCGCCGCTGCACGTGATTGCCGAGGCACCATTGAAGAATGTGACGGTGCCGCCATCGACGGTCGTGCCGGAATTGGTCGTGTCAGTGACGGTGGCCGTCAGGGTGACGGTGCCCGGCGTACAAGACCCGGAGAAGCCGGACGGACAAATTAGCACCGTGCTGGCGCTGGGCGAAAGGCTGGTGGTGGTGAAGTCCGCCGATGACGGCGGCGTAAAGGTAATCGACAGGGTCCAGCCGCTGATGGATACCGCGTCGCAGGGCGTTTCAAAGCAGTCTGGGTTCTCGTCGGAGATGTACAACGTCCAGGTGCCGACCGGCTCTGAGGTATTGCTGTAATTAAAGATAGCGAATGAGCCAGTGGAGTCCGGAGGAGCCTGTACGAAGTTGGACCCTATGGCGGCCGGCCATACGTCCGTTAGGCCGGAAGCGTTATACGGCTTGTAGGTGCTCGAACCGCTATAAGAACAGTTTGTGTCTCCATCCGGGGCTTGGCTGGAGGCGCTGCCGTCGATCGTCAAGGTCGCGTTGCTCGCTGTGTCGCAGGTGGAATTTAAAAAGTCAAAGGCCTTTTCGGACGAACTGACATTCGGAGGCGCCAGTAAGAAAGAGAAATTATTCAGCCCGTTCGAGCTGAAGCCCTCGGTCGCGTTCAGACCAGTGATTGTGACGGTCACCGCCGTGATGGGTCCGGTGATGACTGATGACGGTACGGTTACCGTGGACGTCTCCGTCACGTTTGTCGAGCTATTTAATGTGGGGCCGAAGGAAGCGATGCCGGAGCCTGAAAAAGTGCAGGTTTCGGTGTTCGTTCCGGTGGTGCAGGCAAAAGCAGGTCCTCCCGCCAATACGGCCAGCCCGCCGCCCGTTGCGAGCGCGCAGATATGGCGGAACAGCTTCAGCGATAAATTAGGCATTACCTTCCGGAGAACAAACACGCCCGCTTAAGCGCGTAGCCCCAAAACTTTGAAGCCGCAACAAATTGCTATTGGAGAAGAGTTTAACACGATCTTGGAGGATATACAGATGAATTTATCGAGAACTTCGAATATTTCGACGCGAGCCGTGCCGAGATCCGACGGGAAGCCCGAAAGCCTAAAGGGAAGACCTTATGTCGTCCAGTTCGGTTGGGTTACTGATTCACCTACTCGTGCCGCGGCCCGGTTTGAACTCCGGCTTTCGGCGAATAATCGAACCCACGCAAGATGCCGCCTGTGACAGATGAAATGCCGGGTGGCGACGACGAAGGAGAGCGCTGCAGTGGCCAAAGCCGGAGAAAGGGGCTCTTCCCGGTGACGGAAGACCGCCGGCCGTGACTCATTGCGCGGCGGTCAGCGTCACTGGCTCCCCCGGGGCCATCTTTCGCTGTTTGGCTCTACTTTGAATGTCCCGCTGGGCGCCGATATCACAGGACATTGGTACTATTTGTGAAATTTAGTACTGCCGCGTTATCGGCCCGTTAGTGAGGCTGGCCTTCCAGCACGAACCCGGCCCAATAACGAGGCGATTGCCAGGCGGGATCTTTCGACATCTGATCCTGCGCGATGCGCAGCGCCGCGGCACCTGTGTGCTGGCCGGTGAGCAGCGCGGTGTAGAAGCGATCCATGAACGTGGCGGTTGCGCGATCGTCCACCTTCCATAGGCTCGCCACCACGCGATGAGCGCCCGCGTACAGGAAACCACGCGCCAGCCCGAGCAACCCTTCTCCGCGCAGATCGTTCCCTATATAGGTCTCGCACGCGCTGAGGACCACCAAACGGGCATCCAGATGGAGTTTGTAAACATCGAGCAGAGGCAAAAAGCCGTCGACGGAGCGGCCGCTCGGGTCGACGGTGGACAACACCAGCCCGGAGAGATCCGGATACCGGTCGTCGAGAAGCGTGTGGCTCGCAATATGGATAATTGATAGGTCATCGAGCGCGGCTCGCTCGAAGCGCGACGGCACGGCATCGAAACCGAGGAGCGTGACCGTGCGGCCCCGCGCCAGGGACTGAAGGCGCTCGGCCTCGACGCGCGACATGGGCAAAGGTGGCAAGGACTCCAGGTGCGGCTGCGCTGCCGGAAACGCGGCAGTGATGGGGTGTGCCGGAAACCGGGCGTCCGCGCGGCTATACACTGGATCGGCGACAATCAATACGCGCTTGTCGCGATCGGGTTCCCCAGACTCACGGATGCGAGCCAGCACCGAGGCTGAAGGCTCTACCGCGATGTCATGCATAGCGCCGAGCCTTTGTCCATGGTCGCCGGCCACAGGCAGCAGGGAAAAAGGCACCAGTTGGATCGGTCCGTCAGCCACGATGGCCAACGCACCCGATCCGAGCAAGGAAGCCGGAAAGGGCAAAAGAATGTGCGCCAACGCTTTCGCCTCGCGCGTCGCTGTGTCATCGGCGATCCGAAGCGCGGCTTCGCGCTGGGAGAAGTTCAACTTTGGCGAGAGACCACTAGCTGCGGTCAGCGCGTCATACAATCCGCGAACCGACTCGCGCAACTCGGTATCCCCGGGCAGCGTGTAATGCTGCAGCTCGCCTCGGCTCACCACCCAGAGATGGGTTTGCCGCGGACCGGTCAAATACTCCAGCAAAACCGTATCGCCGCTCAAAACCTGCCTGCGGATCTGAGCGAGAGACAGGGGCGCGGTGGCTTGGTCCCCCTGCGCGTCGTTTGCCGTGCGGTAGGAGGCCAGTTGTACTTCCAGCCCGTTGCGCTCCGTCAATAATTCCGCAATGCGCTCCTCGCGATGGGGCGACGATTCGTTCGACGCCAGTTGGTGAATTGTGGCGTCTAGGGCGTCCAAACGGACGGCAAGCCGGCGATCCTCAGGGCGATCGAGATCCCGGCCGGATTTTCCCAGCGCGTCAAGAAGGGTTCGCGCGTGCGCCCGCTCGCTCACATCGAAAGCTTTCGCATCGAACCCCTGTCCCGGGTGCAGTCGATCCAGTCGCATGAGGACCGTGGCCGCGAGCTCGTAGGCATCGCGCTGGGACGCCAGGTAACTCGCCCGAAGCTCGGGCGCCGCGAGCGAGGAACGCGTCCGATCGATCACCCCGAGCGCCGCATCCAACGTCTCCAGAGCCGGTTCCAACAATCCCCGGCGATCCTGCAGCCGCGCCGTGTCCACCAGCGTTTCGACTTCGCCAAAGCGATCGCCGATGCGCCGTTCGATGGCCAGGGCGGCGGAAAACTCACGCTCCGCGGCGCTGGTTGCGTTCAGCCGATCGTGCGCTTCGCCCAGTAGCCGCCGGGCATTGGCTTCGTCGTAGGGTTGCCCGAGCTTCGTCGCGATATCCAAAGCCTGCTCCGCGGCTGACTCACCGGAATGGAATCGCCCCACGCCAATTTCCAATTTCCCTCGTTCAATCAGAGCCAGAGCTTCTCCGCGCTGATAGCCCGCTCGCTTGGAGGCAGCCAGCGCACTCTCAACGGCCTCTTGCGAACGCGCTCGATCGCCCTGCAAATTCGCCAGTTGGGCTTCGACCACCAGGGTGTCCGCGACGATGCGCGCATTTCCGAGCGTGCGCGCGCGTTGCATGGCGTCGTGTAGTGCCGTAACCGCGCCGCTCGCCTCGCCCAGGGCAGCATAGGCCCGCCCCAATTGGCGGTAAGCGGCGATCTCGGATTCCTTCCCATCTTCCTGATCGCGAAAGCGCTGCCAATGTGGAAGCGTGCTCACCAGCTTCTCGATCGCCTTCTCCGGGTCGCCCGTCATCAGATAGACATCCGCCATTCCGAGCCACGTCTCATTCAGCCCGAAGTCGTCCTTGAGATCCTTCCGGATCTCTTCCTGCTGCTTCAGGCAGTCGAGCGCAATATCGACGCGCCCCAGCGCGGATTGGGCATCGGCGAGATTGGAGAGCGTAAGAGCGGTTTCCCAGGGCTGCACCGTTTGACGCTGCAGCTCCAGCGCCCGATTGTAGAGTTCGATGGCGCGGGGATAACGCTCCAGGTTGGCGTTGACCAACCCCAGATCGTCGAGTGTGTGGGCCTCCGCGCGACGGTCGCCGGATTTGTGGCTGAGCTCGAGCGCCTGCTCGAAAAACGGGACTGCGCCCGCAAGATCGCCGGACATCGCGAGAAACTGGCCCTTGCCGAAGATCGCGCGCAATTGGAGCAGATCGTCGCCGGCACGAGCGGCGAGCTCGATGGGACGGTCCAGTAAGCCGGCGGCCGCGCTCAAACCCTTCGGGCCATGAGCCGCCTCCTGCGCCGCTTCGGCAAAAGCACGATGGGCCTCAGCGTCCGTCCGCTCTTGTTCGCTCGCCGGCCGCCGCACCTCGAGCACAATGCTACAAACGCGAATGTTGGGGCTCGACATTTGCGAACTGACTCGCAGCTGGAATTCGCCGCTGGCGGCGGCATAGGCCGCAATCCGCGCGGTTCCGCCCGTCCCGCCCAGACTGGGCGTAACAGCAACGATTCGGCCCTCGGGGTCGAATAAGGAAGTTTTCACCACCAGTTGCGGGTCGGCCGATGCCACAATTCGAAAAAAATCGCCGGCCTCAGCGTAAACCCGCACGCTTTTCGTCGCTCCGCCCGCAAGATGAACTTCGAGAGGATGACTTAAATCCAAAAGCGGCGAATCCGGAACTGGGGATTGTGCGGCGCAGCACCCGGCAAAGCACAGAAAAGGGATCGCGAGATACGACGGAAGCCGAGATGATTTGTTGCGCACGGCTCTTCGGGAATCACACGAATTATCGCATAGCTTACGCCGCACGAGTGTTCCCGCTCCAGAACTACAACCCATAGTACCGGGTGCGATTTGATATTATGCAACGGCGGGCCCCAGCAAATGCCTGATGAAATCACCAGCCCACATCAGCAAGGGAGCCAGCAGCGGAGTCGAAAGGCCTGGCAATTGGATCGGGAGGCGCTGGACGCTCTGCTCGGAACATTAGCGGCGGATCGCGAAGCAGCCGGCGCAAGATACGAAGAGTTGCGGCGGCGGCTCATCGATTTATTCTCCTGGGAGCGTTGCGATTCCCCCGACAACCTGGCCGACGAGGTGCTGAATCGTTTGGCGCGCAAGGTCCAGGATCGGACCGAAATCCCTCACCTGGAAGCATTTACGCTGGGCATCGCGAGGTTCGTGCTGCAGGAGGAGCGGCGCAAGACGCGTACCCGGCAAACCGTTCTGCGGGAAATCCAACTGGAGGCCAAGCCGGCTGGTCCAGACCCCCAGAACTGGGACGCGCTGGAAACGTGCTTGTCCCAGCTTCCTGCGGACCGGCGCGACCTGATCCAGCGATACTACCTGGAAGACCGCAAGGCCCTGGCCCGGTCTTTAGGCATTTCCACGAACACTTTGCGTAATCGTGCCATGCGCATCCGCGAGCAACTGTACGATTGTGCGACGCGGACGCGTGACGAATCGTAAATTTCCGTCATGGAATATAGAGACCAGATGATCGCGTACCTGCTCAATGAGATGCCGGAGTCTGACCGCGAGGCCTTTGTGGAGCGCTGGTTCACCGATCCCGAGCTCTATCAGCAGCTCCGGATGACGGAAGCGGCTTTACTGGATGACTATATCCGGGGTACACTCTCCGACCGGCGCCGCGGGCAGGTGGAGGAATTCCTTCTGGGTACGGAGTCTCAAAGACGCAAGTTGGGATTCGCAGCGGCGCTCCGCGCGGCCATCCCCGAAAGCCAAAGCTTTCGGATTCGGTGGCGCCCCCTGAATGGCGCGTTGGCGGCATTATTGCTGGCAGCGGCTGGCCTCGCGATCTGGCTGGGAATCCAAAATCGCCGATTGCGCGTGGACGTGGCCAGGATTCAGTCCAGTGCGGCCGCTTCCCAACACGGCGTTTACACTCTCGATATCGCATCCGACACCTTTCGCGGATCGTCATCCCGTGCCACGGCGCAATTATCTCCCTCTGTTGACATTCTTCGGCTCGAATTGGAGCTGAGACCAGGAGATGAGAACCGCTCCTATTCCGCGAGCGTATCGGCGGGAGGCCGAGCGGTGTGGAGCGAAGGGCCCATTCTCCCGGAGGCGGTGGGAAGCACCCATGCAGCCCGTGTTTGGATTCCCACATCCGTGCTTGCGCCTGGGGATTACAGCGTGAGTCTGGAATCAGGGGGAAGTCCGGTAGCTTACTATAGCTTCTCTCTGCTGCCTACTGCGCGCCGGTAAGCGCTTTCAAATACCGGTAGTAAAACTCTACGCCGTCATAATAGGAGCTTTCGCGGACGCGTTCGTCCTTTCCGTGCGCGCGCACGTCATCCTCGTCGAGCGCCACGCCCGATACGCCGTAGCTCGGAATTCCCGCCGCGATCGTGTAGACGCTGTCCGATGCACCAGTCTCCATTTCCGGGATCACCGGCGCGCCCGGCCACATCGAATCGGTCACTTGCTGGAGCGGCTTCATCACCGCGGGCGGGGGGAGCACGGGCGGAAATGCCTTGCTATCGGGAGCGGTATCGAACGCGTGCCCGGCGAGATCGGAGTATTTCACCGCTATCTTTGGATCGGCGAAAATCCGAATTAGATTTTGCCGCACTTCTTCGATGGAATGCCCCGGTAAGATCCGGCAATTGACATTCGCCTGCGCATCCTGCGGCAGAGCGTTGGTGGCGTGCCCCGCTTTGAGCAGCGTGGCGACGCAAGTGGTCCGCATCAGCGAATTAAACCGCGCTTCTTTGGACAGGCGCGCGATGGCCTGCCGGTCCGGCGGATTCTTCAGTATCGCTCGCATGTCCGCGGCCATCTGGCCGGATTCCAGCGCCGCGCGCTTCTCGAAATACGTTCGCGTCACCGCATTCAGCTCGAACGGAAACGGCGCGTGCTCCAGCCGCGAGAGTGCGTCTGTGATGTGGTAGATGGCGTTGTCGGGCACCGGCAGCGAACTGTGTCCTCCGGGATTGGTAGCATCCAGTTCGAAATCCGCATAGAGCTTTTCGTTCGCCTCCACGTCAACATTCAGCGGCTTACCTTTCACCGTCGTGACGCCACCCGAATCGGGATTCAGCGCGAACTCGGCGTCCACCAAATCGCGATGATTCTTCAGCAGCCAGTCCACGCCGTTATCACCGCCACCTTCTTCATCCGCCGTCAGCGCCAGGATGATGTCGCGATCCGGCCGGTAGCCTTCACGTTTCAACCGAATGAAGTCGGTGACGACGATCGCGTCGTTGTCCTTCATATCCTGTGTGCCACGCCCGTAGAAATAGCCGTCTTTTTCGACGAACTGGAACGGATCGGTGGTCCAGTCTTCGCGCCGCGCTTCCACCACATCCAGGTGAGCGATAATCAGGATCGGCTTCAAGCCGCTGGTCCCTATTCCCCGGTACCGCGCTACCAGATTGCCTCTCTTATCGCCCGGCCCGAGCACCGTCACGTCTTGTGCCTGGAATCCGGCGTCGAGCAGCCGCTTGGCCATTGCATCGGCCGCCGCGGTGGTGCTGCCTACCGAATGCGTGGTATTGATCTCGATGAGCTGTTGGAAGATTTCGCGCGCCAGTTGGCGAGTGGCGTCATCGAGCGGCGCGGCCGCAAGCGCACCGGCAAGCGAAAAGACCGCGAACGCGGCCGGCAAACGGAGAGTCATGTTCGATCTTACCAGTGCGCGGTCTCAACTGAGCTCTAGCCGCTGAATCTCTGGCTCGCTGCCGTCAAAGCGCACGGATTCCGCCTGCAGCCGGCGTCGCCACGCGATGGTGAGCGCCACAATGGCAACGGCAAAGAAGAAAACCGCCACAAGCCCGTTTCTCTCCATCGCGATCTCCAGATCGGCCATGTTGAAGCTGTAGCCGGTCACGCCATAAACGTAGAGCACCACCAGGAGCGCCAGGCTGGCTCGGCCGGGGAAATAGGAACAGGTGAAGGGCACTTTGTCGAAATTCCAGAACAGGGCTTCCACCAGCAGCGCGGCGGCGACGATTTGCACCGCGCAGTGTTCCAGCACGATCGTCCAATGCCAAACTTCCAGCTCGAGTGGCAGAGCCATGGCCAACAGTGCGATCAGGCTGATGGCGAGCGCGGCCTTTCGGGTCGCGCTGCGCGCTAGCTCCGTCCATTTCGCTTCCGTGATCCGGAAGATCCAATTCGCGCCCAATTC
>JASHQT010000378.1 GCA_030039005.1 Bryobacteraceae bacterium
GAACTTCAGCGGATCGTAGTGCGGGTCGCGCGTGATGATGAACTTCACCGTCTGATCGCCGGCCGTATAGAGCAGCGCTTCCTTGCCCGTCAACGGATTGCCGGGCTGCTTCACCTGCCCGAAGTTCGACGGTCCCGTGAAGGTCGCGCCTTCGAGCAGCGCCCACTTGGGGAACGTATCCATGCCGGCGACACTCACGCCCGGCTTGTAATCCGACGTGATCGTTTTAACGGCCTGGATTTGCGCATCTGACAGACACGTGTCGCCCGTATCCGCTCCATTCGGGCAGCGCAGCGTCGAGATATCGAACGCGCGGTTGCACCCGCTGACATTGCTGATGATGCCGTCTTTCGCGCCGTCCAGTTCGTCGCATTTCGCATAAACCGCGTCGCCGATCAGCTTGGTCTTCTGCGGGTCCACCCAGCCCGCGCCTCCATTTTCGTAGAGCGCGCGGCCCACGTTCAGCGACCCCAGGTGCAGCATGGTGACGTTGTACGCGGGGTATTGCGCCACCACGCCGTCGTAGTCCTGCGGATAGCGCGCGGCAGCGTCCAGCGCTTCATGTCCGCCCTGCGAACCGCCGATGAAGTAGAACCGGCTCGGCCGCTGCCCGTACGCCTTTCGAATGACGGCCATCGCGGCATCGTGCGCTTTCTTCACGGACTCTTTTCCGTAATTCAACAGCGCTTCATCATCGGTGCCGAAGCTGCCGTCGAACCCGGGCTTCCCGTGATGCCCGCCGTCGCTGCCCAGCGTCACGTAGCCTTGCTTGAGCGGCGTTGGGCTGGTGGGGCTTTCGTTTGCGTAGGGGCCGAGGCCGGTCACCAGCGAGCCGTCGTATCCGCCGCCGCCCATCTGCAACGCGCGGCGGTTCCATTCGGCCGGCAGGTTCACTTCGAATTCCAGGTTCGGCGAGCCGGCGTGATGGGGCTTCACGATCCCGATGACCTTGCAAAAATCGCCGTTCTTATTCTTCTCGTCCGAAGCTGCCACAAAGGCCGCCGACTGCACGGCGGCTCCTGAGGTCGGCAGGCCGATGGCCGAGGCGGGAATCGAAAACCCCTGGAGGCTGGCGCAGCTCTCCTGAGACAAGCGGAGGGGTTCCTGGTTTTGGGAATTTCCCGCGAAGGCGAGGCCGATGCCGCCGGCGAGGACGAGCGCGCGGGCGGCGAATGGAAGAGCGATTCGTAGAGTGTGCATGGCGGCGATGTTTCAAGACTATAAGGTGCGCTCGTGCCGCGCAACCGCCCGGGATCTGATGGTCCGCTAATTCTCCGAGGGTTTCTCGACGTGATCGACGATCAGCGTACGCACTTCGCCCCTGGACCGCACCAGCTTCAGTCCCAGTTGGTCGCGCACGGCGTTCAGAAAAGACGTCTCCTTCGGTGCTGGCAAAGGGCCCTCCGGATTCGGTGGCGTCGGAATTGGAGACATTATCCCGGCTGGAAGTTCCAGGGTGAAGTCGAATCTTCCTTCGAGGCCTGTCCGATCGATCACAGGCTTATCTAATTCCTCGATCCGAGATCCAAGATTGTAGAGATCGCTCGCAAGCAACGCCATGGTGATATTCCGCGACCCTATCCAGGTACCGTTCGCAGCGCGCGTCAGGGCAGAAGTGCCGCATTGCGGCGGCCACGCGACCGCCGGCTTTGGGGCCGGAATCGGCGAGAACAGCTTATCCATTTCCAGTGAAGAAGGGCAGGACGGTCCTTCGGAATGCTGTAGCAGCTTCGGCCCGAGTTGGCCGGGTGTGACAAGGACTAGATCAAGCACGGGGACCTCGTTGCTCTCAAAGTGCACCCTTAGCTTGAATCGGTCAGCGAGCAAAGATTGCAACATCAGGCGCAGCTGATCTTTCGTAGGATTGCCCTCCGCCTTCGCGTCAATCGCGTAGGTGTCGTCGGTCCATTTTGGAAGTTCTGAAACCATTTCCTTTGCCTGAAACGGTTGGAGTTTATATGCGAAGAAAATGTAGCGGCGAAGCGAGACACGGGCCGAGAAGCGGCCGCCTGGAGGCTTTGCATCCCCGTTGTCGAGAGGAACGCTTGGTATCGTGAATGCACCGGGCTTGGCAAGCCTGACGGAAGCGACCTCAAACGACATTTTTCCTCCGGCCGCTGTCTGCCAATCAGGAATGTCCGGCGATTGAGCTCGAAGCATAGCAATCGCCATACCGGCAGTCGCCAAAAGAAATAGAGACCGTTGCACTAATGCCCATTATGGGTCAAATTTGTTACGGCAAGCGCGCGGCACAAGAATTCGAGGATGGGCTGCGTTTGGCCGGGAATGTAATGCAGGGCTTCGGGAAGATAACGGATTGCGGCGTGCGGGACGTTGCGCTCGAGACGCTGCTTGGTCTCTGCCGAATCGAACAGCACGTCCTTTCCGCCCACGATCGCCAGCACCGGCATGTTGAGCCGCTGTAGCGCCTGATCGTGGAAGACGGGAAGCTTCACCATGCGAACGCGGAAATGTTTGTGGATGAGCAGGAAATATTGCTGTGCGGGCGTCGGACTTCCCGGCGCGGGTCCCAGCACCAGCTCGGCCACCTTGCGTTTGCCCCACCGGCCCATCAACTGCGGTGGGACGGTTTTGAAAATGATGCCGGGCTTCTGGCGTCCGATGCCCGCGGGGCACATCGCGACGACGGCGTCCACGCGCTCCGGCCGGCGCGTGGCGTAGTCGAACGCCAGCCATCCGCCCAGCGAGATTCCCACCAATGACGCGCGTGCGAGCCCCAATGCCTGCATCACATCGTCCAGTCACAGCGCGTGAGCGTCGCAGGCAAGCGGCGGACGCGAAGGCGCGCTCAGGCCCGCATCGCCGATGATGTCCACGGCGAAAATCCGGAAATGCGGCGCCCAGGCCGCCACGTCGCCCATCCACATGGCCGAATTGGCGACGCTTCCGTGCAGAAGCAGCAACGGCGGGACGCTTTCCGCGCCGCACGCGCCGCTTGCATCAATCACAAACGTTTCGCGTTCGCGCGTGGACACGCGAAGCTACCGGTTGGGCACCGGCCGGTTTCAGGATTTCGAAATGGCGCTTGTGGACAGCGCGCTCTCGGCCGACTTCCACACGCCTTTCACTTTTCAGCCTCCAGAATGGTGGCGATCATCTTGAAGTACGCAGCGTTCTTCTCCATGTCCCCCACCAGAATGATCTTTAGGTGCCCGCGCTCGCGATTGTAAATGGCTTCCACACGAATGCCCTGGGCGCTGCCCATAATCGCGACCGTCAGGCGGTTCGCCGACTCAGGGCTGATGGCATCGATTTCCACGATGCTCGAAACCTCAACGTGACGCTCGCGCCGCACCGGCTCAGGCCGAAAGGAGGCCGCTGGACGCCCGGTCAACGCTGCCAAATCCTCGCCTGCAATGCGATACTGTTTGCCGATCCGGACGGCCTTCAACCGCCCCTCGCGCACGTATTGGCGCACGGTTTTCACATGGAGGCCGAGAAGCTCAGCCACTTGCTCAACGGAGTATAGATCCTCGTTCATCCCCTAAACGTATCATATGGAATGTATACATAGATCACAATAGGGAATGATAAGGTATAAATAAGAATCTTGCGCCGAGGGCGTATACTTGACAATGGAGCCGGCGCAAACGTGGAACTCGCTCTTCTGACAGGAAGACTTTTGCTCGCCGCCGTGTTTCTTCTGGCGGGCGTCGCGAAGTACGCCGACCCCCAAGGAACCACGAAAGCCTTCACTGAATTCGGCCTACCGCGCGCCGTCGCAGCATTTGTCGCGTTGGTCCTGCCAGTTGTTGAGGCGGGAGTCGCCATCGCGCTTGTCCCGGTGGCGTCCGCTTGGTATGGAGCCTGCGGCGCGCTGGCGTTGCTCGGCATATTCATCCTCGGGATCGTGGCTGCCATGGTGCGCGGCCGTAAGCCGGATTGCCGCTGCTTCGGCCAATTGCACTCTGCGCCGGTCGGCCGGTCGACTCTGATCCGCAACGGCGTGCTGGTTGCGCTAGCGGGTTGGCTGGTCTGGAGGGGGCCGGCACACGTGGGTCCTTCGGCCTGGCAACATATTCGAGCCGCCGGTGAAGACGAGCAGCGGCTGTTTTTGGTCGCGGCTCTTATTCTGTGCTTCCTGTTCTGGCGCGCCTTACGGCAGAGAGGTGGCGAGGAAGTAAAGGCAGCCGCAGTGGAAGGTCCTCTGTTTGATTGGGGCGAGGAGGAGGAAGCCGTGACGCTGAGCGCTCCGGCTCCAAAGCCTCCGCCGCGCCCGCGGGCGCCTGCTCCGCAACCTCGGCCGCGCGATCCGGCGCTGCAGAAGATCATCGAGGCAGGAACCGGCTGGCCGGTCGGAACGCTCGCGCCGGCGTTCAGGCTTCCGGATCTGGAGGGACAGCCGCATTCCCTGCACTCGTTGCTTGAATCCGCCAAAGCTAATCTCCTGGTTTTTTCCAGCCCTCACTGTGAGTCCTGCCGCGCGCTTTGGCCGTATCTGGGCCGCTGGTCGCGCGAATACGGTGGAGCGTTGAACCTGATCGTGGTCAGCGGCGCGGAAACGGAAAAGCTTGCGAAACAGAACGGTATAGAAATGTCGCGGGTGTTGCTCCAGCAGGAATTCGAAATTTCCGACGCCTATGGCGCGATCTCGACGCCGGCCGCGGTGCTGGTGGGCGCCGATGGGCGCATCCAGAGCCAGCTTGCGGTGGGCCGTGAGGAGATCCAAAAGTTGATGGCGAAGTCGATTACGGGGGCGCAAACGGCATCGTCTTCCTGGTATGCTGATACATCCAAGGAGAAACACGCATGAGAACACTCACTGTTGCAGTCACGTTCCTGGCGGCGGCCCTCGGTACGGGCTTGGCGCAGCAAAAGGGTCCCAGCGGTCCCGGCTTGACTCTCACGTCGCCCGATTTTGAAGACGGCGGCGTTATTCCCAATCAATATACGCAGGCGGTTCCGGACGCCAAGTCGCCAAAATTGGACTGGACGCACGTTCCGCCGGGCACGCAGAGCTTCGCGATCATCTTCCACGATCCCGACGTGGCCATCCAGCGCAAGACT
>JASHQT010000379.1 GCA_030039005.1 Bryobacteraceae bacterium
TCCTCTGGAAAACTTCGGCGCCGTCGGGGGCGGCGGCAAACGCGCCGGCGGCACAGGCGAACAGAAGTAGTAAACGCATGGGATTTCGGGGGCAGTGTATCATAACGAAAATGCGAGCGAACACATCCGCTCTAACAATTGTGCTGGCGGGCGCGGTTTGCGCACTCGGTCAAACCCCGGCTCCGCCGGGTGGTATCAGCGTGCTCGGCGTTAATCACATCGTCAAGAACGTCGAGCGCTCGGTAGCGTTTTATCGCGATGTGATCGGCCTGGACATGCCCAAGCCTCCGAAACCATTCGCGAACGTTCCGTGGGAGCCCGGCGCGCAATCGCGGTCAGCGTTTCTGTATATTCCGGGTTCCGCGCTGTGGGTGGTGCTGACCGAGTACAAAGACATCGACCGCAAAGCGGCGCATCCGCACTTTCAGGATCCCGGTGCGGCCAGCCTGGTCCTTTGGGCGCGCGATATGGACGCCATGATGACCAAGCTGAAAGCAGCACACGCGCACATCAACAGCAAAGGCGGCGACCCCGGCGAGATTCCCGGACCGAACGGCATGCACACGCGCGGCGTGTTCGTGGAGGATCCGGACGGTTTTTTCCTGGAGATCGCCGAGCGCAATCCCGCGCCCTCGACCACGGCGCCTTATTCGAGCAACATCATCGGCGGAGGGCTGGAGGCGATCGTCGCGGATTTGAACCAGACGCTACAGATCTATCACGACGTCCTGGGATTTCAAACCTCGAAGCCTACCGAGTGGGATGGGACGAAACTGATGATGGGCACCGCCGGCACGCCCGGCGGGCAGTTCCGTCGCAGCGTTGCCACGATTGCCGGCGCAAGCGGCACGTCTGTGACGGTGGCGTTCATGGAGTTCAAAGACATTAACCGGCGCCCCATGCACACGCGCGTGCAAGATCCGGGCACGGCTATTTTGCTCGTGTTTGTTACCAATTTCGATGTCACCGTGAGCGAGCTCAAAGCCGCGGGCATCACGGTGATTTCGAAAAACGGCGATTCGGTGATGAACGGCACGGCGGTCTGCAGGCTGCGCGATCCGAACAATCTTTTCCTGGAACTGACTCAGGTGCAGGAAGCAAGACTTTGAAGACGGATGGCCGGCAGCCGGTCCACGTCGTCTACGGCGGCGCGCAGCTCTTCAAGGCAGAGACTCCGGCGCGATTGGGAACACTTGCGCTCGACCTGATCCGTGATTACACGCCCGATGCCGCCACCTTCGCTGAGTGTCTGGGTTTACCCGTGGGCGAACTCGCCGGTGTGGTCTACCAGCGCACGATCGCCAAGCTGGAACGCGAGCCGGTGGAAGATTTTCGGATCGATTTCGAAGACGGCTACGGGTATCGGAGCGAAGCGGAAGAGGACGGGCACGCGGTGTCGGCGGCGCGGCTCCTGGCGCAATCGGCCCAGAGGCCCGGATTTCCGCCCTTCGTTGGCATTCGCATCAAACCGCTCACTCCGGCGCTGGCTGCGCGGGCGGCACGCACGCTGGATCTGTTTCTCACCGAGCTTCTGGCGCAATCGAACGGGCTGCGACCGAATTTCGTCGTGACGCTCCCGAAGATCACAACTCCCGCGCAAGTGACGGAGCTGTCGGCATTGCTGGACCACGCAGAATCGCGGCATAAGCTGATTGCGGGTGCGATCAAAATCGAGCTAATGATCGAGACCCCGCAGGCGATCATCGATGCTTCGGGCTCGTTCGCCGTTCCGAAACTGATCGAAGCCGCGAACGGGCGCTGTCGCGGCCTGCATTTCGGCCCGTATGATTATTCGGCGAGTTGCAACATCGCGGCGGCCGAGCAGCGGCTGGATCATCTGGCGTGCGACTTCGCGCGTAACGTTTTGCAGGTGTGCGCAGCGGATCGCGGCGTGTTCCTTTCCGACGGGCCTAGCACAATTCTGCCCATTCCGCGCTATCGCACGCCCGCCAACGAGAGCGAACGCGCCGAGAATCGAGCCATCGTGCAGCGCGCCATGCGGCATCATTTCGATTTGGTGCAGCGCTCGCTCTCGAACGGTTATTACCAGGGCTGGGACCTGCATCCGGGCCAGCTTCCGACGCGCTACGCGGCGGTCTTCGCATTTTTTCTGAAAAGCCTGGATTCGGCGACCGCGCGCTTACGCAATTTCATCGATAAAGCGGCGCAAGCGACGCTGGTGGGCGATGTCTTCGACGATGCGGCCACCGGCCAAGGGCTGCTCAATTTTCTGCTGCGCGGGGTGAACTGCGGCGCGTTCACCGAGGAGGAAGCGGCGGCGTCCGGGCTCACGCTCGACGAGCTGCACACCCGGTCGTTTGTCAAGATCCTAGAGGACCGGCGAAAGTCATAAAATCGAACCTGGAGGCGAAATGAGCAAAATCTCACGCCGGCAGTTCGTGGAAAGCACAGGCGCCGGGCTTGTGGTCGCGACCAGTGTTCCGCTCGCGGCCCAGGAAGCGACTTCCGACGCCAACGGACCTTCCGCTCCACGCACTATCGTTCGACTCGTTGTGAACGGCACGGAGCATCGCGTCGAGGTGGAAGACCGCTGGACGCTGGTGGAGGTGTTGCGCGATCATCTGGGACTCACCGGCACGAAAATCGGCTGCGACCGCGGCGAATGCGGCGCCTGCACCGTGCTGCTGGACGGTAAGCCGGTCTATTCGTGCAGCCAGCTCGCGGTGTGGGCCGATGGCCGAAAAGTCGAGACCGTGGAGGGCCTGGCGCACGGTGAACACCTACATCCCTTGCAGGAAGCGTTTATCGAGCACGACGGTCCGCAGTGTGGCTACTGCACATCGGGGCAATTGATGGCCGCCAAGGCGCTGCTCGACCGCAATCCGCATCCCACCGAGGACGAAGTCCGCCACGCGATGACGGGCAATATCTGCCGCTGCTCGAATTACAATCGCTACGTGGAAGCGGTATTGGCGGCATCGAGCGCCGGTGCGATCGGGAGGACGGCATGAGCGCGATGAAAACCGTCGGCCATCCAGCCTCGCGCATTGACGCGCTGCAACGCGTGACCGGCCGGGCTAAGTACACCGCCGATGTGCATGTGCCCGGCATGCTGTACGGCCGCGTGCTGCGCAGCCCGCATCCGCACGCGCGCATCCGCCGCATCGATGTTTCGAAAGCACTCGCGCTCGCGGGCGTGAAGGCCGTGCTCACACACGACAATTGCGACGTGGTTTGGGGCAGCGGCGACACCAAGAACAAGCGCTATCTGTTCAATAATCCCGTGCGCTTCGTGGGCGACGCCGTGGCGGCCGTCGCGGCGGTGGACCGGCATGCGGCCGAAGACGCGATGCGGCTCATCGACGTGGATTATGAGGTGCTGCCGTTTGTCCTGGATCCCGAAGAAGCGCTGAAACCCGGCGCGCCGGAGATTCAGCCGGGCGGCAATCTTTCACCGGACAACAAAGGCCAGCATCAGCCGGAGACGTATCGTCAGGGAAGTCTCGTTGTAGGCTTAGCCGATGCCGACCGGGTTTTCGAGGATCAGTACATTTCGGTTCATTTGAACAACGCGCAGCTCGAAATCCGATCCGGCGTCGCGCAGTGGGATGGTGACAAGCTGACCGTTTATTCTCCCACTCAGGGCATCGCGAATTGCCGCACCGAGATCGCGCATGATTTGAAACTGCTGCCCGAAAACGTGCGCGTCATCGCGGAATTCATGGGCGGCGGGTTCGGCAATAAGAACCAATGCCAGGATTCGGATTTAATCGTGGCGATGCTGGCCAAAAAAGCCGGCGCGCCGGTGAAGCTGGAGTTCACCCGCAAGGAAGATTTCATTGCGGTGCACGGCCGCTGGCCCACCAAGCAGTATTACAAGGTGGGCGTGAAGAATGACGGCACGCTGACCGCGATTCAATTCCGCGGCTACAGCGGCATGGGGCCGTACCGGAAAAGCTCGGGTGACATCGCGGGCATCGAGGTATACCGCTGCCCGAACGTCGAGAAGCTGGTTTATCCGGTGCTGACCAACATGGCCGTGTCGGCGAATTTCCGCGGGCCGGCTTATCCGCAAGGCGTCTTCGGCATCGAATCGCTGATGGATCACATCGCGTATGAGTTGAAGATGGATCCGGTGGATTTCCGCGTGAAGAACATGACGCGAAAGTTTCGCGACCAGTTCTCATACACGAGCTTCGGCCTCGAGGATTGCGTACTGCGCGGCGCCGAGGCCTTCGAATGGAAGAAACGCTGGCACGCGCCCGGCGAGGGCTCGGGTCCGGTGAAGCGCGGCGTCGGCATGGCGATGGGCGCATTCGGCGCGGCGGTGGGACGCAGCAGCGCGGTGATTCACCTCAATTCGCAAGGGCAACATGAATTGCACGTCGGCGTCACCGATATCGGCACCGCCGCCAAGACCACTATGGCGTTGATTGCCGCCGAGGAGTTGGGCGTGCCGCTCGCGAGCGTATCGGTAGTCAGCGGCGACACCGAAACCTGTCCGTATTCGGTGGGCGAATCCGGCAGCCGCACCACCACGCACACCGGGTACGCCGTGATCCAGGCCGTGAAAGATCTGAAGCAGCAGATCGCCGACAAGGGAATGCCGCAAGGCAACGAGATCCGCACCGGCACCGCGAACTCCGATCCGGCTCAACCCAAGGATACAGCCCGATATGCCTTCGCGGCGCATTTCGCCGAAGTGGAGGTGGATACCGAACTGGGCCACGTGCGCGTAACCAAGTTTCTGGCCGCTCACGACAGCGGGCGGATCATCAATCCGCTTACGTGCGCAAGCCAGGTGAAGGGCGGCTCTGTCCAAGGGATCGGGATGGCGCTGCACGAAGAGCTGCTGTACGATCGCGCGCACGGTGTTGCCCTCAACGCAGGCTATTACGGCGCGCGAGTGATGACGCATTTGGATACGCCGCAAATCGGCGTGCTGTTCGTCGAGACGGTAGACGAATACGGGCCGTACGGCGCCAAGTCCATCGGTGAATCGAGCATCATTCCCTCGGTGGCGGCGGTGGCGAATGCGATTTTCAACGCCACCGGCAAGCGCATCAAGGACCTTCCGATCACGCGCGAGAAGCTGCTGGAGGTGCTGGCATGAGAGCGTTTACCAACTCGAATCCGAAAAGTATTCGCGAAGCCGTGGGCTTGCTCAACCAGGCGCACCAGCAAGGGCGCAGCGCTTCCATCGTTGGCGGCGGCAGCGATCTGCTGGGCATGGTGAAGGAGCACCTGGTTGAGCCGGACGTGCTGGTGAATCTGAAGACGATCCGCGGCCTGGATCAGATCGAGACGCAGCGTGGGCATATGAAGATCGGCGGTCTCACGACGCTCGACACCATTAGCCGCGATGCACGCATTCGCAAAGAGTACACGGTGCTGGCCGAGGCAGCGGAAAACGTCGGCACTCCGCAGATTCGCAATGCAGGAACGCTGGCGGGGAACGTGTGCCAGCGTCCGTGGTGCTGGTATTTCCGCAACGGATTTCCCTGTTTAAAGAACGGCGGCAAAATTTGTTTTTCGGCGTCGGGTGAGAACCAGTTTCACGCTATCTTTGGCGGCGGACCCAGCTACATCGTGCATCCCTCCGATACCGCGCCCGCGCTGGTGGCGTTGGACGCGGAGTTTCATGTGGCTGGGCCATCCGGTGAGCGGACGATGCCCGCGGCGGAGTTCTTCCAGCTGCCGCGCGTGGATGCTTCGCGCGAAAACGTTTTGTCCAAGGACGAAGTGCTGACGGCGGTGCGATTGCCCGCGGCGCGGCCGGGAACGCGCAGCACGTATCACAAGATTCTCGATCGCGAAGCGTGGACGCACGCCGTGGTCAGCGCGGCGATCGTGCTGGAGATGGATCGCGAAACCTGCCGCAGCGCGCGGGTCGTGCTGGGCGGAGTGGCTCCCATTCCGTGGCGGCTTCCGAAAGTGGAAGCAATGCTCGCGGGTCAGCGCCTCACGCCGGAGTTGGCGGCGCAGGCTGGAGAAGCGGCCATCGAAGGCGCGCATCCACTGGCGAAAAACAAGTACAAGGTGCCGCTGACCAGGGGCGTGGTTAAGCGCACGCTTTTATCGCTCACTGGTTAAAAGCGTGACCGCCTAGCGCCATCAGCAGAAACGCATAATCGAACGCCGTTTCCTTGATGGTTTCGTACCGGCCCGACGGCCCGAAGTGCCCGCTTTCGAGATCGGTTTTGAGCAGCAGAATGTTCGAATCGGTCTTCAGCGCGCGGAGCTTCGCTACCCACTTGGCCGGCTCCCAATAGGAAACGCGCGGATCGTTCAAGCCCGCGGTGACCAGCATCATCGGATATTCGCGCGCGGTGACGTTATCGTAGGGCGAATAGGAGCGGATGTACTTGTAGTATTGCTCGTCTTCCGGATTGCCCCATTCCTCGTACTCGGCCATCGTGAGCGGCAGCGTTGGGT
Source organism: Bryobacteraceae bacterium (assembly GCA_030039005.1). The sequence goes on from JASHQT010000379.1 coordinate 6,397, forward strand.
CGAGCATTGTATTCAACGTGTCGACAAACGGCACCTTGGCGATGGCGGCGTGAAACAGCTCGGGCCGCAGATTGAGCACCGCGCCCATCAGCAGGCCGCCCGCGCTGCCGCCCATGATCCCAAGGCGCGAGCTCGACGTATAACGCTGCGCAATCAGGTGTTCGGCGCAGGCGATGAAATCGGTGAACGTGTTCTTCTTTTCGAGCAGCTTGCCGTGGTCGCGCCATTCTTCGCCCAGCTCGGCGCCGCCGCGAATGTGCGCTATGGCGAAAACGAACCCGCGGTCGAGCAGGCTCAGGCGGTCCGAGGAAAATCGCGGGTCGATGCTGTGGCCATACGCGCCGTAGCCGTAAAGTAGCAGCGCGCTCGCGCCGTTGCGTTCAAAGCCCTTCTTATACACCAATGAAACCGGCACTTCCGCGCCATCGGGCGCTTTCGCGAAAATGCGTTCGGACCGGTATTGCGAGGCATCGTAGCCGCCGCGCACTTCGTACTGCTTCTTCAATTCGCGCTCGCGCGTGCGGACATTGTAATCGAAGACGGACAAAGGCGTGACCAGCGAGGTATAGCTGAAACGTAACAGGTCCGTTTTATACTCCGCATTGCCTGAAGCTGAAACGGTGTAAACCGGCTCGGGAAAATCGATGTAATGCGAGAACGCGCCCGATCCATCGCGAATGCAAATCCGTTCCAGGCCCGTCTGACGCTCGTAAATCACCTGGTGATCCTCGAAGGAATCGACGCCCTCGATGGTCACCTGCGCGCGGGCGGAAATTACCTCGTGCCAGGACTCCTCCGAAGGATTCGAGATCTCCGTCCGCATCAACCGGAAGTTTTTCGCGCCGTCGTTGGTGCGGACGTAGAAATACTCGCCGTGATGCGACGCGTCATACTCAATTCCTTGCCGGCGCGGCAGCATCACGCGAAACTCGCCGCGAGGATTGTCCGCTTCGAGATAACGCAGCTCGGAGGTCAGGGGACTCGAAAGGTCGATGAACAGGAACCGGCGGCTGCGCGTCTTTTGCAGCGCGAGTGCAAAACGGCCGTCAGTCTCCTCATAAACCAATGTGTCCGAGGCCTCTCCGAGCGTATGTCGAAAAGCCCGATACGGCCGTTTCGCCTCATCGAGGACGGTGTAAAAGAAAGTGCGGTTATCGTTGGCCCATTCGAGCGTGTAATACGTGTTGGCGATGCGATCCGGCAACAGCTCGCCGGTTTCGAGATTCTTCACGTAAATGGTATATGCTTCGTCGCCTTCCAGATCGATGGAGTATGCGAGCAGCCGGTGATCGGGGCTGACGGCGAAATTTCCGACCCGAAAATATTTCTGTCCTTCGGCGAGGATGTTGCCGTCCAACAGGATCTGCTCCGGGGCATCTTCGTCACCGAAGGGGCTGCGATGTTTTCGGCACTGGATGGAGTAGGCTTTGCCTTCCTCGGTGCGCGTGTAGTAGAAAAAGTCGTCGCGTTTGACGGGCACGGAGAGATCGGTTTCCTGGATGCGGCCGAGAATCTCGTGATACAGCCCGTCTCGAAGCGATCGGGTGGGCGCCATCACTTCCTCCGTGTAGCGGTTCTCCGCCTCGAGATACGGAATCACGCCGGGATCGGCGCGCTCGCGCAGCCAGAAGTAAGGATCGTTCCGTGTCTCGCCGTGGCGCGTAATTTCATGCGGGATGATTTTGGCGCGGGGAGGAACGGAAGCCAACTACTGGCTCTCCTCTTTGCCCATGTACAACTCGCTCACTACGTGCCGATGATTCTCCAGCACGCGATTGCGCCGCACCTTCATAGTGGGTGTCAGCTCGCCCAATTCGATCGAAAAATCTCGCTCCAGAATCCGAAATTTTCGAATCTGCTCGAAAGGCGCCAGCTTGCGATTCACCCGCGCCACCGCTTTCTTTACTTCGGCCTCTGGTGACCCCACTCCATCCGTGGCGTTCACGGTCAGCAAAGCAGTGACGTACGGGAGCCGGTCGCCGATCAGTACCACCTGATTGATGATGGGCTCGGTTTTGAACAGCATTTCAATGCGCGCCGGATAAATCTTCTTGCCATTGGAGGAAACGATCAGCTCTTTCTTGCGCCCGGTGATATAGACGTAGCCTTCGGCATCGAATTCAGCGATGTCGCCGGTGTAGAGCCAGCCGTCTCTCAGTACGGACGCAGTGGCTTCCGGATCGTTATGGTAGCCGGAAAACAGCGTGGGACTCTTGACCAGCAATTCTCCGTCTTCGGCCAGCCGCAATTCCACGCCGGGAAGTTTCACGCCGATGCTTCCCGACTTCGGACGATCGGGTGGGTTCAGGCAGACCACGCCGCCCTCAGTGAGCCCGTAACCCTCGATCAGCGGCATGCCGATGGCGGCGTAAAAGCGCGCCAGATCCCGGCCGAGTGGCGCCGCGCCGGACGCCGCTAGGCGTATGCGGCCGCCCAAACGAGTGCGAATTTTCGAGAACACCAGGCTATCGGCGATTTTCAGGAGCGCCCGCATCGTCTTCGGGACAGGCTTGCCTTCTTCGCGCAGGCGGCTCACTTCGGCGCCCAATCCCACGGCGCCCTCGAACATCTTTCTCGCGGCGGCGCTCTTTTTTTTGACTTCCGCGTTGATGCTGGCGAAGACACGCTCCCATACGCGTGGAGGCGCCAGTAGAAAAGTCGGCCGAATGGTCTTCAGTTCGTGCGGCAGCTTGGCGAGGCT
>JASHQT010000037.1 GCA_030039005.1 Bryobacteraceae bacterium
ACGTGCATGTTCTCGGAATGGAAGAGGCCTCCTCGTCCCAACCACGTCGTATCGACAAACGAGATGGAGTCGAGCACCAGCGTGTCGCCCTCCCAGTGGCCCACGCTATATCCCATATACGTCGCCTCGATCGCCTTCTTTGCATCGTGCTTGCGGCCGTCGGTTGGAATTACGCGAAATTCCCTGTTTCCGCCTCCGTAATCGCTCGTGGTGTACAGCAGGGTAATGTCGTTCGCGGTTTGAAAGATGCGGCGGGGCGGGCCCTCCCGTGGAACCCCCATCGGCTGGCAGGTCATGATCGGATCGTACTTGTTCGTCCACTGATCCAGTTCCTGAACCTTGTCCCAGAACTCCGGTTTGTAAGTGGGATGACTCGGCCCAAACCGCGAGGGCGAGATCCACTCGTAATCCACCCAGAAGTTGTCTTGTCCGGTTTGGCAGCCGGTTTCCGGGCTGATTCCCCCGCCCTTCACCTGCGTTGGACCACAGCGGCGGTTCCCACCACCTCCGATTTGAAGAGGGGGACCACTCCAGATTCCCGTCATATCCGGATGACCATTGGCCAGGCGCGGGGTCGCGACGGCTTCCGTCTGCGCCGCCGGCTTTGCGTCGACATTCAGCGTCCAGTTGGCAGGCTGATTGGTTGGCGTGATGGCCGCCTTGACGCTGGCCGGAACCGGCATCACGACATACATCTGTCCGGTTTCCGTGACGGTCGTCGTAATGTCGCGCATGACGGCGCCGTTTTTGCGTTCCGTCATCCTGCCCGCGTAAAACGCCTCGGCCGGGTTGAGCTGATTATTCCAATCTTTATAATCGCTGTACGTGAACTCGTAAGTGTTCGCGCCGTTTTTCACCACTACGCGTTCGGGCATGTACTTCGCGTCGAGTGTGGCGGTCGCGATTGCAGTAGGGACGCCCGGGATCGGGAACGTCACGACCGGTTTATTGCCTTCCCACACGACGGAGGTTTTCCCGGCCATCGAGACATCAGCAGGTACTCGTTGCGGCCTGGGCGCCATTTCCGGCGGATCACTGATTCCCGCCATCGCGCCCTTGAACGCACCCTGCGGACCTGCCCACAGGCGAATCATGCGTTCCTCAACAGTCGCGGGCATCGGCGTCGCCTTGCCTTTACCAGGCACGAGTTCGGCGCCAGGAATGTCTTCGTCCCAGGTGTACGCTCCACTGAGGACTTCGACATTGGAGCAGGACTGGCCATCGGGCCGCGTGCCGGTGTACTGAATCCGCTCGCCCGAGGTCTGGTAGCTGATGCTGGTCCGATACTTCGTTACAGTGCAAGGCTGTCCGTCCGCTTGCATGGTGCCCTTGCCCTGATATTCGAGCGTCATCATCAGATCGCGTTCCTCGTTGCTCCGGAGCATGCCCATATACCAGCCCCAGTTGAAAAGGACTGCTTTCAGGTCCTTCGCACCGGCTGCGGGGGTATACGTCGGACCGGCAAACCGGAACCCGCGACCGCCGCCCGCACCGGCTCCAGGACCACCTTGGGCCGGCGCTGCCGCAGGTGGCCCACCGCCTTCTTGTGCCATGGCCGAGGACGGCGCGCTGATCGTCAGAGCGACTGCTATCGCGGCACTGGTCCCAAAGATCTTCCCTAGAACGGTCATATCATCCTCCTTCTTGTTCAGTCGTTCGCGTTACCGGCGGAAATTTGGATCACGTGTCCATCCGGGTACCCCAACTATCGCTGAAGGCTGGCAACAGCCACCAGTTATTTTACGCCAGCTTCTCCTGCGATTGGCTGAACTAAAGGTTGACGGCCCAAGATCGTGGGCCAACCTCGACAGATCTCGATGGCCATCAATCTTGCGGAAGTTCTTCCCCTTGAGCAGCCGGGCCGAAGCGACCCCAGCGCTCCACCCTCTCCCGATTCCGCGACCGCGTGACGTGACGTTCGCCGTGCGGCGCGCCACACCGCTCTGCGGACTTTCGATCACATTGGCTGTGGCGAGGTACTTATACGGGTCAAAGGTGGCAGCTTCAGCCGCAGCAAGGTGAACATCTCGCCGCGACAGCACTTCGTGCGCGTTGAGGCTGTGCTGGGCGAAGTCTCGGAGTGGATCGTCCGACACTCGGAGAATGGCCGAACGGTTCGCGCACGCGAACCACCGTGGGAGACTGGCAGGAACCGTTATCACTTATGATCGGACCCTGTTGGCGGCGACCACTCTGACCACCATCACAAGAATCGCAGCCGTTGCCGGCCTTACGCTAACTGGGAAAGGATTCTCCCACCATCGCTTCGCTTTTGGCCCAAAGAGCCTCGGCGGTCTCGGGATCGAGCGCGTAGGCCCGAACGCCTTCGCTGCCGAGGCCAAGAGTCGCGTTCTCGGGAACGAGCGTGCCCACGTGGCAATTCTCGCAGTAGCGGCCGCCGACTTCCCCAGCGGGAGCAACCACACCGGCCCACACCGAAGTCGCCGCACCCTGCGCAATTGTCTTCCACTGGAACGGCGCCTTGCCTTCCTTCGCCAGCTGCTGATTGATTTGCTCGATCATTTGTTGAATGCGGCCCGAACCGACGTGGCGGCCGAGTTCCGTCGCGATGCCGCCCGGATGAACGGCCGTTGCGCGGACTCCGCGCTGGCGATGCCGCTGATCGAACGCAACTGAGAATAGGATGTTGGCAGTTTTCGAGCGGCCGTATGCGACGAAGGGCTCATACTGCGTTCGCTCAAAATTAGGGTCGTCGAGGTCGACGTTCGCAAAGCGATGGCCCGCCGAAGAGAGATTGACCAGCCGCGATCCGCTTTTCATGAGTGGCGCGATCCGATTGACAAGCACGAAGTGCCCGAGGTGATTCGTGCCGAACTGGGTTTCGAAGCCATCCGATGTGTGGCCGAAGGGCGTGGCCATGACCCCGGCGTTGGCGATGACGAGATCGAACGGTTTGCCGACCTTCAGGAGCTGGTCGGCACAGGCACGGACGCTCTTTAGGTTGGCAAGATCCAGCTCAACTAGCTCGAAGCTCCCCCCGTGGCTGGCTGCATCCACTCGTACTTGGGCGGTGGCCCCTTCCGCTTTTGAGAGATCCCGTGCTGCCCCTACGACCTGCGCGCCGTGTGCGGCGAGTGAGCGTGCCGTCTCCACGCCGAGACCGGCTGACACGCCGGTTACTAAAATCCGTTTTCCTTGTAAAGCTAGGCCGAACAGAACGTCGTCTGTTGTTGAAGTCGCACCGAAGATAGCCATGCTTCTCCTTCTCTCTATCTCCCGATTCCAAGCTTCGAGTGAAGCCGCGCGGCAACCAGAGTAACGAGAGCCGCTCCGCAATCGATCAGATAATCGGAGGCGATCTCCGGTTGCAAAAATCTTTTGAGCTGACTGAAGATCAAACCCGCGCTGGATGAGTAGCAACTTGAGAAAGGGATGCGAGGATCGTTTAAGCACCAGTAACGACTCGCCAGTCAGCGACTAGCGCGTTTCTCGTCAACTTGACGGTTCCGACTTCCAGGCTGGAGTCTTCGAACTCACCTTAGTTGTGGATGTAGAAATTCGCTCGTCCTCCCGTTGGCTATCCTGGCTTCGCAGTGCAATTGAACAGACGGCGGTACACTCTTCACACGGGAGGAGCTTTCATGCCCATCTCCAAAATCGCCGCCGTCGTTTTCGCGCTGAGTTCGCCTGCCGCGGTGAGCATCCCCGCTCTGTGCCAGACGCTGGAAGGCGCCATCGACATGCACGCGCATTCCGATCCCGACGGAACCCCGCGCAAGATCGACGCCATCGACCTCGCCAAGCTCGCCAAGAGCCGCGGCATGCGCGCGATCGTACTCAAGAATCACTATGAGCCGACTGCCTCGCTCGCCTACATCGTGCGCAAGGAAGTGCCCGGAATCGAGGTGTTCGGAGGCATCACCATGGATCTCACCAACGGCGGCGTGAATCCCGCTGCCGTCGAATGGATGTCGAAGGTTAAGGGCGGCTACGGGAAAGTGGTGTGGATGCCCACCTACGATGCCGAATATCAGGTCACGCAATCCAAACAAAACCGGCCCTTCGCGCGCGTTTCCAAAGACGGGAAGCTCACGCCGCAGGTGGTGCAGGTGATTGGCATCATCGCGAAACATAACATGGTGTTGGAAACGGGCCATATCTCACCGGCCGAAGTGCTTATGGTGCTGGGCGAAGGGAAACGCCAGGGCGCGCGCAACATGCTGGTGACGCATGCGACTAGCCAATATCCTGGCCTTTCCACCGAGCAGCTGAAACAGGCCACGCAACTGGGGGCGTACTTGGAATTCGTGTGGTCAGGAGCGCAAGGCGCCGGGCTCGCGCGTTGGATCCAGGCGATTCGCGCGGCGACTCCGCAATGGGTGGTGATTTCGAGCGATCTCGGGCAGCCCAATAATCCCTTGCATCCCGATGGGCTTCTGGAGCTGTACCGGACGCTGAAGGCCCAGGGATTTTCAGACGCCGAGGTCGCGCAGATGTCGAGGACGAATCCGGCGAAGCTGCTGGG
>JASHQT010000380.1 GCA_030039005.1 Bryobacteraceae bacterium
CATCCGGAACAATGTCCGGAGCAGGAAAACGATGATCTCGTCTAAATACCATCCGAGCATAGCTTGGCGCTGATTCCGCTTGCTAGCGCGCGGCTCCCTATACTACGCGTGGCCGGCGGCGAGGCTTTCCGCACTCATCAAATAGCGATGCATGCCTTCGGCGGCTTTGCGGCCTTCGGCGATGGCCCACACCACTAGGGACTGGCCGCGGCGCAGGTCGCCCGCGGCGAAGACGCCCGGGACATTGGTCGAGTAATTGGCATCGGTCGAGACGTTGCCGCGCGAGTCCAGCGCGACGCCGAGTTGTTCGACAATCCCTTTCTTCACCGGGCCGGTGAATCCCATGGCGAGCAGGACGAGATCGGCGTCCAGGGTGAATTCGCTGCCGGGAATGGGCTCGAATTTGGGCGCGGGGCCGACGCGAACCCCGTGGAGCTGTTTCACATTGCCGTTTTCGTCGCCAGTGAAGCGAGTGGTGGCCATGCTCCACTCGCGGACGCCGCCCTCTTCGTGCGAGCTCTCGACGCGCAGTTGCAGCGGCCACAGCGGCCAGGGCGTGTGCGCGGCGCGTTCGGGCGGAGGCATGGGCATGATCTCGAACTGATGCACCGACGCCGGTTTCTGGCGGTGGGACGTGCCCAGGCAATCGGCGCCCGTATCGCCGCCACCGATGATCACGACGTGCTTGCCGGTGGCGAGAATCTGTTCCGGCACCTGATCGCCCGCGCAGATTTTATTCTGCTGCGGGAGGAAATCCATGGCGAAATGGATGCCCTTCAATTCCCTGCCCGGCACGGGTAAATCGCGCGGCTGTTCGGCGCCGCCCGCGAGCAGGATCGCGTCGAATTCCCTTTCCAGCGCATCGGCGCTGACGGTTTGGCCAACGTTGACGCCGGTACGGAAATCGACGCCTTCGGCTTTCATCTGCTCGAGACGCCGGTCGAGGACCCATTTCTCCATCTTGAATTCGGGGATGCCGTAGCGCAGGAGGCCGCCGATGCGGTCGGATTTTTCGAAGACGACCACCAGATGCCCGGCGCGGTTGAGCTGCTGGGCGGCGGCGAGTCCCGCGGGACCTGAGCCCACGATCGCGACGCGCTTGCCGGTACGGCGCTCGGGCGGTTCGGGCTGAATCCAGCCTTCCTGGAACGCGTGTTCGACGATGGTCTTTTCGATCAGCTTGATCGCCACCGGCGGCTCATTGATGCCGAGCACGCAGGCCGCTTCGCAGGGCGCGGGGCAGATGCGGCCGGTGAATTCGGGGAAATTATTGGTGGAATGCAGGACGCGGATGGCGGCGCGCCAGCGGTCGCGATACACCAGGTCGTTCCAGTCCGGGATGATGTTGTTGAGTGGGCAGCCGGTATGGCAGAACGGCACGCCGCAATCCATGCAGCGAGCGCCTTGCGTGCGGACTTTGTCTTCGGGGAACTCCTGATAGACTTCGTGCCAATCGTTGATGCGGTCGGCCGGGTTGCGGCGCTCGGGGGTTTCGCGGGTGAATTCCACGAAGCCCGTGACTTTACCCATGCGCGGCCTCTTGCTTCAAGACCGCGCCCTGCATCACCGGGGGGTGCGCCGTTTCGGCCTTGGCAGGCTTGTATCTGGGAATGCCGAGCACGCGCTTGTACTCGTGCGGGAAAACCTTGACGAACTTGGGCAGCATTTCGCCCCAGTTTTCGAGAATCCATTTGCCGCGTGGGCTGCCGGTGGCTTCGACATGTTTGATGACGAGGTTTTGGAGCGCCTGCATGTCGGCGGGGTCGACCACGGGCTCGAGATCCACGCCGGTCTGATTGCACAGGATACCCGAGAACTCGCCGGTTTCATCCAGCACGAAGGCGATGCCGCCCGACATGCCCGCGGCGAAATTGCGGCCGGCGCGGCCGAGCACGACGACGAGTCCCTTGGTCATGTACTCGCAGCCATGATCGCCGACGGATTCAACGACAGCCGTTGCTCCCGAATTGCGCACCGCGAATCGCTCGCCCGCCATTCCATTGAAGAACGCCTCACCCGAAGTAGCGCCGTAGAGCACCACGTTTCCGACCACCATGTTCTGCTCCGGCAGGAACGTGGAGGTACGCGGCGGGTAGACCACCAGCTTGCCGCCGCAGAGGCCTTTGCCGACGTAATCGTTGGCGTCGCCTTCGAGCGTCAGCGTGACGCCTTTGGTGAGAAACGCGCCGAAGCTCTGGCCGGCGGAACCGGAGAAGTGGAAGCGAATGGTGTCGTCGGGCAGGCCGGCGGCGCCGTAATGCCGCGAAATTTCGCCGCTCAGCATGGCGCCAACAGTGCGATGGACGTTGCGGATCGCCAGGCTTGCTTCCACCGGCGTGCGCTCTTCGAGCGCCGGTTTCGCGATTTCAATCAGTTGATGATCGAGCGCTTCGTTGAGGCCGTGATCCTGTGCGATCAGGCAGCGGCGTCCAACGCGGCGGGGGACTTGGGGGTTGTAGAGAATCGAGGAGAAATCCAGGCCGCGGGCTTTCCAATGCTCCACGGCGCGGCGCATTTCGATGCAGTCCACGCGGCCGATCATCTCATCCATGCTGCGGAAGCCAAGCTTCGACATCCACTGGCGGACCTCTTCGGCGATGAAGAAGAAAAAGTTGATGACGTTTTCGGGTGTACCGCGGAACTTGGCGCGCAGCGCCGGATCCTGGGTCGCAATGCCCACCGGGCACGTATTCAGATGGCACTTGCGCATCATGATGCAGCCCATGGAGACCAGGGGCGAGGTGGAGAATCCGAACTCTTCGGCGCCGAGCAGGGCAGCAATGGTGACGTCGCGGCCGGTTTGCAGTTTGCCATCTGTTTGCACGCGGACACGGCTGCGGAGATCGTTGAGCACCAGCACCTGCTGGGTTTCCGAGAGGCCAAGCTCCCAGGGAATCCCGGCGTGCTTGAGCGAGGTGAGCGGGGAGGCGCCGGTGCCGCCATCATAGCCGCTGATCAGGACCACGTCGGCGTGCGCTTTGGCGACGCCCGCGGCCACGGTTCCGACGCCGACTTCAGCGACGAGCTTGACCGAAATGCGCGCCTGCGGGTTGACGTTTTTGAGATCGTAAATGAGCTGCGCCAGATCTTCGATGGAATAAATATCGTGATGCGGCGGCGGCGAGATCAGGCCCACACCGGGGATGGAGTGGCGCACGCGCGCAATCACTTCGTCCACTTTGTGGCCGGGCAATTGGCCGCCTTCGCCGGGCTTGGCCCCCTGAGCGATCTTGATCTGCAGCTCGTCGGCGTTTACCAGGTAATGCGCGGTAACGCCGAAGCGCGCCGAGGCTACCTGCTTGATCGCGCTGCGGCGCCAATCGCCGTTGGGATCGCGAACGAAGCGCTCTTCGTCTTCCCCGCCCTCGCCGGTGTTGGATTTTCCGCCGATGCGGTTCATCGCGATGGCCAGCGTTTCGTGCGCTTCCTTGCTGATGGAGCCGAACGACATGGCGCCGGTGGCGAAGCGCTTGACGATGGCGCTGGCGGGCTCCACTTCTTCGATCGGAACCGGGTGGTCAGCGAGCTTGAATTCCATCAGGCCGCGCAGCGTCGACAGGTCTTTGCTTTGGCGATCAATGAGCGTAGTGTATTCCTGGAAGGTCGCGAAGCTTTCCTGGCGCACGGCGTGCTGGAGCTTGCTGACCGTTTGCGGATTCAGCAGATGGTATTCGCCGCGAACGCGGTATTGATAGCTGCCGCCGACGTCGAGCTCGGTATCGGCTTCCGAAATCGCCTGGAACGCGTAATCGTGCTTCATTTTAGCCTCGCGGGCCAGCACGTCCAGGCCAACGCCTTCGATGCGCGAAGCGGTACCGGTGAAGTATTTCTCGACCAGCGATTTGTTCAGCCCGATGGCTTCAAAGCACTGCGCGCCGCGATAGCTTTGCAGCGTCGAAATGCCCATCTTGGAAAAAACCTTCAGCAAGCCTTTGTTGACGGCCTTTTTGTAGTTCTTGAGCGCGGTTTCGAACGTGAGGCCAGGGGGCAAATGGCCCTTGGCGGCTTCGTGCTCCAGAGTTTCGATGGCCAGATACGGGTTGATGGCGCTCGCGCCGTAGCCGATGAGCAGGCAATAGTGCATCACTTCGCGCGGCTCTCCGGATTCGATGATGAGCGCCACCTGCGTGCGCGTGCCTTCCCGCACCAGGTGATTGTGAACGGCGGTAAGCGCGAGCAGGCTGGGGATGGGCGCGTATTCCTCGTCCATGCCGCGATCGGTGAGGATCAGCAGGCTGTAGCCCGACTTCACGGCCAGCGAAGCCCGGCGGCACAAGCCATCGAGGGCGCGCTCCAGCTCCTTTTCGCCGCCCGCCACGCGGAACAACATGGGCAGCGTGTTGGCCAGCAGATCGCCGGTGGAGACGCGGCGCAGTTTTTCGAGATCGCGATTAGTGAGCAGCGGGTGCGGCAGCTTCAACAAGTGCGCCTGCCGCGGCGTCTCTTCAAGGATGTTGCGCTCGTGCCCGATATAGCTGGTGAGCGACATCACCAGCTCCTCGCGAATCGGATCGATGGCCGGGTTGGTCACCTGGGCGAACAGTTGCTTGAAATAATGGAACAGCAACTGCGGCTTATCGGAGAGGCACGCGAGCGGTGTGTCGGTGCCCATGGAACCGATGGGCTCTTCGCCCTTTTCGGCCATGGGGAGCATCAGGACACGCAGGTCTTCATCGGTGTAGCCGAAGGCGCGCTGGCGCATGACGATGCTCGAAAGCTCGGATTCATAGACGCGCGGCGGCTCCGGCAGATTGTCGAGCGTGATCTGATTCGTCTCCAGCCATTCGCCGTAGGGCTTGCGGCTCCACAAACGTTCCTTGATCTCTTCATCGGGGATGATGCGGCCCTCGGTAGTATCGACCAGCAGCATCTTGCCGGGCTGCAGACGGCCTTTGAACTTGACGTTTTCGGGCTCAACCGGAAGCACGCCGGTCTCAGAACCCAGCACCACCAGGCCATCATGCGTGACCAGATAGCGCGCCGGGCGCAATCCGTTGCGATCGAGCGTGGCGCCGATCACGCGCCCGTCGGTGAACGCGATGGCGGCCGGACCGTCCCAAGGCTCCATGATGGAGGCGTGATATTCGTAGAAGGCCTTCTTTTCCGCGCGCATGGTGGTGTCGGCGTCCCAGGCTTCCGGGATCAGCATCGCCATCACGTGCGGCAGGCTGCGGCCGGCCAGCGTGAAGAGCTCGACGGCATTATCGATGGAAGCGGAATCGCTGCCGCCGGGCGCGATCACCGGCCGGCATTTTTTCAGATCCTCGCCGAATAAGTCCGAGGCGATCACCTTCTCGCGCGCATTCATCCAGTTGATGTTGCCGCGGATGGTGTTGATTTCGCCGTTGTGGCAGAGATAGCGATAGGGGTGCGCGAGCTGCCAGGAGGGGAAGGTGTTGGTCGAGAAGCGTTGGTGCACCAGGGCGAGCGCGCTCCGGGTGTCAGGATCGCTTAAATCCTTGTAGAACTCCGAAATCTGATTCGCCAGCAGCAGGCCTTTGTAGACGATGGTGCGCGAAGACAGCGATGGAATATAGAAGAAGGTCTTGTCCGGCAGATCCGACGCCGCGATTTCCGCCTCGGCGCGTTTGCGAACCACGTAGAGCTTGCGCTCGAATTCGTCCTCGGAGATTCCAGCGGGCGCGCCGATGAAAATCTGCTCGATGTAAGGCTGGGAAGCGCGCGCCACGCGGCCTATGGCATCCACTTCCACAGGTGTGTCGCGCCAGCCGAGCACGCTCAAGCCTTCTTCGCGCGCGATCCGTTCCAGGATGCCTTCGGCGATGAGCCGGTGCGGCGGCTCCACGGGCAAAAACACCATGCCCACGCCATATTCGCCGGGCGCCGGCAGCGTGAAGCCGAGTTGCGCACATTCGCGGGCGAAAAACTTGTGCGGGAGTTGAATCAGGATTCCGGCGCCGTCACCGGTATTCGGATCGCAGCCGCACGCCCCGCGATGAGCCAGGTTGATGAGGATTTGTAGTCCCTTCTCGATGATGTCGTGGGACTGGATGCCTGCGATGTTGACCACGAAGCCAATGCCACAGGCGTCGTGTTCGTTGCGTGGGTCGTAGAGACCCTGCTCAACCGGGAGGCCGACCATGCCTGAGTATATCAGTACTAGGGCATTGTCGCAATATTAGTTATCAAGACATTTAACTTGACTGTACATTAGATTATCTAATAGTATGTATTCAGGCATGGACTTTGATCGGTTGAAGCTCTTCCGCGATGTAGCGCACACCCGCAGCATCAGCAAAGGCGCCGTCATGAATGGGATTAGCCAGTCCGCCGTCAGCCAATACTTGCAGGATCTGGAAGAGCAGATGGGCGTGACACTGTTGGATCGTGGCAATCGCCCACTAAAAGTCACCGAAGCGGGCAAGCTCTATCTGGAGATGTGCCGTGATATCTTAGGTCGGCGAGATGAATTTCAAGTAGCACTCGATCAACTGAAGGGCGCGGTGGAGGGCACCGTCCGGGTGGCTTCCATCTATTCCGTTGGCCTGTCGGAGCTCTCGCGGCTGGAGAAGGAGTTCGTCCGGCTGTACCCGCAGGCGCACATCGAAGTGGAATACCTGCGGCCGGAGAAGGTGTACGAAGCGGTGGCGACCGACCGGGCCGACCTCGGGCTGATGAGTTATCCGGAGCCCACACGAGAGGTGACGGTTCTTCCCTGGCGGCAGGAGCAGATGGCAGTGGCGGCGTCGCCCTATCATACGCTGGCCAAGCGCAGCGCCGTGCGGCCGGAGGAACTGGACGCGATGGACTTCATCGGCTTCGACGAGGACTTGCCGATTCGCCGGGATATCGACCGCTTTCTGCGCGAGCATCACGTGCACGTGAACGTGACGCTGCATTTCGACAACATCCAGATGATCAAGGAAGCGGTGGCGCATGGCTCGGGCGTAAGCATCATGCCTGCGCGCGTGATGGAGGAAGAGGTAGCGCAGGGACGGCTGGTGCCGATTCCGATCGAGGGTTTCGAGCTGTTCCGGCCGGTGGGCATCGTGCATCGCCGCAAGAAGCGCTTTCATCGCGCGGCGCAAGCGCTCCTGGAGATGCTTCAAGCGCCGGCGAGCTTTACGCCGTCGCTTTATGAAGCCTGAGCTTGTAGACTGCCGCTCCGACTGCGACCGTCAACGCGGCGAGGCCGGAAACAGCGGGCCGCAGGGTCACGCCCAGGATTGTCATCCATGCGCCCACGGCCACAAATAACGCGGGCACCAGCGGATAGGCGAAGCTCACCACGCCCAGCTTCTGCCAGCCGGGACGCCGGCGGAAGATGAACAACGATATGACCGAGAGCATAGCGAAGAAGTTCAGCAGCAGGCCGATGTAGAGCAGCAGATTGAGGAACGGGGTCGCGGTCATTAGAACCGCGCAGACGCCCTGGCAGAGGATCGCGATCACGGGCGTGTGCCAGCGGGAGTCCACTTTCGCCGCGACACTGAAAAACGCGCCGTTCTTGGCCATGGCGTAATAGACACGCGGGCCGATGGTGACTTCGGCATTCACGGTAGCGAGCAGCGAGAGTGCCATGGCGGCGGCGAAAATGCCAGCCACCGCGGGTCCGAAAAGATGCGTCGCCGCCAGCGCGCCCACGGCCACCACGCCCTTCATCGATTCCATCGGCATCGCATAGATGAACAGCACGTTCAACCCGATGAACAGCGCCGCCACTAGGCCCGTGCCATAAAACAATGACAACGGAAGGGTGCGCGAGGGCTGTTTCAACTCCTCGGCCACATAGGTCGCGGCGTTCCAGCCGCTGTACGCGACGTAAATGTAAAACAGGCTCACGAAAAATTGCGCGAACAGCGGCGTCGAGGAAGTGCGCAGAGCGGGCTCGGCGAAATTGTGCCAGCTCCCATCGCCGAAGGCAAATCCGAGCGCCAGAAACGCAAGGATAATCAGGACCTTCAAAGATGTGAGCACGTTTTGCACGCGCGCGGTGCGGCGGATGCCTAGGCAGTTCACCATGGTGAACAGCGCGATGATGGAGCCGGCCAGAATCTGTGCGCCGCCCAGCCTCAGCTCCCAGGCGCCGGATCCAGCGATCACGGGCGCCGCGTCCAATCGCAGATTGGGAAAAAAATGGCCCAAATAATCGGAAAATGCGAGGGCGGCGGCCGCGATGGGCGCGGAGAATCCAGCGAAAAAGGAGATCCAGCCGGTCATGAAGCCCCAGGTCGGCCCAAAGGCCTCCGTTAGATACACGTATTCGCCTCCGGAACTAGGGAAATTGACGCCTAATTCCGAATAGCAGAAGGCCCCGGCCAGCGCGCAGACGGCGCCCACGCCCCAAATCGAGAGCACCAGTTTCGCCGAGCCAAGCTGACCGGCAAGAAAACCGGACGTCGTGAGGATGCCGGTGCCGATCATGTTCGAGATGACAAGCGCCGTCGCGCTGCCGGTCCCGAGCTGGCGCAGGAGGCTGGTGGCGCGTGTGCTCACGGAACAGTGACCTTCTCGGGAGCCTTGAAGAAAGCGCGCTCAAACAGTGTCAGAAATTCCTTGGCATCCGCGTCCACGGCGACCTGAGCATTGGGCCGGCCAGGAGTCGCGATGGTTCGTCCGTCCTGGGGCAGGCTTTGCGCGATCTCGATGTGCATGGGCACGGTCTTCACGATGCTCGGACGCAACAGAGCCGCTGCCGCCAGCGGGTCCCAGGCGTAGAAGATGCCCTGATCGATGGTTTCGCGGTCGGCTTCGAGCACTGCCGCTACGACAGCGCCTAGCGGCGAATGTTGCTTTTCCGCAAACTCGATCAGAAACTCGGAGTCGATCCTTACCTTGTTAGTCGCATCGAGGGCGATCAGGCGAATCGGCACGCCCGAACGGAAAACGATGCTCGCAGCTTGCGGGTCAATGTACATGTTCCACTCGGCAGTGCTGTTCTTGGTGTGAAACACGCCGCCGTCGGGAAGGTTGCCGGGAACATGGACCGCACCGCCCATGATGACGATTTCCGAGATGTGGCGGACGATCGAACGGTCATGCCGCAGGGCCTCGGCCAGGTTGGTCATCGGGCCGAGCGCGAGAATCTGCACGGGTTCGCGGGCGCTGCGCAAGTGATCGAGCAGATAGTCGGCGGCGCGTTTGGTCTTGGGTTTACGCAAGGCGGGCGGGAGCGGAACTCCAGGAAGATCGTCGGAAATCTTGCGCCATTCGGCGGGAAATTCATTATTGCCGCGCAGGGGATGGTCGCGCCCGGCGAACACCGGAACATCGTGGCGGCCGGCTAGGTCGAGCAGGCGGCCCATGTTGCGCGCTCCGGCGTCGACGTGCGCCATGCCGTTAACCACAGTGATGGCGTCAATGCGGACGCCGGGCTGCGAAAGGAGCAATGAGACGGCCATGATATCGTCCGAGCCAGCGTCGGTGTCGATAATGATGGGCTTGGATTGTGCGCTCAGGACGGCAGCAGACACAAAGAGGGCGGCGAGCCCCCGCACAGGATTCACACCTAGCTATTATGACGTTTTCGAGGTGAGCGCTTTGGGGTAAACCATGACGCCCGCTTCGGTGTCGCGGAAGATCTTGTGCAGGATCTGGTTGGTGGGGAGCTGGCCTTCGAGAAAATCCACGCCTTCGGCGGAGATGATGAAACTGGAGCGGTCATCCTG
>JASHQT010000381.1 GCA_030039005.1 Bryobacteraceae bacterium
GACGCCGGTTCCGTATCGCCCTGAGTTACGATGATGCGCCGGAGCGTGGACCGGTATTCTCCAGGAACCTCCTGCCAGGCGGGTTCGTCTTTGTGATCGCCGAAGTGGATCTTCCGATCGTCATCGCGGGGCGTCAGGAAAATGCCCCAGCGGTACTCCGGCATGCGGACGTAGCCAAAATTGGCCCATCCATCGCGATCGACACTCACGGCGGTTCGGAGGTACACCTGCAGGCTCGTCGTATGCGCGGGTCCGGTTTCATCCCACCAGCTTAGGAACGCCGGCTGCCAGCGTTCCAGCGCGCGCTGCAGCGCCCGGTCGTTGGCAAGATCGACGTTGTTGGGAATGCGCTGCGAATAGTCGATTGCGTGTTGGGTTACGTCTCCGTTGTGTTCCATATCGGTTAGACTCTCTCCCAATCGAATTTGGGGCGGGTGCCAGTGCCATAAACCTTCAGTGCTCCCGCCGGACCGACCGCGTTGGGACGAATGAAAATCCAGTTCTGCCAAGCGGACAGCCGTCCGAAGATGCGCGTACGCATGTTCTCGCGCTCACCGAATCGCAGATTCGCTTCCAGCCCCGTCATCGCATCGGGCGAGAGCGCAAGACGGCTCTCGATCGCGAGCCGAACCTCATCCTCCCAATCCAGTTCGTCCGGCGCAAAGGTGATCAATCCAACGTCTGCCGCTTCGCGAGGCCCAATCGCCGAACCGATGCGGGTCCGTAATTCAGAGACTCGCGATTGATCGCCGTAGTACCTCGCTTCGAGACGCGTAATTCCGTGCGAAGCCTCGAGAACGCCGAAATTCATCTCCGACAGCGCCACTGCACATCGCGGATCGTCGAGCATGTAGACACGGTCCGACGCCAGCGCCATTTCCATGAGACTGCCGGCGAAGCATGATCCTGGCTCGACCGATGCATAAATGGAACGCGATGTGACGTCTATACGCGCGAAGGTGCGGCGCATCATACCGATCACTTCACGCACGAACCAGTGGCTTTGATTCGACGCCAAGATCGAATCCGCGGCGAGAACATTTTGGACGTCTCCCTCCGTCTTAAGAATCCATAGGCCGAGGTCAGATTGGTTGATGCGCAGCGAGAGAATAGCGTCATCCAGTTCTCGGGACATCTGCAAGGGCCACCATCCGGCCCCCGCGGCCATCGCCTCCTGGACGGAGTCCGGACCCTTGGATTCAGGGGCGCGGATCGTGAATGTCGCGATGCGCCGCTCGGAATCCAGTGCCACGTCCACATAGCGGTAGTGGTAGCCGTGCGCATCCATGCTGCGATCGAGCGGCGTGAGTTGGATTCCCGTAGCGTCCTTCGGACGATCACTTAACTCGGCTCGCGTCACCGCGCGGCTCTTCACATGCGCTTCGAACTCTTGCGGCTTGACAACGGCATCCACCAGCCCCCAATCCTTCGCGCGCTGGCCCATCACGCCTTCCGGCGTTGTGCAGAATACGTCGGCCAAATCCCGTCGCACATGCCTTTTATCGGTGAGGCGCGTCAAACCGCCGGTGCCTGGAAGTACGCCCAGCAACGGAACCTCGGGAAGACTTACCCCGGAAGACCGGTCGTCGACCAGAACGATTTCGTCGCAGGCCAGCGCCAGTTCATAGCCGCCGCCGGCCGTTGAGCCGTTGCAGGCGGCGATAAACTTCAGCCCCGAATGTGCGCTGGAATCCTCGATTCCATTGCGGGTCTCATTCGTGAATTTGCAGAAGTTCACCTTCCAGGCGTGGCTGGAGAGTCCCAACATGTAGATGTTCGCACCCGAGCAAAAAACCCGCGGCTTAGCGCTGGTAAGGATGACGCTTCCAACCTCGGGATGCTCGAATCGAATTCGCTGCAGGGCATCGTGCAACTCGATGTCGACACCCAAGTCGTAAGAGTTCAGCTTGAGTTTGTAGCCGGGACGGATGCCGCCGTCTTCGCGGACGTCCATCGCGAGCGTGGCGACGCGGCCGTCAACGGACAGATTCCAGTGGCGATAAAGAGGAGGCGCAGTTTGGAAATCGACGAAATCTGCAACGGAATTCGGCTTGGCTAAGACGGCGTCCATACTGTGTCTACAACATAGTGCACTCTCGCGATTGAAGTCAATCCGGCGCATGCACTATAATGCGTGAGCATGAGCCGGATTTGGCTGATCGTCACTCTGATTCCTGTCTCGATGGCGAGCGCACAGCCGCCCGGACAGCCTCCTTTGGGCACAACTCCGAAGGCCGCGATTCCCAATGCGAGGCCGGTTCGCTCCTGCGAGAGTCTGGCTATGGTCGCGCTGCCGAACACGACCATTGAGTCTGCGGCGATCGATCCCAAGAACCCAGGCATTTGCCGGGTGACGGCAATCACGACGCACCCGCCCACCGGAGACAAAGTCCACATCTGGGTTGGGATCCCCACGGCAAATTGGAATGGCCGCTTTCTCGGCATTGGAGGCGGCGGATTTCTGGGTGGCAGCCCGGCGGGAATTAATCAGCCGCTGGCTGTTGGCTACGCATCCGGCTCAACGGATACGGGACACGAGGGAGGTAGCGGCAGTTTCGCTCTGGATGCAAGCGGACGGCTGAACTGGCAAGTCATTCGCGACAACGCGCACGTGGGCATCCATGAGATGACCACAACGGGCAAAGCGCTGACGCAGGCGTTCTATGGAGTAGCGCCGCGCTATTCCTATTTCAACGGATGCTCTACTGGCGGACGGCAAGGACTCATGGAGGCACAGCGGTACCCGGAAGATTACAACGGCATCGTGGCGGCGGCCCCCGCCATCAACTGGGCAAGATTTATCCCGCAAGAGCTCTGGGGTGCGGTGCTCATGAACGCGGAGGCGAACTCGGTCCCTTCTTGCAAATTGGCGGCGGCTACTTCAGCCGCGATTACGGCGTGTGATGCGATGGATGGCGTCAAGGATGGCGTCATCGAAGATCCCCAACGCTGCAGCTTCGATCCAAAGACGCTGGTAGGAACCTCGGCGGGAGACTGCGGCACCTTCACGGAATCGGACGCGAACGTGATCCGGAAACTCTGGGAGGGTCCGCGCCGCAAGGACGGGAGCTTTCTCTGGTATGGCCTGGAGCGGGGAGCGAACCTGAGTGCACTCTGGGGCAGCGGCGGGACTCCTCCGAAACCGAGGGCATTCGGCATCGCGCTCGACTGGTTCAAATACTTCCTCGCCGAAAATCCCCAACTCGACTGGACCACCATCACTCGCGACGCTTACGAACGCTACTGGGATCAATCCGTGGAAGAATACAGCATTGTTATTGGGACCGACAACCCGGATCTGGCGGCGTTTCGCGATCACGGCGGCAAGGCGATCATTTGGCACGGCTGGGCCGATCAACTGATCACACCGGACGGAACCGTCGACTATTACAAGCGCGTTCAGCACCAGATGGGAGGTCCGAAAAAGACCTCGGAATTCGCCCGGTTGTTCATGGCGCCGGGCGTGGGCCATTGCGCCGGGGGCGATGGTCCCCAGCCGTATGGCCAGTTGGATGCGCTGGTTTCCTGGGTCGAGGAAGGCCATGCACCGCAAACATTGACGGCCGCCCGCCGCGATCAAGCCGGAACCATTACGCGGTCCAGGCCGTTATGCCAGTATCCGCTCGTTGCCAAGTATAAGGGCTCCGGTAGCACGGACGATGCCACGAATTTTGTGTGCAACACTGGGTTCTAGCAAACGTGGGCAATGCCGGCGCCAAGCGGAGAGTCAAAGCTAAGTCCTCGGCAGGAAATCCACTGAAGCTCCTGGGCGACCATGTCAGGCAGGCGCGGGCGCGCCGAGGCATGACGCGCAAGCAGCTCGCACGCGACTCCGGTGTATCGGAGCGTTATCTGGCCCAGATTGAATCGGGACACGGAAATATCTCGGTGCTGGTTTTACGGCAGCTCGCTCAGGCACTCCATATGTCGGTCGACGGTTTGCTCTCTGATGGCCCTGATCCCCCGGTGGAATGGTTACACACCGTAGAGTTTCTTCGCCGTCTGTCGCCGGATGAGCTAAAGCTCGCCCACCAGACGTTGCTGCATCAGTTCGGCGGTGTTGATCCGGCGGCGCGGCACCGGCGCATCGCGTTAATCGGACTTCGCGGCGCCGGCAAGTCTACTTTGGGGGCCGCGCTGGCCGAGCGCCTGGAGATGCCTTTTCTGGAACTGGATCGTTTGATCGAGCAGGAGAGCGGTCTTACGTTGAACCTGATCTTCGATTTTCGCGGACAGACTGGGTTCCGGGAGCTCGAACGGCAATGTCTCGAAGATGTTCTCCGGCGTTACCCCTGCTTTGTTCTCGCGACCGGCGGGAGTCTTGTTTCCGAGCCCGGCACGTTTGAGCGGTTGTTATCGAGCTGTTTCACGGTTTGGTTGCGTGCCACTCCCGAAGAGCACATGCAGCGTGTGATGGACCAAGGCGACATGCGGCCGATGGCCAACAACCGCAACCCCATGTCCGACCTGAAGCGAATCCTCGTGGAGCGTGAGGCATTCTATCGCCAGGCCGATATTGAGGTAAGTACCGCAGGAGTCACGTTTGAGGAGAGCGTCGAGAAGATGATCCAGGCGTTGAGGGACACGCCAGTACGAGATTCATTGACGCCGGCGGTCTTTTCCCGTTGAGCAGCAGCTTCGCAATTCCCTCCCGTTATTGGATCGACGGCCACTGGCTGGAAGCGGCCCGAATTGAGGCACGCCGCGTCGATCTTCCAACGTTCGTCTTGCTTCACGAAGGACTCGGGTCGGTGTCGCATTGGAAAGACTTTCCGCAAATTCTCGCTGAAACCACCGGCGCCGGTGTCTTTCTGTACTCGCGGTATGGTCACGGACTGTCAGACGCCTTGCAAGTGCCCCGGTCCATTTCCTACATGCACCATGAGTCACAGGTTGTGCTTCCAGCAATCCTTGAGAAAGCGAAAATCGAGCGACCTTTGCTCCTTGGACAAAGCGACGGAGCTTCGATCGCGATTCTGTATGCAGGTACGTTTCCCGACTCTCCCGCGGGGCTCGTTCTCGAAGCACCGCACGTGTTCGTCGAAGACGTAACCATATCGAGCATCGCGAAGACTCGTAGGCTATACCAAGAGACCGATCTGCGGCACCGGCTCGGCCGGTATCATGCAAGTGTAGATTCGTTATTTTGGGGCTGGAACAACATTTGGCTCGATCCCGGTTTCCGAACGTGGAACATCGAACCATCGTTGAATTTGATCCGGTGCCCTGTTCTTGTGCTCCAAGGAGCTCAAGACGAATACGGCTCGGCAAAACAGATCGAGGCTATTCAAAGCAGAATTCCAGCTGCGTCTGCCGTCATCTTTGAGAAATGCAGGCATGCGCCGCATCGAGACTGCTGTGATGCTACGCTTGCCGCTATTAATCATTTTCTCGGGCGCCTTCCAAATTTCCAGACGGGAGCCCACGCTCGCGGCAGCTGAAGGATATGGGATTTCCAAGATTGGGATCTTCATTAGAACTTCATGCTTTCCCGAAAGCCGTCGTTTTGGCTTTCCGGCTCGCTAATCTTGGCATTATGGTTGAGTACTTTCGGGACGCACCGGCAGGGTGTATAGAAATCGAACTGCTGCCTGGAGGCAAGCAGGTGCCTGCCTTCCATCATATATGTAGAGGTGCACATGCCGACCGCGGAGGGCTGGCGATGGCTAACGCTCCCGATCAGGAACGCGCGGACCTCGCGCAACGGTTGCAGCTGTCCGTCGCGTACACTCGTGCTCTAAGCGGTAGAATGAACGGCATCGATTTCCAATGAAGGCGATCTCTCAACTCCGTTTTGACGCCCTGGCAGGATATTCGCGCAGCCCCACTGTGGCGCTCGTCGCGCGCGACTTGGCCTGGTATGAGGAAGCGAACGAGAGAATCCTCGGCCTGATCGCTTTGGATCTCCCTGATCAGGATTTCGTCAGCTATGTGCTCGGGCGTGACGCCAAGGGCCGGTTTAGAGCGGTTTGGCTTGAGTGCTCGATCGAGAGCGAGGCGGCGGCGACCGCGCTCTTGGAGCGTAAGCTGGCCGAATTCGCCCAAGCGCCAGCCGAAGAGTTCTATCAGGGGGACGAGGTCGGCACGGCGGTGGACTTTTTCACACCGGTCGTCGCCCCCGATCGCCGGCACCGGGTGTTCGAAACCTTGATCTCATCGCGTGGGTATTCGCCGGCACGCGCGCTGATCGGGGAGATGATGCACTACTTCGAGGACGTTGACGGGAACTTCGTCCAGCAATTTCAGTCCGATGGATTCGACGCCAGACTTTGGGAACTCTATCTTTATGCCCTCCTGAATGAGCTCGGTTATGGCCTTGATCGCGCTCACACGGCCCCTGATTTCCATTGCGAAGGACTGCTCGGAGATTTCTTCATTGAAGCCACGACCGTGAATCCGTCCGCCGACGTGCCGCGAGTTGATGAGTTAGCCCGCGAAGCCTATTTTGAGAACTACGTGCCGATGAAATATGGCAGCGCCCTGTTTTCAAAACTCAAGAAAAGATACTGGGAGAGTGCCCACGTATCGGGGTATCCGGTCGTGTTGGCGATCCAGGACTTTCACGCTCCCCATGCGATGGTCTGGAGCAACTCGGCTCTGGTCGAGTACCTCTACGCGATTCGGCAAACGGAGCGCGTCACAGCAGAGGGCAGAGCTGAAATCGTCAGCGAAGCGGTGACTGAATATAAATGCCGCGACGAACCGCCAATTCCAGCGGGCTTCTTTCGTCAACCTGACAGCGAGAATATTAGCGCGGTCGTTGCGAACCCGAGTGGGACGTTGCCGAAATTCAACCGGCTGGGGTTCCTCGCCGGATTCGGCGATCGCGACATCAAAATGGTTCGTGGCGGCTTTTGCTACAAAGGATCGCTGCTGCCCGAACAATTCGCCTCGGAGGTCCATTCGCCCGAGTATTCGGAGACGTGGTGCGAAGGTCTCTCTGTTTACCACAACCCCCACGCGAAGATTCCGTTGGAGCCTGATGCATTTCCCTGCGCCGCGCACCACACGAGCCGCGGCGGCCGCATTCTCAGCAGGCAACCTTCATTCCATCCGGTCGGATCGACGACTCACATCATCGTGCCAACCTAAATCCGGCGGCGCGGCGCTACGCTGTTTAGACATGAAGAGGAAAGCTGACGCATCTCAGGTAGTATTCATACTCGGAGCGGGCGCATCCGTTCCTCTTGGCATGCCGACGACGGTCAGCTTGCGGGAGAAGCTGTGCGACAACACGCCGGAGGGTAGAGCAGCAGCGGAAATCCACCGGTCGGCCGCCTACAGGTTCCGCGTTTCAGAGAAAGATATCAACATCGAAGATTTTCTCGAACACTTGTACGAACTGCAATTGATGTTGTGGCTTGCCAGACGCAGTTCGCTGCCGGAACTGTTGCCCGGTTTTACCGCGAATGAATCGGTTCCGTCCGTGGCTGATGACATGCTTAGGAGCCTGAACAGCCGCGTCTTTCAGCTGCTGCACGAAACATGCGGCGACTGTTCCGGACGGAAGGTGGATACTCTGTGGCGGCCTATCCTGAAGTGCCTGTCCGCCCGGCAGCCGGTGATCCCGGTCTTTACGCTCAACTATGACTGGGCCTTCGAGAAACTGGCCGTTGAGTGCATGAGCCGGTACCATCTAATCGACGGCTTCGACCTCCTGGGCGGACCATGGGACGCCGGCCGTTTCTCGAAGATCAAGGCTGCGGCCGGGAAAATGAACATCGCGCTGTTCAAGTTGCACGGCTCGACGAACTGGCTTCCCGGTGGGCCCGTAAAGTCCATGGGATCGTTCACGCCTGATACCGAATCACAGAATGAAGGGTATCCACCCCATCAGTTTGAAATGATCTATCCTGGCCATGCTCACGAACCATGGTTCGGCGATGAGTATTGGGGCCTCATGAACGACCCGAGTGGAACCTATTTCCCTTGGGCAGAGAGGGAGCCGTACAAGACTCTCAATGGACATCTGCACGACTTCACCCAACGAGCACGCCTGATCGTGGTGGTCGGATACGCATTTCATGACAGGATCGTAAACGTTGAATTAGCGGCCGCCGTTAACGACAGCCAGGACGTCCGGATCCTTGTAGTTGATCCCGGAATCAGGCGGTACGTGAAGCGGACAGGTCGGACTCACCAGGATGCGCCGTTCGAATTCCTCAAACTTGGCCCGGAGGACTTCCGTTGGTCGAGCTTCGCGTGGCTACCAGGAAAATTCGGGAGCAAGAACGTCACGCATGAAATGGTGAGAGCGATCGAGGCCGTCAAGCAAGAGCAGAAGATCGGACGGCCCGCCCACTCTACCTTTATCGCGTGAGGTATTTGTACCGCATGGAAATGTCCGCAATCTCTACCAGCTTGGCTTCGAGTACCATCGTGCGGTTCTGATCAAAGACCATAACATTTGTTCCGTTCGTGGAAACGGCACTCTGATATCGGATTCCGTCAAAACCGCGGTCGCGAACGACCTCAGCGAAATACTGGGTCGGCAGGTAGTCTAGTTCGGCGTCGTCCGGGGCAATCGGACGGGACAACTGTTCGTTCAAGATCTGCAGCATTTGAAATGCTTCGAGAACCTCTTCCAGGTAGGGCTCCAGAAAAGGGCTAAAGACCTTCCTGTTCCTGGCAACGTCAACTAGCCGGAGCGTTGACTGACTTTCAATCTTGGCAATGCTGACCTTTGCTCCGAGGTAGGGGCGGACCTCCGCAATAGCCGTCGCTTCCTCGTCGGAGACGTACAGGTAACTAATGCCGCTTGGGTTTCCTCGCCCCGCGCGCGCTTTCCATTCCGGCGGCGCACCCATCTCCTTACCCGCGGGGAACGCACGTATTCTCCCGAGCCGCGCGTTCTGGCCGGCTGATGGCATGCCACCCTGGCCCGGTAAAGATTCTTGCCCTTTTGGAGAGTGTACGTAAATTTATCGAGGTGTTTCGAAAGTACGACGTGGGGGTCGTCCTTTCCGGTTACGGACGCCATGACAAAGCGGCGTCCGTGTTTTACCTCCAGCGAAAACTCATTCCACCACCGGTAGTGGTCTTCTTTCGAAGCCCTCTGCTTCGGCGCCCATTCTCCGGCGCTTGCACTGTTACAGTCCGCGGGCGCGACGCCCCGGATCTCATCGAGCAGGCTGCAGGATTCGTTTGCACTGAGCCGCTCGCTGAAAACACGCCAACCATCACTGACCTGAATGCAATCCACCAATGAGCTTGTAGCGCGTCCTCCGGATCGATATAGACCGAGGAGGGACGTGAACATTTCCGCGAGGGTTGCTGCTGGCACAACCTTCACGTTAGCTGCGCCTGTGAAGTCGCATTTGCCGATAATTCCATGCTCTTCGATCTGCCGTCGCAACACGACGTCATCGAAACAGGCTGCGCAACATTTACCGTTCATCCGCGCGGCCAACATAACACAGACGGCGGTCCGGAAGGGCGCGCACTATGGCGGCATTGGCTTAAGCGTGACTACGTGTAGTACTTGAAATTCGTAAGCGGCTCCCAATCGCCGATCTCACGCATGATGTCGCCCACGAGTCTGGAGAACCGAAGGGTTATCGGCATCAGGCCACCAAGGCGCGCTGAATTCCAATTCATCTTCGTGAGAATGAGAATCTCACGAAGGAGCGTCTCCCGCGGCGTGTCGTTGCCGATATGATCCGCGAGGCGGACCGGAGCCGGCACATGCGTGCTGTGAAATTGGCCAAGCTCGCTGATGAATCCGGTCGTGTAGAGAAAGTCTAGATCGTCAATGGAAAACGCAGTGCCTCGCAGCGGTGGGTACTGGCTCTTCGTCACGAGCCTGACGGAACTTTGGGGCGACAGAGCCACCAGGTCGTATTTCTGCACGCGTTTCCTGAGCGCCTGCTCAAATCCGGACTTTTCGGCCGGCCAATACCTGGAGCTCTTGTGAACAACGACGCGCTGCGGTAATTGCCCCATCTCGCCTTGGTAACGGGTCAGAACTAAATCCACCAGTTGCTGTGCATGTGCGTCAGTAAGATGGGGCGAGTTCGTACCCTCCTTTTCAGCGTCCCATTCGAACTCGTGGCCCCGCAGGACGAGGCCGTCACCATGCTCGTCGAAGGCCTGAACGAGGCTGGTCTGGACCTTCGATGAAGCCGTCCCGAGCTGCCGGTAAAAACTGATGCCGACATAGCAGCTTCCTGGCTGCAAGCCGACCGGCCCCCAAGGCGTGCCGCCGGCCTTGAAATAAAGACCCGTGAAAAAGTTCCAGGCGACCTTCGACAGATTGTCTCCAGTAGATTCAGTGGCTGTTGCGTCGCGGAGAATCTGGGTCGGTATCCGGTACTTCATTGCCATCGCCTTAAAGGCACGACGCAGATCACGATGAACGGTGCCAGCAGCTGGATCTTTGAAGTTAACGACTCGGTACTTTCGGTAAAGGTCATCAGGGATAGCGGCTATTATGTACTCCGGAGACTGATCACGCTCGGACAGCAGGCGCAGCTTCGCCTCAAGCAGGCACAAGAATCCATGAAAACGGTCGCTAAGCCCGCGCACGCGGGCGATCTCATCGAGTTCTGCCCTGAATAGAGGAGCGGTCCAGGCTGGATCAAACGTCAGCTTTGTCATGAAGCCGCGGTCTGCCATGCATCCTGGAAACTCTGGATGATCCTCGTCGCCATGAACTCCAGCGGCGGATTTCTCAAGCCAACGTTGCGATGTTTCAATGGCGTCCGGCGGCCCTATGAAGCCGACCCTCAGGGCGGAAGGATGACGACGCTCGGGCCGCCACGATTTCGGGCCGAATCGCGAGATCCCTAGCTTCGGATCGATATCCTCGCGCCCATCGGCAAATACCAATCGCAGTTCGCCAAGATACCGGCTCCGGATAGACGGGCCCGCGCTGACGGGCGGATTATTCCTCGATCTCCGCCTCATCCCACTCCTCTTCATTGTCCGAGTACTCTTCTTCCAACTGCTCGCGGTCCGCAGCCGTAAACAGATCCTCTTCCGGCTCGACGTTGCGAAACGGCTTCGCATACTGCTCCGGAATGCCGGGCCATTCGATTTCTGATTCCATTAGACGATTCGAAACGACGATATGCTGGCCGGCCTCGAACGGAAAAATAATACGGGGGCTGCTTTCACTCAGAAAATCCCGCCAGAACTGGAGCTCCTCCAGCAAATCGTAGTTGAACATCCGCGATTTCCTGCGCGTCACCTTGCCGCCAATTTTCCCGGATTCAATTGGCTTCATCCCGTCCCTGGTAATCCTCATCTCCGGACGGATGATGAGGCACCAATTGTTGCGGCCAACACGCTGAAAGTTCAGGCCAACCGCCAGATGATTCCAATATGGCCGTGGCGTGTTTGTGCGCTTGCTCACGGGCTGCCAGACGGCCTGTCGGGTCGATTTAGCCTGATTTAGCGGCGTGTAGTCGACGCTCAATGGTTTGCCCGGCTCCGGCGGTTCGAAGAAATATCTGTTATGGTCCCGATCCAGATTGAGGCCCCGCCAGCCGGTAAGCTTGTTCAGCGACCGGTTCAACAACGAGATAAACCAGGGCGTCAGTTTTTCATCGTTCCACCATGTTGCCGACTCGGCACGGTGGGCCTTACCCGGATCGGCCACCAGCTGACGAAAGGGACCATTCTTGTCGCGCAAATTGTTAAAGCAGTAGAGTCGTCCCTCGCGCAGCAGAAAAGGTGTCATCGAACGGGAACCCGATCCCCTGTTGATGAGCGAACCCACCTCTTTCTCGTCACCCTCGCGGTAGTCCACCGGAATGTCATATACGTAACGCGGCATGCGCTCTACTGGCAGAAGCGTGCTGTGCAAAGTCTCCCGCACGTTCGCGATGGGCGCGACTTGTGAACCAGTGGATCGGTTCAAGGTGGCTTCAATTAGGTCTTCATGATCTCGCTTGAACTGCAAGAGTCGCGCGACTGTATAGAAATGAGGCTGAGCGTCGACGACGTGGTGATGCTCTTCGCACAGCAGGATCAGATTAGCGAAGCTGTCGCGTTCCGCTAAAGGAAGCGGATCATGCCCGCGCGGACCATCGGAGCTCCGGGCGACAATGTGTGCAACCTCCGACAGCACTACAGAGTCGTCTTGCGCGGTTTCTGGGCGGACGAGAGATCGAGGGCAGCCCGGGAAAGCGCAACGGTTTCCTGAGAGCTGAAAAAGCTTCCGCTGATCGGCTTGAGTGATAGACACAACGTTCCAACAATCCTTGCGCCGGCAGGAACTCCGGCGGCGAACCCGTTGGGACTTAAAACATAACCTCGTTGAATTGTCTCAATTTCCCAACATCCTGATTTTAGCGCCTGAATTCATGCAGTAGCTGGCAGGGGAGTCCTCTTCGGCGTCGAAAGAGCTAAGCACGGTGTAATCGATGGGCCTCGGGAATGGCTGAGGTACCTGGGAGCCTAGGGCATCGACGCCTCGAAGCCGTTTAGCAACCGGACCCACACGTGCTTTCAGGCTGTCAATCCCGATCGTCCCATCGTCTTGCCGCACGCCTTTCTTCATAGTCATCCAACTCCAAAAGCATTCTCTCGTTCTTCCACCAAAGGAGGGACAGCACAGTGTCCTGGAACCCGCGAATAGCGTGTTCCATGATGCGGTGGCGTTCGGCGATTTCATGGTCGAACCAGGCTGAGGCGGGAACATCTCCGGAGGCGTCGGTCTCGTCTCCAGACAGCACATCGTTCGCGAACGAATCTGGCCCTGGTTTCGTGGGGCGTAGCGCCTTCGTACCCTCGCCGGCAACATACCATTCGATCCCGGCGCCGCTGCTGCAGATGAGCATCGCCGGGAGAGGGCCCCGTTCGACAAGCCTGATCGCCGTGGCAGTAAGGCTCGTCTCAAATACATGTGCCAGCGTCTTCACGGTTTCGAAATCAGCATTTCTCAGTGCCGTCGCCCTGGGCCGGAACATGAATTCCGGCATCAGGAGATCACTGGCGTAGCGGTTGGCCCGCGTCTCGGGATTCCACTTGGACCATTCGTTTAGAAAGACGTTTTCTTCGCAGGAAAACAGGGAAACCTTTCCCCGGTCGAACATCCAGTGCCCCAGTTCGTGGCCCGCGGAGAAGCGCTGGCGTTCCCTGCGGCATGCGTCATCGATCGTGATGATGGCGCGGTCTTCGTTGCCGGTGATCCGGGCCGCACAACCCTTGAGCGGTTTGTAGATGATCGTAGCCTGGCAGTGCTGCGCGATGGCCTCCATGTCTACCTCGCCGGGCTCAGTGATGCCGAGTTCGTCGAGCAGTTCGGCAGCGGACGTATAAATAGGAGCGCCCACTATTCGACCTTCTTATCCGGCAACGGCAGCAGCCCGAGAGCGTAAAGTTCTTCAATCAACGCCGGCAGGTCGCTGTCCGGCATGCTCTCGAAGTCCCGGAAAGCACCTACAGTCATCGCACTCTGCGCCTGCAGGAGCAAAGCACGCTGCTGCGCTGCCGAAGCCGGGATGTCGTAGGTCCGGCTTCGAAGGTCGTTCACCTCTCTCGCATATGCCTGCTTTGCCTGGACGAACTTGCGTTTATGAAACGCCCGCGCCGCATCCACGAATCGCTCCCTTAGATGTTTAGCGTTGGCTGCCAGGTCCACTCCTGCCATGTTGGCATCCTCGGCGATTTCAGCATCAGAAGCTTCAGCAATAGACCGGTCAATCTCATTCAGCAGTGCGTCGAGTTGGCGGTCGTGGCGGTCTTTATTGGACATAGCGCGACACCCCTCGCGGATCGGTAATCCCTGCTTTCCGCATCTTCCTCCGCATTCTAATAATGATGGCGTTGTACTTCGTCTGAGAAAACTCCCAGAGATCCCGAATCGCTGACGGTTCGAGCCCATCCCGGAATCCCTCGATAATCATGCGCGCCTCGTCGTCATCGGCTAGCAAGGCGTCTATTCTTTCCAGCGTTTCCCGGAAGACGAGCAACTGAGACGCATCAATGGTCGGGGAGGAGAAGTCTTCCACGGGGTCGGTCAGCTTGCCGTCGTCATGCTCGACGACCAGCGAAGACGCGGTCACCGGCGCTTCGGTGGGATCGACTTTCTCCTTCAGCCAGCTGTAGGCGATGCTCCGCATCGCGCCATAGAAGAATGTCAAGAAGCCGATCTTTGTCTTGTCCCATTTGCGCGACAGACGCAGGACACGCTCGAAAGCCTCCCCGAGGAGGTCGCGTCCGCGCGCCTTCTCGCCGAGCATGAACTCGCGGCGCTCCGCGAATGCCCGCAGGCGATACAAGTCCACGTCGGAAAGGGCCGCTATGGCAGACTCTACCTCGGCGAGGGTCGCAGCCCGCTCCTTCGGCACTTTTTTCGCCGCGTTGTCGGCCATTTTCTATCGGAAAGCCCTGGATCATTGTACAGAGCAGCGGCCCCTTTTGAACTGCTCCGTCCGCCCCCATGATCGACACGTGAATTGTTTTTATTTTGGTGTCGATGGAGCCCTCCGGTGCAGCCTTCATGAGTAGGGAGCCTTCCTTCAGGAGCGGCCACTACCGTAGCAAATTGAATTTCAAGGAGAACCAGAGAATGGCCGATGTACAAGTGACCTGCATCATCAAACCTAACCCGCAGAGTACCGTCGAGCATATTACGCATTTGGGCGGCGCCCAGTGGACTTGGACCCGCGAACAGGTGATCGCCAGCATCGATGCGCGCACCAACACTTTTTTCGTACTTGACCCGCGAAACGGAATCCGCGCCAACGTTCGCGTCGTCCGGCCAGCCGGCCGGCCGCCGTACGTACGCACTTCGCCGGATCACGATCCGAACGACAACCTGCTCTCGCTCAATCAGTGCCCGCTGGTGACAAGGTAACCATGGCTAGACAACCTGGACTGGACGACCGCTATCGGGACAATAACGGGCAGACGCGTGAAAAGAACGGCAACACACGGATCGATACTTTGCGGCAAACCTACGGCGACGACTTCGCCGCCGGAATGCGGGGCGACGCGCATTTGCGCACGCTCCTGGACCGCACGGGAAGCAGTTCCCTGACGGACTATCTACGCCAAAACCGCAAGAAGTAGAAAGGCGGGGGGGCGCGCGGTTGGTGGTAGCAGTCTGGGGCCACGGTCACCGCACGAATCCGGTGGGTACATTCCACCAGCTACAATGCCCTTAAAACGGGAAAAACAGCATTCGTACTGTACCAAGGCGCTGGACAGGGTAGCGGTCAGGGTATATCATAGATGTTGAATGTCGCATTAAAGGCGACAATTGTCATATTAGATATACCATGGCCCTGGAGTCTGATCGGTTCACTTCCCAGGCGCGGGCGCGGCTTTCTGCCGTGCTACAAACGGCTAAGGATCTTGTGACCATCGAGGACGCCGTGAAGGCCCTCGGCGTGGATCGCCATGCCGCCGCCAAAGTTCTTTCCCGGTGGCAGGAGCAGGGCTGGCTTAAGCGTGTAGGCAGCGGCGTCTACGCGCCCATTCCCCTTGATGTTTCCACCACCGAACAGGTCCTCAAGGACCCATGGGTGCTGGTTCCGGCGTTATTCGCACCCGGCTACATCGGTGGCTGGACTGCCGCCGAACACTGGGATCTTACGGAACAGCTTTTCCGCAGCATCTTCGTATTCACCGCCAAGCCGTTTCGCACCAAGGAGTCGGTAGTGCAGGGCGTATCATTCACACTTAAACGCATACCGGAAGATGCGCTTTTTGGTTTGCAAAATCTTTGGCGCGGGCAGGCGCGGGTTTCCATCGCCGACAAACATCGAACCATCGTCGACCTTCTCGCGGACCCGGCAACGGGCGGGGGCACCCGCCACGTCGTGCTGTGCCTTCAGAAATACCTCCGCGATCCCGAGGCCGATGCCGATACTCTCATACGTTATGCAGAAAAACTCGGTAACGGCGCCATATTCAAGCGACTGGGGTTCCTGGTTTCGAAGATGCCCGGTAAGGAATCGCTCGCCCAATCGTGCAGACAGCGCCTGACCGAAGGCAACGCGAAGCTCGATCCCGCGCTGCCCTGTCCTCGTCTGGTCAAGGCCTGGCGTCTCTGGATTCCCAAGAACTGGGAGGCGGACACAGGGCGTGATTGATCGCCGTGAGCTGCTGGTCACCGCCACCAACCTGGGGCTGGTGCCCAACGTCGTCGAAAAGGACTACGTTCTCGGCTGGCTCCTGGCCGGCATCTACAACCATCCGGCGCTGGCGGAGAAATGGGTATTCAAGGGCGGGACCTGCCTTAAGAAGTGCTACTTCGAAACTTACCGCTTCTCCGAGGACCTCGACTTCACGCTGACCGACGAATCCCATCTAAATCTCGATTTCCTGCTTGGAGCCTTTCGGGAGGTGTCCACCTGGGTGTATGAGCAAACCGGCATCGAGCTTCCGCCTGACAAACTCCATTTCGAGGTATTCCAAAACCGGCGCGACCGGCCGGCCGGGCGGGGGCGCACATCCTATCGCGGCCCGATTGCGCCCTCGGGCGGCGACCTGCCACGAATCAAACTGGATCTCACGACCGACGAAATACTGGTGTTGGCGCCCGTCGATCGCCCGGTTTCCCATCCGTACTCCGATGCCCCTGAGGACGGCATCACGGCGCGTTGCTACAGCTACGAGGAAGTCTTCGCCGAGAAAGTGCGCGCGCTTGCCGAGCGGGCGCGCCCCCGCGACCTTTACGACGTGATCAACCTCTTCAGACATGACGAGTTCCACCCCGCTGCGTTGGTCATCCATGATGCCCTGACCAAGAAGTGTGCATTCAAAGGCATTCCCTTCCCGACCCTTGCGACACTCGCTACGCTGCATGAAGACCTCGTGGCGGAGTGGTCCGTTATGCTCACACACCAGCTCCCGTCACTTCCCCCCGTTGATGCGTTCTGGAGCGAACTCCCGGCGTTACTCTCCTGGATCGACCAGGGTCGGCAGCCGGTGATCCCGGCAGCCTTCCCGTTGTCACCAGGCGACATTGTCATCCGTCCCGCGGCTGGCGCTATCACCATTCCCGGCATGGCGAGCTCGGCGCCCATCGAAGTGATCCGGTTTGCCGCGTCCAACCGCCTGTGCGTCGAACTTGATTATGTCGACGAGCAGGGGAAGCGCGGCGTCCGGACGATCGAGCCATACTCTCTGCGGCGCACGCAGGCCGGAGACATCATCCTCCATGCGGTCCGCGTCGACAACCAGCAACACCGCAGCTATCGTATCGACCGCATTCGCGGTGCCCGCGCGACGCAACGGACTTTCGCGCCGCGCTATGCGATTGAATTGACCCCGGCAGGTCCAATCTCCGTTCCGATGGCGACGTATGGGCCACGCATCTCATCGCCGACGAGATGCCGGACCTCCGGTTATTCAGGGCCGATCTACGTTTACGAATGCAGCCGGTGCAACAAGCGGTTTGATCACTCGAAGCGTGATTCCGCGCTGCGCGCTCACAAAGACCAGAACGGCTGGCCTTGTTCAGGACGACACGGGGTCTGGGTCGAAACGAAGTAGGTGACGCAGAATGCCGAGGCGTTGTGGGCTTTCCCTGGCAGACTTAAAGTAGACCATGGCACAGATTTTCGTTTCTCACAGCGCGAAGGATAAGGAACTGGTTTCCTTCCTGTCGAAGGCGTTCGCCTCCACCCCGGTCCGGGTGATCTTTGAAGAGTTCGAGGCGATCTTGAAAGGCCCCGCCAACGCGCTGCGGATCGCCCAGGATATCCGCCAGTCCAATGCCGTGTTCGTGCTCCTGGGCAAGCATGTCGAGGAACTCAAGCATACGCGGGACTGGGTGGGCTGGGAGTGCGGCGTCGCCGCCGCCACGGCGCTCGAAACCAACAAGGATGTTTGGGTTCTGGAGTCGATTGCGGAGATGGACGCCTTGTCTATTGTGATTCCTCACCTACGGCACTACGTCTGCTTCGATCCCGCCAAGGAATTCTGGCAAGGGTACCTCACCCAGATCATACTGTCCTATGACGACTCTCATTTCCTGAAGGCCATGTCTGCGGGTGCTGCGACCTCGCGCGATCCGGGACCGGGCAGGTACATTCATTGGAGAGATGGTCACCGTAGCAACGACTGTCACCCTGTTGAAGAAACCCGTGCCCCTGCTTTTTTACTGTGTCAGAACTGTGTCCGAACCCGATCTGTTCGATCCGTGGGACTTGCGATTTGAGCGAAAGCAGCTTCCCCGGATTGTTGGAATCGTTAATAGTTAGCGAAAAACGACGGAGCCCTTGGAACGCGCTACCGTCCCTTGGGCGCATCGGAGTCGTATCAACATCGCGGGGCGCACGCGGTGATTGGCTCGCGCACACTTCCTGCACACAAATCCCGCCGACCTTACTGCAAGCGAAAGAAAACGCAAGGTCAACAAAGCTGATCGCACTGATCGAGCGAATCAGTGTCCAGGGTCGCCGAATCCGATTCGATTCCTGACCGGCCTTACTGCTTCGCGCCCCGTTTCTTACAAATCCGCCTTGAGAATTCGTTGATCCTATTCATTACGGCACTTAGCGCGCGCTTCGGCGAGAATAAGGATGTGCGAAAAAGAGTTGTCAATTCGGCGATCACCCCCGCCACGTCGGTGTCCGGCACGCCTTGGATGGATCTGGGGCAGCTCGCGACGGTTGAAGTCACGTCGGAAGATCCAGAATTTCCCATCGAATCCGTCTTCACGGCCGATGGCAGTCCCGGCTGGCGGGCGGCGCGAAAGGGCGAGCAGCAAATCCGCCTCATCTTCGATCAGCCTTTGGCCCTGCGTCGGATACAGCTTCATTTTTTGGAGTCGAAGTGCGCCCGCCTGCAGCAATTCACACTTCGGTGGTTAACCGCGGATGGAGGCAGCCCGAGAGAAATCGTGCGGCAGCAGTGGAATTTCAGTCCGGCCGGATCAACCAGCGAACTCGAAGAATACGAAGTCAATCTGGAAGGTGTGTCTGCCCTGGAGCTGGAAATAAAGCCGGACCTCACCCACAATGAGGCATTGGCAACGCTCGCCGCCTGGAGAATGACCTGATAGCTCAACCGGGTGCCGTTTCGCTGCCAGTATTCGGAATTCTTCGG
>JASHQT010000382.1 GCA_030039005.1 Bryobacteraceae bacterium
TCCAGGTAAGACGCTGGATGCTGAGGAGGACTTGTGTTTCTGCGTGGGTGAAACCATAGGGGCACCAGACATGCAAGTCGGTGATCATTCCGGGTTGGTCTACGTTCTTGTGATCGCCAAAGCTGCTCGTAGGAAGGTAAAAAGCATGCTGATGCTCTCCGACGGCGTCCTTTGTCGGAATGGGCGGACCATGAACACCGGGTGACCATCCGGCACCTGCTCACGCATACGAGTGGGTTACGCGAGGGATTCACGCTTCTTGGATGGGCGAATCAAGATCCGTTCGAGGACCAGAACGAGGCATGGTCCGGATGCTCGCGCGCCAGCGGAGCGTCGATTCGCCGGCTGGCACCGAGTTTCTGTACAACAACGGCGCCTACAACCTGGTCGGAAGCATCGTCAAGCCGCTTGGCATGACGAGAACGCTGATCCGCGATAGCCCGGAGCTCGTAATTCCGAATCGCGCAGACGGCTACACATGGGATGAGCGCGGGCTGCATGCGGCCTCCCAGGCGGTGGGAGTAGTGGGCAACGACGGGTTGTATACGACGCCGGAGGATCTGCTGCGATGGGAGCGGAATTTCGAAGACCCACGCGTAGGGACTCCGCAGACCCTGGCGTCGATGCAAAAGCCAGCCATGCTGAATAACGGCAAGCCAACCCAGTACGGTCTCGGCCTCTTCCTGATGAATTACCGTGGCCTGCCGACCGTTGAGCATGGGGGTGACGATCGCGGGATAGAAGCGAAACTTATCCGTTTCCCGCAGCAGAAGCTGGCCATCGCGCTGCTGTGCAATTCGGATGCAATAGATGCGACTGCCCTGACGCAGAACATCGCGGATATCTATCTCGAAAGGACTCCTGGACTGGAGCCGCGCGCGGCCGTGAACGCGCCTGCGACCACCGTGAGCCTTACGTACAGTGAACTGAAGGCGCGCGCGGGGGTATATCGAAATCCTTCCGAGGAAGGTTTACGCGATATCACGATTTCGGTGCGCGGGGCTAAGCTGATCGGCCACACTTATTACAGTGGTGATTCCGACTTCGATCTGATTCCGATTGATCGGGCGCACCTGCGGTTGCCAGG
Organism: Bryobacteraceae bacterium; assembly: GCA_030039005.1. The sequence goes on from JASHQT010000382.1 coordinate 1,088, forward strand.
AGGCACGATCGAGTTTATCCCCGGGCACGGTGCGCATCAGCAGTCATTGAAAGTACAAGGAGGCGACGGCTGGCTGGATGCCGTCCTTGAACTGGTGACCACGAATCCTCATACAGCGGAACTGGCCTCGTTCACCGGCGAGTACTGGAGCGGAGAACTCGAGGCAGACTTCGGAATCATGCTGAAAGGTTCCGGACTGGCCTTGCGACAGCCCGGTATGACCCAGATTTCCCTTGTGCCCTTTGGGAAAGATGCGTTCACCGGACCGGGGATCGTGAAGTTCTTTCGCAACGCGCGCGGAGGCGTGGCCGGATTCACCATCAGCCGTTACAACGCGCGGAATGTACGGTTCAATCGGATGAGACCCCTGGAGTGATCGCGAACGCGCCGCTGCACCGCCGACTCTCGGGATCCGAACAAGCGAATCTGGATACGGGCTTTCCGGTCCGGCCAACATCTGGACCGGGATGTGTGCGGGTTGTTCGCCGCAGCGCTGCGCGACAAGGAAGACGCTAAGGACTTGACCGGTCTGGGAAAACCCGCCCGACCACTCTGGCGTCCGGTTTCCACGGGGTTCGGCCGCTCATTAAACTGATGGATGGAAGTTGCTGCTTTGCGATCACTCTGACGCCTCGACTACGACATTTATGGAAGGTGAATTCACGTTTGCCGGCTTGCGGCGGATGAAACTTGAGTGGTGGCCGTGGGCCGCTATGGGCCGGTACGCGATCGCGCAGGATCTCGTGCTCGCGGCCACGGCTTCCTCTTTGCTCTAACCCAAGGCTTCTGCGGTGTTGAGGTCAGCGGCTTCGGGGCCCGATACCCGTTTTCGTCTCCGTCGCCCAAAAGATCCTTGACCCTATACTTGAGTATAGGGTTTACCCTACAAATGTAAGTGATGGAGATCGAGATGGCGCTCAAAATTGGCGAGCTCGCAGAACGTGGCAAGGTGAACCTTCAAACGATCCGTTATTACGAGCGTGAAAGGCTTTTGCCAGAGCCACCGCGACTTATCTCCGGTTATCGGGTCTACCAGGACAACGCCGTGCGTCGGGTCCGCTTTATTAAGCGGGCGCAGGAAATCGGATTTTCGTTGGCGGAGATCCGGGAATTGCTCTCTCTTCGCGTCGATACCCACCGGGAGAGCGCCGAGGTTCGCAGCCTTGCACAGGCGAAGATAGCCGAGATCGAGGGAAAGATCCGCACTTTGAAGGCAATGAAAATGGCACTGCATCGGCTTGCGGAGCGATGCTCGGGACGTGGTCCGGCGAGCGAGTGCCCAATTCTAGAAAGCATCGATTCAGATGAGGTGCTTCGATGACGTGGTGTCGATCTGTAGTCGGGCTCAGACGTTGGAGGTTCTTCTTGCCGAATCTGACGTATCTGGCCCCGGTCGAGAAATAAAGGAAGAGGTTGTCCAAGGAACGGTAATGTCGAAGCAACTAGAAACACCGGATACAGCTCTGTAGGACTTTGTTGCCATACTCGCCCCAGGAAAGGAACAGATCTATGAGTTTAAGGCCCTTCAAAATATTTACAACGAAGCGCCTCGCGTTGGCGCTATCTGTCTTTGCCCTATTTATGGCGTCGCAAACCGCGTTCGCCCACTCTCAACCCGTCTCGATGACGCCCGCTGCCAACGCGACAGTCGCTGCGCCGGCAAACGTCGTCGTTCATTTCAGCGAGGAGCTGGAGCCGAAATTCAGTATGATGACGCTCACTGATGCCGGTGGCAAAACGATCAGCAAGCAACCGTCCGTGGTCGGCAAAGACGCCAAGACCATGACGCTTCCGCTCCCGGCTCTGGCGCCTGGCGTGTACACAGTGAAATGGGTTAGCGTCGCCGCCGACGACGCTCATCGTCTTGAGGGCAACTACAAGTTCACGGTCAAGTAATTGGTGGGACCGGTCCTCGCGCTGACCATCCTGTTCGCAGCTCTTTCGGACGCGGCATATGCAGGAGTGACAGGCTGCCTGGTGGCGACCCACTGGCTGGCTGATTCTTCTCCGGCCACGAATGCTGTACGCCCCAGGTCGCTTGTCCGGTTGTATCTGGCATCCCTGGCCGCCTTGATCGTCTGCCATATCGTTCGTCCCTGGCTTGCCGCCGCAAGCATGAGCGGCTCCATCGGCTTCACATCGAATCTCGCTTTAATTCCCAGTATTCTCTCCTCCACCCACGTCGGAAGAGTCTGGTATGTCAACTCCCTCGCGGTCGCGGTCTTGGTCGTCGCCACCCTTCTGACGGCGCGAGCCGACAGTCGCGTCGCAGCTTGGCCATTTGTCTCAGCTGTCATCCTATTGGCGGCCGCAAAAGCCGCTTCAGGCCATCCCGCAAGTGCTGGTGATTTCTCGTTCCCGGAAATTTCGATGTTTCTCCATTTCCTGAGCATCGCTGTATGGTCAGGCATTATTATTGCTTCGGGACTTCTGGTTCTTCCCTATCTGGCACGATCTCCCGATCCCAACGCCCTGTGGAGCTACGGAGGAGTCCTCTCAAGAACGATCACGTGGATCCTTCCGGCAATCCTCCTGTCTGGCGTCTGCATTTCGTATCGTGAACTGAATGGAACGCTCAGCGGGCTATGGCTCAGCGGCTGGGGCAAAATCCTGATCGCCAAGCTCATTCTCGTTGCGCTCGCACTCACGCTTGGCGCGCTTACCCGTTTCAGGTGCGTGCAGTGTCCGCCGACAAGCCGCCGAGCAGCACTTATGGTTCGTCTAGTTCGAGCCGAAGCTATTGTCATGATCTTGATCCTGTGTATCTCGGGCCTGCTTGCAAATACTGCTCCCCCAATGGACTTGGACTCTGGAGCACGAGGACACGGACGATACGCTACGCCTTTCCCTGAGATGTTGGCAGGCAGCCCCTCCTGTCACCCGCACAAAGCCTGGCGTCAACTGGGAGCATCACAAATATCCGACAGTCCCGTATCACAAGCTGCCCAAGGCCCGGCAGCGAGCAGGCGACGGTACGCCCGTCGGCGCCGGGTGGATGGATCGGGCGGGACAATCGTCTGCGGCTCTGACCACTGCGCGCCGCGGCGGACGGCATAGCGCAGCGCGTATCGCCGGCCGCACCATCCCGCTTACTGTGGTGGTGAACTGGCAGGTAGGCTTGAGGAAATAACGGTCCGCCGTTTAGCACGGTATCGCAGGGCATAACTGGGTGCGCCAGGGGCGGACTGAGGTCTGGGTCTCAGACCCCAGCGCCCGGAGAAGGAATTGAATCCTGGCTCGAAGGATTTGCGCCCATGTCAGCATAGGCGCCCTGACGTTCACCTGGTTTTCCAGATTCCGCTACAGGTGGTGCGCTCTAATTTCTTGGCATCCGAAACGTGAAGCACGTCTGGCGCGCGTCGGAGTCCACTTCCAGGGTGCCGCCATGGGCAATGGCTATTTCGTGCGCAATATACAGGCCCAGTCCGAGGCCTTCTCGGTTCTGCGAAACGGCGCTGCGGTAGAAGGGTTGGAATAGGTGCTCAAGAGCCGCCGCCGGTATCGGCTCACCGTGGTTGGACACGCAAAGCTCGAAAGTCTCTGCTTCGCTCACCGCACTTACGCTGATAGGTTCACCCTTGGCTCAGTACGTCAGAGCGTTACCAAGTAAGTTCGAAAAAAGCTGCGTAATCCGCGCGGGTCACATCTCACTGGCTCGCTCAGCGAAAACCGCGTGTTGATTGTGCTTTCCGGTCGGAGGGATTGCAGCTCGAGGGCGAACTTTGGCAAACGTCGTCCAATCCGCATCAGACGCGCTACCCGCCTGGCAGACGTGAGGAAATCAGTCTGGCACTTTCGGAAGCATTTGCGTGGCTTGAAGCGCAGGGTTTGCTGATCCCCGCTCCGGGCGTTAACGGTGAGGATGGGTGGCGATTCCTCAGCCGGCGAGCGCGGAAAATAGCGACTCGGACTGAATTCGCCAACTTTGCAGCCAGTCGGCTTCTCCCGAAGGAAATTGTCGATCCCAAGATTGCGGATGCGGTTTGGGGAGCGTCGTGCGGGGTGAGTTCGACGCAGCGGCTTTTTCAGGCGATGAAGGGAGTCGAGGTAGCGGTGTGGAAACTCGAACAAGCACCAGCCATAAACGGTAGAATGAAGGTTCGCGGAGGCAAATCCGATGACCCCAGGGCCAGCATTGAAACCGGAACCGACGGTGGCGGGGAACGGCGAGCTGAAGCCGTCGGTTCGGGAGGCCGACAAGGCAGCGAAACCGCTCATGTCAGGCCCGTCTTCTCCAAACTTTGAGTTTTCCGAGCCTCCCCCACAGGACTTTCTTGATCGCCTGCCGATGGCGGCCTATGGCGTCAGTGCGCCCGATGGCGTCATTGCCTGGTACAACTCCGAGGCTGCCCGCATTTGGGGACGCCAGCCTCCTATCGGCGATCTCGACGAGCGCTTTTGTGGATCGTATCGTCTCTACCGCGCCGACGGCACTTATATGGCGCATAGCCATACGCCGATTGCGGAAGTCCTGAAAACCGGGATTTCCATTCGGGAAGTCGATGTGATTATCGAAAGGCCTGATGGAAGCCGGTCTACGGTTTGCGTGCATCTTGACGCTGTGCGCGATGCCCAAGGGACGATTGTGGGTGTCACCAACTTCTTCTACGACGTCACGGAACGAAAGGAGAGAGAGGATCAGATCAAGAGGCAGGCTGAATTGCTCGAAAAAGCCGCCGTGGCGGGACGCGATAGCGAGGATCGCTTCCGAATGTTGGCCGACAACATGTCCCAACTCGCCTGGACCTGTGACAAGCTCGGCGACGTCACCTGGTATAACCGGCGCTGGCTTGATTACACGGGCCTGACTTTCGAAGAGATGCGGGATTGGGGCTGGAAAAAGGTACAGCATCCGGATCACGTTGAGCGTGTGGTCGCGAGCGTTCAGCATTCGAGGGAAACGGGCGAGGTATGGGAAGACACTTTTCCGTTGCGCGGCAGGGACGGAGTTTATCGCTGGTTTCTCTCCCGCGCGGTGCCTATCCGCGACGAAAATGGCCGCATTCTGCGGTGGTTCGGAACCAATACGGATATCACCGAACATCTGAAAACGGAAGCGGATCTGCGACGTGCAAATGCCGATCTGGAACAGTTCGCTTATGCAGCCAGCCACGACCTTCAGGAACCTATCCGTAACATAACCGCGTTCAGCCAGATCCTCGCTACGCGCCACACCGATGCTTTCGATGCGGAAGCTCAGCGGAGTCTGGACTTCATTACCATAGGCGCACAAAGGATGAGCGCCCTTGTCCAGGGCCTGCTGGCCTACTCGAAGGTGGCCACGTCTCAGAGCGAGGCCCTTGGGGAGGTCAGCGTTGCAGCGGCTGTCGAAATGGCGTTGGAAAACCTCTCTGAGGCGATACGGGAGTCGCAGGCCGAGATCTTGTACGATCATCTTCCCGTTCTGCGCACGCATGAGGTGCAACTTCAGCGGCTTTTTCAAAATCTCATCGCGAATGCGATCAAGTTTCGCAAGGACTCCGAGCATCCTCGTATCGTGATCAAAGCGGCTCGTGAAGGCCGCTACTGGCGATTCTCCCTGCAAGACAATGGTATAGGAATCCCTCCTGAGTTCAGCGATCAAGTCTTCGGCCTATTCAAGCGACTCAACAATGACAGCAAGTATTCTGGCACCGGGCTCGGCTTGGCAATCTGCCAAAAGATCGTCGAACGAAACGGCGGGCGAATTTGGGTTACCTCCGACGGCCCCGGCGCTGGCTCAACGTTTTTCTTCACGCTGCCTGCTTAGAAGCGCGAACAGTGACAGCACCGAACGGCCATCTGGAGCTAGCTAGCTAAGCTGGCCAATCTCCCGGGGTCCCGTCGAGCTGGCGCCTCACTCACGGCCTACTTGCGGCTTGAACGCTTCTAACGGTCGTACTTCCTGGCCTTCCGCTAATCACCATTCGCGTTGTTTTAAATTGTCGTTACTGCATCCTCCTTTGATCTGCCCCTTGCTTTCTCGGGCGCAGCGGCGCTTGACGGACTGAAGTCCTAGCCACGCCCGGCGTTCGCCTCCGTTCTGCTTTGCCGGCACCCCCAGCCGAGATTCTGCCCTCCGGGCCTGCTCGCCGCAGCTCGCCAGAATCTCGCCCGGTCCCCCCAACAATGCACTTCGGCTCGCTTGGGAGTGGCTCCGCTTGCTTTTCGGGCGCCCCGAGAAAACCCGGGAGCAGAAAAGGAGAATCGCATGTTCGGCAATTTCGTTAACTTGACTGGCTTTTTGGGGAAGGACGCGGAAGTCCGTACCTTCAAGAATCAAACTAATTACACCATCCTTTCGCTCGCGACCAAGCGCAGCTGGAAGAATCGTGAATCCG
>JASHQT010000383.1 GCA_030039005.1 Bryobacteraceae bacterium
TGGGAACCGAACCGGCGCGAACGGAAATTCCTCCCGGCACGCTCTACATGCTGATCCTGCGAACGCTCAACCGGCTGGGGCCGATGCACGGCTACGGGATCGCGCAGCATATCCAGCAGTTGTCCGAGGAGGTCCTGCAAGTAGAGGAAGGCACGCTGTACCCGGCGCTGCAGCGCATGCTGGTGAAGGGCTGGATCGTGGGGGAATGGCGGGTGACCGAAAACAAGCGCCGCGCACGCTATTACCGGCTGACGGCCGCGGGCAAAAAGCAATTGAGCGTGGAGTTGTCGGAATTCGAGAAAGTCATGCGGGCGATCGGGAAAGTGATCCAGCCCGCCTGAGGGATTTCTTATGGAATGGCTGACGGAGCTGTGGCGGCGAGCAAAATACTTGTTCCACGCGCGCGAATTCGATGCGGATTTGGAAGACGAGCTCCAATTTCATTTGGAAATGAAGCAGGCAGCGAATGAGGAGCGCGGTCTTGCGGCCGGCGAAGCACGCGCCGCGGCGATGCGGCAACTCGGAAATCGGACGTTATTGAAGGAAGACAGCCGCCGCATGTGGATGTGGGAGTGGCTGGAGGCGGCATGGCAGGACACCCGGCATGCCTTGCGACTGATGCGGAGAAGCCCCGGGTTCACGTTGGTCGCGGTGGCGTCGCTCGCGTTGGGGCTGGGCGCCAACACGGTGGTATTCAGCGTTCTCGACACACTGCTGCTCAAGCCGTTGCCGATCTCGCAGCCAGAGCGCGTTTACTATGTGAACGGAACGCGCATCCCGACGCAGTCCTATCCCAATTATGTGGATTTGCGAGACCGTAATTCCACGTTTGAATCGCTGTTCGCTTACCGCATGGATCCGATGTCATTGTCCAAGGGCGACGCGGCGGTACTGGCCTGGGGATTCCTGGTTACGGGCAATTATTTCCAGTCGCTCGGAATCCGGCCTGCGATCGGACGGTTTTTCACATCGGCCGAGGATGTGCACCCGAGCGCGAGTCCGTTCGCGGTACTGAGCTATGCCTGCTGGCAAAGCCGATTCGGGGGAAGTCCGGACGTGGTGGGCAAAGAGATTCGCATCAATCAGGCGAAGTACACGGTGCTGGGAGTTGCGCCACGCGGGTTCCACGGAACGGAGATTTATTATTGGCCCGACGTTTGGGTTCCGATGATGATGGAGCCACAAATCGAGGGGCGCAACTGGCTGAACGCCAGGCCAACATTCGACCTCATGGTGTCGGGACGGCTGAAGAGGGGTATAACGCCCGCGCAGGCCGAGGCGGATCTGAACCGCATCAGCGCACAACTCGCCCGAGTCTTTCCGATCGACGAAGGCATGCACGTGAGCCTGACGAAGCCGGGGCTGATGGGCTCGATGCTCCGGACACCGGTGCGTTCGTTTGCCGGCGCGGTCATGTTTCTGGCGATCCTGGTTCTACTGGCCGCGTGCGCGAACCTGGCGGGCTTATTGGCCGCGCGGACAGCGGACCGCTCCCGCGATCTCGCGCTGCGGGTCTCGATTGGCGCGGGGCGAGGGCGGATCGCGCGGCAGATGCTCACAGAAGCGCTGTGGCTTTCTTTGCTCGGGGGCGTGGCCGGCTGTGGCATCGCGTTTGTTCTGCTTGGGGCGCTTAGCCATTGGCGCGCACCGGTGGAGTTTCCCATCCAATTCGATGTAGTTCCGGACTGGCGCATTTTTCTCTTAGCTTTGGGATCCGCGATCGCAACCGGTTTACTGTTCGGCATGGCGCCCGCGCGCAGCGCCTGGAGCGCGGACCCGGCGCTAGCGCTCAAGAACCAAGCGGGATGGAAGCCGGGGCACCGCTGGTCGGCGCGGGATATTCTTCTCCCAATTCAGGTGGCGATCTGCTGCGTACTGCTTACGGCGAGCTTCGCTGCCGCGCGGGGGTTGATGCGCTCCCTCGATGCGCCGCTGGGATTCCGGCCCGACGGAGCGGCGACGATCGGATACGACCTCAGTTTGGTGCACTACAGCATCGCGCAAGGAGTGCAATTCCAGCAGCGCGCCGCCACGGCGGTGGCCCGACTGCCGGGCGTGGAATCGGTGGCCTATGCCAGCTCGGTGCCGCTGAGCACGGATCAATCGTACAACGTGGTTTACCCGGAGAGTGTGACGGACTTTCGGCCCAAGTATGCGCATTCGGCTGCGTGGTATTTCATATCGCCGGGATACTTTCACACCATGGGGACGCGGCTGGTGGCGGGACGCGAATTCACGCCGCAAGATGTGTACGGCAGGCCTTTGGTGGCGGCGGTAAATGAGACATTTGCTCGGACAGTGATCGGGACGGTGAATGCGGTGGGGCGGCATTTCCACGCGGGCGGCAGCGAATTGGCCGAGGTGGTTGCGGTGGTGGAGGACGGAAAATATGCCAGCTTGACCGAGCCGCCGCAGCCCGCGTATTTTATTCCGCTGCTCCAGCGCTACTCGTCTTCGATCGTCATGATCGCGCGCGCCCGGCGGAACGACCTGGAACTGGCGGGCGAAATGCGGGAGGCCGTGGCTAGCCTCGATCCGCGGCTGCCGGCGTACGGCGTGGGGAGCCTTCGCGAGATGCTGGGATTTGTTTATCTACCGATGCATGCGGCGGCGATCGCGCTGGGTGCGTTCGGGCTGCTGGCCATCATGCTGTCAGTGACGGGGATTTACGGCCTGGCGGCGTATACCGTTTCGCGGCGCACGCGCGAGATCGGGATACGGATGGCTATCGGCGCGCGTCCGGCGCAGGTGCTGCGGCTGATATTCGGCCGCACGGGGCTGTTGGTTTCCTCGGGCGCGGCGATCGGGCTGGCGCTCGGCGCGGCGGGCGCGAAGCTGATGGCGAGCATTGTGTATCAGGCCAGCTCGCGGGATCCGGTGGTTCTGATCGCGGGCGTGGTTCTGATTGCGTTGATCGGCGTGCTGGCGGCATATGGTCCGGCGCGGCGGGCGCTCGGGATCGATCCGCTGCAGGCGCTGCGGGCAGAGTAGAATGATCGTGCACCTGTGTTGGCGGCCTGATGAAGTCAATCCTCGTATCGTGTGGCTGTTGTGTGCTGGCGTTCTGCTTAAACGCCGCCGCGCCCAAATGCGAGTCCTTAGAACAGGACGGCACTACCTTTCAACAGTGTGAAGTAGAGGACGTGTCGTGTGACGCCTTAGTTAGGGATCAGAAAAACGCTCCATCGGACAAGTGGCAAGGGTGTCAGTGGCCTGCGACCATCCTCAAAGCACACTTAGAACAGCATGGCGTTATTGTTTTTGATACACACGTCAGGCTAAGGCCCAGCTTTCGTGATTCCGATCGGATGGACATAAGGGTCACCATTGAGAAACCGGACCACACTTTTCTGAAGCTAGAGCGAAAAGATGTTCCCGTAATCACTGAGAACACCATCCCGGTTGCAGACATCCACGCGGATGCAGATTTTACGACCCAGTTCGATCCGCTAGGGGTTCCCACGGTGGACGCGACAGAAAAGGGCGGCGCAAAGGAAGCGTCTCATAGCTACAGATAGCTAATGGGTCCGCCGGACGGAGGCGACGGTTCGTGCTATCGTCGTGAATGAAGGACCCCAGTGGCTCGCGCGAAACTGATCGTCACGGCGGCGGCGGTGCTGCTGCTTGCCCAGCTCCATTGCGTTACGGCTTGCGCGGCCGAGTTGTGTTCCTCTGATAGCGGCCGTGCTGAATCCGTTCCGCCCTGCCATCAGCATCAGCATCCAACACCCGATCCGAATCGGCGTTCGTGCTCCTTCCAGCGCGTCATGTCGGCAGTCACCACGCCCGATGCCCAGCATTTCGAGATGCCGGTGCTTTTCGTGCTTGGTCTCGCCCCGGCCAGACCGGCGACTCTTCGGCCGGCTGACACAGTGACGCGGACGTTCGATTTTTCGGACGGCTCTCCACCCGGCGCCGCCGGCATTTCTTCCTTCATTCTTCGTATCTAGCCTCTTTCGGTTCGCAACTCGATTGGCGTACGTGTATTCGTACGCCCAGATTTAAGGCGAGGAAGGAGATGTAAATTGAATCCCCGAAGGAAATTCTTTAGAAGCTTTTTAGAAATGGGTGCGGGAGCCGCGCTGGCCCAGGCAATGAGCGCTCAGCCATTGCGTGAGGACTCGGCGCCGGTACCCGTCATGACGCCGGATGGCTGCGACCTTTCCTTCACGATGGACAACGGGGTGAAGGTGTTTCATCTGATCGCGGAGCCGGTCAAACAAACCATCGTTCCGGGCCGGACCTTGGATCTATGGGGCTACAACGGAAGCGCGCCAGGTCCCACCATTCAAGCCAACGAGGGCGACCGCGTTCGAATCATCCTGGACAATCACCTGCCCGAGCCGACGAGCATTCATTGGCACGGACTGGAGCTTCCCATCGAGATGGATGGAGTGCCGGGAATCGGCCAGAAGCCGGTGGCGCCGGGAGGGCGATTTGTCTACGAATTTTCGCTCCATCAGAACGGGACCTTCTTTTATCACTCGCATATGGCGATGCAGGAAATGGTCGGAATGCTGGGAGGGTTCGTCATTCATCCGAGGGTCGCGTACTCACCACGCGTGGATAAAGACTATCTGATCGCGCTGCAAGAGTACGCCGTGCTGCCCAACAGCACGATTCCGAACAGCATGAGCATGGAGT